>LFTB01000095.1 GCA_001512905.1 Clostridia bacterium DTU084 | reverse complement strand
GAGCAGGGTTTCACCTCTGTACTACACCCGCCTGGAGGCAGACAGAGCTGTGACCATTTCCATGGGCGCTTACTGGCGGCGTCTCTTTTCCCTGCCCACAGAGGTTCCGCAAGCCTCCTTGCCCACTTTTTCCTGGTCTGACGAGTATCACGGTGCAGCTTTTCAGAGGGGGGAGCGGAGGGTGGCTTCTTTTGTCTGGGAAGCAGCCCAGCCTCCCCAAGGACTGTGCTTGCCTGCTGAAGCTAGCAACCTGGCTGAATGGCGCACAAATCTGGCAGGACAGATCATGGGTTTGGGCACATTCAACCAGCAGGAGGTAGTCTCCCACCAAGAGAAGCTGTTTCCAGGCGGCTTTCTCACCTGGGGCAAGACTGATTTCCATTCCCTGCGGATGAGTGCAGAAGGACAGCCAGGGGAGATTACAGCACATCAGCAGCTGGTGTTTGCAGCGCTGCCTGATGATGCTACCACAATTGTCCTGCAGCGGGCAGTGAATCCTGAGCGCAGAACGTTCCTTGCCTCCAGCAAGGGCTTGTTTCTGCAGATTCCCAACGATATTTTCAACGGCAACCAGCGCACTTACTACACAGAAGAAGGAAAGATCGTGCTCCCTGGCTTTGGAAGCAGTGAAGAACTTTTCGATTTACGAAGCAGCTGGCTTAATGTGGAAGATAAACTCTCTGTAATTGGGCTGTATGGTGCAGATTCTCTTTCCATTTACAGATCAGGCAGAAGGCAGGTCGGCCTCAAACCCCATTGGGACTGTACAAGATGCGATAATTCCACAACAGGGGGCCAGCTTTTTGCTGATGAAATCTGCTTTCCCGGGAAAGTGGATCTTCATGTCTTAGATCCTGGCGAGGTGATTTATGACCTGGCAGTTGTGCTGCAGGCAGGCACCTCCCATGAGGAAACCAAGGCTAATTTGAACAAATATGCCCGGTTGTCCACGCATCATCCCCTTCTGCGAGCTTTGCTCGTAGAAGGAGCAGACGGCAGGAGCTATCTGCTGATGGTTAATTTCGCCAGCGAGAAAGTAACTTTAAACCAGCTTTCTCTGCCAGATGGTAAGGCGGTTGATCTGGTAACAGGAAAAGCAGTACAGCTTGAAGGGCTGGATGTTTTAGGAGAGGAAGTAAGGCTTTTTCGGATCGACTGAATGAGCGATTCTTAAGGCCTCAGATGCAAATTAAGCTTCTGGGGCCTTTTTGCTGGACATGTTGTTGCGAAAAAGTTGCGTAATTTGATGATCAGGTTGCAGCGTTTTGTGGAGTATTGTTGCGGAAGATTTTTCGTTCGAAAAGAGATTTTTCCTTTAAAAAAAGCATTGTTGTTAAAAAAGTTGCAAAGGTGGCGTTGATAGGTTAGCTTGTAAAGATTTTTTATTTATCCTGCTTTTACGTCAGCTGAAGCCTGCACAACTGCTCTGATGATCTTGCTGTCTGCCAGCATATTGATCTTCAGAGCAGTTCTCTTTTTGTGAACAAAATCCCAGGGATATTCCCCACAGATATCCATGCCGCAAACTCTTTTTTTGGAGGCAATGTGCTGAAGCAGTTCCAATAGCTGCCAAAGCCTCATGGTTCCCTGGTCCCAATCTGTTATTGCGTCGGATTCAGAGAGGACGTCCTTGTCGACGCTGAAATAGACGTTTTCCGTTGGTATAGCAGCCAAGACGGCATTTTTGTTTTCCCATGTTTTTTGTCTGCACGGGAAAACAGCAACTTGCCTACGAATTTTTGCAGGTATGAATGGGACAAGTTCATCGTTTACGCCAATGAGCACAACCTTTTTAAGCAGCGGCAGCTTTCTCACAGCTTCATAGACCCAGGAACCGCAGGAGATCACCTCTGGGCAGGGAGTGGGGAACAGATCTGCATGGTAGTCGAAGATGACGAGAGTAAATGGGAGGTTGAGCTCAGAGATGAGCAGGTAAGTTACATAATGATAATTGCCGCTGCCGATTAAAGTGAGACCGCGACTTTTCCGTTTTTTAAGCTTTTCGCCGATTGCTGCCAGGGACTCTCGTCTGCAGTAGCAGTATGTGCCTCTTATGTCTGTAAGGTCTACAAGTTCGACTTCGAAAGGTATTAGACTCGGCTCCATCGGCTCGAAACATAAACGAGTGACAGCCCTCACTTTCTTCACCTCACTTGAGGCAGATAATTGGCAATTCCAACTATATTATAACATTTACGGTATAACATTTCAGCAGACAAAAAATGAAAAGAGAGGTTGCTTTTTAATTTTGGTTTAGCTATAATGAAAAAAGAAACCGGTTACCTAACGGAGGAGAAATGGCTACTATTTACGATATCGCCAAAAAGGCAGGTGTTTCGGCTGCTACAGTTTCTAGAGTTTTAGCAGGTGCAAATCATCCTGTGAAAGAAGAGACCCGCACGCGCATCTTGAAGCTTGCAGAGGAGTTGGGATATAAACCAAACACCATAGCGCAAAGCCTTGCAAAAAAGACCACCAAGACAGTTGCTTTACTCGTTCCCAGCATCACCAACTTTTTCTATACACAGATTGCCGACGAGATTTGCGATCTCCTGACGCGGGAAGGCTACAGCGTCTTTCTCTGCCATACGAGAAGGCAGATCGAGAAAGAAAGCCAGCACGTGGAAACCCTCATTGCCAGAAGGGTAGACGGTGTTATTTTCAGCAGCACCCGGACCAAGCCCGAAGACAATGAAATAAATCAAAAGAATTTAGACAAACTTAGAGCATACGGTATTTGCACAGTAGCTTTTGGAAGCCATTTTAAGGGTACAAGTCAAGTGTATGTAAATACATATAAGGGTGCTTTTCGTGCTACCGAACACCTGCTCAGCCTAGGCCACCGGAGAATCGGTTTTATCGACGGATTGGTGGCAGGTACTAGGCAAAACAGGCGACGGGGCTTTTTAGATGCCCTGGCAAAACACGGTATCTTTTACGGCGAAGAACTTGTAGTTGCAGGAAACCTGCAGGTTGATGGCGGCAGGGAAGCTGTCAGGCAGCTGTGGCAGAATCCCCATCCTCCTACGGCACTGATTGTGGTAAGTCACCTGATGGCCCTGGGAGCCATGGGAGAGCTTAAAGCCCGGGGGTATACTGTGGGAGAAG
>LFTB01000006.1 GCA_001512905.1 Clostridia bacterium DTU084 | reverse complement strand
GTAGACTATAAACCCAAGTCATCCTCCCAAATCCCGGTAACAATATCACCGTATTTCCATTCCTCATAGGTAGACTATAAACTACATACTCAAGGACGGTCATCACCGCTTAGCTGCCGCGATTTCCATTCCTCATAGGTAGACTATAAACCAGCCAGAAGGCGAAGAGTGGGGCACTATTGTGGATAGATTTCCATTCCTCATAGGTAGACTATAAACAAGATCTGCAGGATTGGGAGAAAGAGGTTGTGCAGGATTTCCATTCCTCATAGGTAGACTATAAACTGAGCAACCTGATATCTCGCTCGGTAGTAGAGCTCAATTTCCATTCCTCATAGGTAGACTATAAACCCGGACATCCAGTCGTTACAGGCATTGATTGATGAAAATTTCCATTCCTCATAGGTAGACTATAAACCCCGTTTTAGCTGCAAAAATATAACACCGATGAAGGTGTAACCTAAAATCAACGTAATCAGTAAATCCTCGGGAAAAACGTATTTCTAACATTTCATAACTCTGATAAGTTGTCGTCTGACCACGGGCTTTTTTGCACTATTACATATCGACGACATTAAAAAATACTTTTTATTCTTTCCTGACATACATCTTTCCCTGAGCGGAGCTTGTCCCCATTTATATACTATATCAGAATCTCCCTCTCCGTCAATACTGTCCGAATGCGATGATCTGCCAGCTGCTCCCCTGCACAAACTGCCTCTATCATGCCATCTAAAATCCCAGCCTCACTGACGATCAGCTCCGGAGCTTGGTAAATTTCCATCAATTTCTTGACCACACCAACGCCTGCGACAGCTATCTTGGCTCTTCTTGGATTTTCCAAGCCCGGCAGACTTGTACGCTGGTTGAGGGAAAGACTGGAGATTTCCCTGTAGAGCCTCAGCACTGTACTGTAGGCAAGCTTCTCACCGTGAAAATCGCGCGAGTACTCGCGCTGGCTTAAAGCCAACTGACAGAGAACCGTCACAGTACCACCAACACCAATAAGCAATTTATAACCAGGAAAAGTATATTCTTTCAGTATGTCTGCTATATAGTTTTCCAAAGCCTGCCGCTCTGCCGGGGCAGGAGGATCTGAGTTGAAAAAATTCTCAGTGAGGAGCCCTGCTCCCAGGGGCAGGCTCACCGCCTTGTCCAATTTATTTTGGCCAGCCATCAGCTCAAGGCTGCCGGCTCCCAGATCAAAGGCTAAAATGGGAGTGCTGCCAGAAAAATTGGAGGTGATGCCTGCAAAGCTCAAAGCTGCTTCCTGGTCGCCAGTGAGAATCTGGAGTTTCAGGTTCCTTTGGGCCAGCCTCCTTTGAAACTCCTGGCTGTTGGCTGCCTGGCGCAGAGCCTGGGTGCCGGTGAGCCAAAAGCTGGAGGAGCCAAGTTTTTTGCCCTGCTCCACAAGCTTCATGATCGCCTGCTCAGTCCGGACCATGGCTGCTTCGGAAAGGCAGCCGCTAGCCAGTCCCTCCCCCAGGCCTGTTACCTCCAACTCCCGAGAAAGCTCCTCCCAGCCGGCATCATTGATGCGGACGAAGAGAGCTTTGGTAGAGTTAGTGCCGACGTTTATAGCAGTGAAAATCATCGGCTGCCTCCTGAGAAGAGAAAATGCACCAGCTCCCCATCCTGCAGCTGGTACTCTCTGCCTTCGCTGCGCACAAGCCCCTGACGCCGCAGTTCTGGCAGAGAGGGATATTTTTTCAGATCAGCCAGCTGGATGATCTCTGCCCTGATAAAGCCCGTCTGCATGTCAGAGTGGATCTTTCCTGCCGCAATCTCTGCTGTGGTGCCTTGGGGAATCTCCCAAGCACGGAGTTTGTTGTTGGCAAATGTATAAAAGCGAATGAGTCCCAGCAGCTTGAAAATAGCTTCAATGAGGCGCGCTAAGGCATCCTCCTCAAAGCCAAGCTGAGAGAGAAACTCAATCCGCTCGTCAGGCTCCAGTTCTGCACATTCCTCTTCCAGTCTGGCGCAGACTGGCAGTACATTCTCTGGGCCAAACCGCTGACAAAGCGCTTGATAGCCAGCGTTTTCTTTGTAATGCCCTGAATCATCTATGTTTGCCACAAAAAGCACAGGCTTTCCCGTAAGGTAATCTAAGGGAGAGGCAAGCTCGGCCTCCTCCTTGGAAAGAGGAATGTCCCTGACAGCTTCCCCTGCAGACAACCCACTAGACAATTTCTCCAATACTGCATGAAGCTTTCGGCCTTGGGGGGAAAAATCCCGCTTTGTGCGCTCTGCTTCTTTCTCTAGCCGCTCCAGATCTGCAAGTGCTAATTCCGTTTCAATCAACTCCACATCCCGAAGGGGATCTGCACTGCCTTCAGTGTGGGCTATGTTTTCATCTTCAAAGCAGCGGACAACGTGCACCAAGGCATCCACCTCGCGGATCTCGCTCAAAAAGCGGTTCCCCAGGCCCGCACCTTGACTTGCACCAGGAACAAGCCCTGCTATATCCACTATTTCCACTGTGGCAGGGACAGCTTCCTTTGGATCGAGCAAGGCTTTTAGTTCTTCTAAAATTGGATCAGGCACTTTGGCCGTGCCGATGTTTTTTTCGATTGTGCAGAAGGGGTAGTTGGCTGTCTCGGCTTTAGCCTGGCAAAGTGCGTTGAGGAGAGTTGATTTGCCCACATTCGGCAAGCCGATTATGCCTGCGGCAAGTCCCATAAAAAACACCTCCGCCTTGATTATACCACAAGGCGGAGGCTTTTTTTAACTGGTTCCTGCCAATTCCTGTTCGTGAATCTTGAATTCTTCTGGGTCCACCTCCACTGTCGGAAGGGGGTTGGGATATTCCACCACTTTCCCCTCCCAGGTCCGCAGGAGGACCTTGCCTTGATCTGCGGAGATCAGGTACTGGGGCAGAATAGGCGTTTTGCCCAAGCCCCCTGGGGCATTGATAATATACGTGGGTACAGCAAGGCCAGAAGTTTGGCCTCTGAGGTTCTCCATAATGTTGATCCCAACTTCCACAGGCACCCGGAAATGCATTGTGCCGATAACACACTTTGCGTGGAAAATATAGTATGGCCGCACTCTGATCTGCAGAAGAGCCTGATTCAACCTCTTCATCAAGTGGGGATGGTCATTGATGCCCCTCAGTAAGACTGCCTGATTTCCCAAAGGCACCCCTGCTTTGGCAAGTCTTGCGCATGCTTCAGCAGCTTCCGGGGTAACTTCTTGGGCAGTATTGAAATGGGTGTTAATATAAACTGGGTGGTGCCGCTCCAAGATAGCGCACAGTTCAGGGGTAATTCGCTGGGGAAGGGTCACTGGAGTTCTCGTGCCCAATCTTTTGATCTCCACGTGTTCAATTTTGTCCAGCTCTCCCAGCAGCCAGTCTATTTTCTCATCTGAGAGCATCAGCGCATCTCCGCCTGTGAGGAGCACATCGCGGATCTCGGGGTTGGCCCGAATATAATCCAGCGCAGCCTCGAGTTTTTCTGTAGTTGAATGATGATCGTCTTCGCCTATGAGCCGTCTCCTTTGGCAGTGCCTGCAGAACATGGCGCACTGGTTGGTCACATTAATGATCAGCCGATCAGGGTAGCGCCTGGTGATCCCCGGAGCCGGGGAAGTGTATTCTTCAGC
>LFTB01000078.1:232-3768 GCA_001512905.1 Clostridia bacterium DTU084 | reverse complement strand
GGATAAAGCCGCGCCTGCACCAGCTTTCCAGAACCTTCCCTCTCTGCCGGAAGCTGGAAGCTGTAGCCTGGGCAAGCACTCCTCGCTCTACCCACCCTTCAAGAATTTCCGGATCTTCGCAGAGGGCCTGATTGCGTTCAGGATGGGCGATAATAGGACAGATGCCCTGAGCTTGGAGCTCAAACAGCACCTCTTCAGTATAGATGGGTACTTGCAGGGAAGGAAGCTCAAGGAGAATGTATTTTTGAAGGCCCTCGAATGTGAGGGCAGGAAATTCTGCTGCAAGCTCAGGCAGCTCGGGGCTCAAAGCCACCTCAAAGCCCAGCCTCACTTTAAGGTCAAGTCCATCTCTTTTCAAGGCTCGGGCAAACTCGTCCCTGGCCTCTACAGCCTGGGCAAGATACGAGGATATAGCTTTCGGCCTCCATTCCAAAAAGTGAGGGGTGGCCACGATCTCTCTAATTCCGTCTGCTATCGCTTGCCGGGCCATCTGGAGAGATTCAGAAAGGAGCTCCGGCCCATCGTCCAAACCAGGCAGAATGTGGCAGTGGAGATCGATCATTGCTTTTCCTCGCTGCTGTAGTAGTAATAATAGTAGTAGCTGGGGTGGTCGATCTGGAAGTTGTTCAGCACAGCCCCCACCACCCTGGCCTTGGCTTTTTTCAGAGAGGCAAGGGCAGCTTTTGCTGCATCCTTTTTCGTGCCCAATGCTGCAATCACAAACAGGGTACCGTCGATTTTAGGCGCCAGAAGCAGGGCATCGCTCACTGCGAGCACTGGCGGCGTGTCAACTATAACCAGTTGGTAATTTTCTTTTATCTCTGCCAACACCTCATCCATGCGGCTGCTGCCTAAAAGCTCTGTAGGATTAGGCGGAATGGGTCCTGCGGCGAGGAGGGAGACACCCTCGATCTTTGTTCTCTGCACACTGTCCGGGATGGTCCTTTTGCCTAAAAGAATGTTGGTAAGGCCGAAGGAGCCGCTGGCGCTGAAGTATTTATGCAGAGTTGGCCTGCGCAGGTCTGCATCCACAAGCAGCACCTCTTTGCCGTTCATTGCGTAGGCTATGGCCAGATTGGCTGCAACTGAGCTTTTGCCCTCAGTGGGAGCAGAGCTTGTGATAAGCAGTGACTCCAAAGGCTTATCTACAGCCACAAAGCGAATGTTGGCCCTGAGGGTCCTGAATGCCTCGACAAAAGGCGAGCGGTGATCCAGGTCTGAAATCAAATAGCGATTTACCTTATCCATCATCTTACCTGCCTTACAGAATGTTTGCTTTTGACCTTCCGGCGTTTGAATTTCATCTCCTCAGTCAGCATGGGGATGGTGCCCAGCACGGGAAGGCCGAGCTCTGCTTCCAGCTCCTGGGGAGTTTTGATGGTATCGTCCAGATACTCTAACAAGAACGCCATGCCGACGCCGGCAAAAAGGGCTAAGAGAAGGGAGATGGCGAAGTTCAAAAGCTTCCTGGGCTTGATGGGCGCAGAAGGTGCCACTGCAGGGTCGATTACGTGCACATCACCAGTCTGCATGGCCTCTGTGATCTTCATCTCTTCTCTCCTCTGGGAGAGCATGAGAAAGATCTCCTCCCGCACCTTCACTTCTCTAGCGAGCCTTGTAAGTTCCAGCTCCTTTTGGGGCAGGGCTGCAAGTTCTGCTTCTACAGCATTGACCAAAGACTTTAGGGCAGCTGCTTTCGCATCGCTTGCCAGGGCTTGAGCCCTGAGGCTAATCAGGCTCTGCTCAATCCCTTGGTAGGTGGGATTGAGGCTGCGGGTTTGGCTGCCCACAACTTCCGCTACTTGTTTAGCCAGCTCTTTTTTGGCTTGGGCCAGCTGGGCTTCTAGGCTAATCACAGTGGGGTGCTGATCTGTGTATTTCTCTCTGCTGCCTGCCAGTTCCACCTCAAGCTCGCCGATCTTGCTCTGGTACTGGGCGATGAGGGGATTGCGGGTGAAAGTGGTGGCAGAGAGGATTTCTTTTTCTCTGGTGGACAAGGCGCCGGAAAGGCTTGCGATCTGCCGTTCTGCTTCGAGGCTTGCGAGCCTTGCCTCTTCTAATTGGGCTTTTATCCTCGCGCTGTGCTGGATGACCTGGGCAATCTCCCCTTGGGGCTCCAAAATCTGATTTTGCTCCTTGTATGCCTTCAGCTTCTCTTCGCTGGTTGCGAGATCCTTTTTCACAAGCTCCAGCTGTTCCTCAATGAAAAGCCGGGCAGAATGAGCCTGCTGGCGGCTGATCTCAGCCAGCCGCTGGGAAAAAGCTTCCACCAGGTTGTTGGCCATTTTAGCTGCCCACTTGGGGTCTTCGCCTTCAACACTGATGGTGATGAGATCCGAGCCGGTTTCCGGCTGGATGGTGACGCTGTCTTTCAGCAGCTGGGCTTCTTTGCTACTGCCTGCAGCTTTTTGGAGCACAGCGTTGCTCTTCAAAATTTGGGTGTAATTTGCCAGTTCCCGATCTGGCGAGCTGCCGGGGAGGAGCTCAGTGAGGACTAATTGCGATTTATCCCCTTGCACCAGCAGCTTGGTTTCGGCCTTGTAAACAGGAGGAGTTACTTCATTGGCAACCCAGGCAGCAATTAAAGCACAGCCAAGGAGGATAAGGATCAAAAGCCTTTGTTTGTAGATAATGTTCAGGATGTCTCGCAAATCCAGTTCCATTTCTTCCATGCTCTACCCTACTTCCCTAAAAAAATCTCCCGGAGGATTTGAAAAACTCCTAAGACTGTGGCAAGCTTGCCCCAATCAATTCTCCTGCTTTCCGGCACGAAAACTATATCGCCTTCCCCCAACCTGGGGTTTGCGCTTAAATTTCCTTCGAAAAGAAGTCTGTCTGTACCTAAGGCCAGCACCTGCTCTGCCTCAAAGTCTCCCTTAGCGTACAGGCGGATTTGTTCGGTATTGGCCCGTTCTGTGGTGCCGCCTGCCCTGGCTATGGCATCCAGAACGCTGCTGTCTGGAGGCAGAAGGTATGCCCCTGGGGAGCGGACTTGTCCGAGGACTAAGACCTCACGCCTGCCTTGGGGGATTTCTAAAAGGTCATTAGCCCGGAGCCTCACTTCTCCCCCGCCAGCTGTGAGATCTAGGCGTTGGCTTTCTCCGTTGCGGAACAAGATGATTTGTTTAGGATCCGCTTTGTCTGTGAGGTCTCCTGCCTGGGCTAAGGCAGTGTAGATTGTAGTGCCTACAGGGAGCCTGTAGGTGCCAGGTCTTGCCACCTCGCCGCGAACCACGATCTGAGGCATAGAAGGTATGTATAAGGTGTCTTGATCTTCCAGCTCCAAGGTGATACTGCCGCTGAAGTGCTCCTCTGTCAGATCCAGGCGGTTTGAACCCCGCAGCAGGTACCCTTGTCCAGGATCAGCTTGTTGGGTGAGACCGCCTGCCTGGGCAAGGAGCTCTGTGAGCCTAGTACCCTGATCTACAAGGTACAGGCCGGGCCTTGACACTTCCCCCAAGACTGTAACCTGCGGCTTGGTGGGGATGAAGAGGAGATCTCCGTCTGCCAGCAGCAAATCTTCTGTCTGGAGGCTG
>LFTB01000078.1:0-172 GCA_001512905.1 Clostridia bacterium DTU084 | reverse complement strand
ACGCCTCCAGCTGCGCTGAGAGCCTGACTGATAGTGCTGTCTGCAAGCAGACTGTATTGGCCGGGCCTTGCCACTTCCCCTAACACCTGAACCTGAATCTGGCGGAACCCGAGCACTGAAATTGTAACCTGAGGCCGCTTTATGTAGGCTGCTAGCTGCTCCTCCAATCTCT
>LFTB01000019.1:45940-49250 GCA_001512905.1 Clostridia bacterium DTU084 | reverse complement strand
AATTGCACAATTAATTTCAGAATTACCGGCAACTTACGAGAACTTAAAGAAAGAACTTAGTGCTTTTCTCGAAGCCTTAGAAGCATCAACAAACACAGAAAGCGGACAAAATTATTCACTTGGCAAAATCCTTTTTTGAATTATACTTTCCTAATCTTGATCCGAAGGGCTGTCTTAACTTGAGTTTTATGATGCAAATTTCATTAATTCCTTTAAGGCTATTTCTTTTGTGAAATAAATGCCCTGCTCTTTACAATAATCCTGCGCCTTTTCAGTAAAACCCGCTCTACTTATGAACCACAAATTCTCAGCAATTCCTTTGCACTTGCGTTGGATTTTCTGCACCTCCCCTAAACCAACAACACCAAATCGCCACTTAACCTCTATAGCTCATTTCCATCTTCCGTACTTGCCAGGCAGTCAATTTCCCCATCTTTAGACTTGTACCAGGATACATCTTCAAAATTTGGAAACTGAAAGACTGATTGAGCTAGGGCTCATATCAATTTCTCATTTCTCTGGTATCTCCCTGTCTGACAGCGACCGCAACAGCTCTCTGAATGCTAGCTCTAACAATATACCATCTATTTTTGACAGGCAATACCCTCAGCTTCTTGTCACCTTATGCTAGCTCTAATAACCAGTTCTTGGGAAAAAAGTGGTTTCTCACATAAAGATGCGACAAAAAAGCCCAGTTCACAGCTGGAAAAGTGAACTGGGCTTTTGCCTTTTAGGCTGCTGTATTATTTTGCTCTCTTTTCTCCAAAGCTTTGCGCAGCTCGCCGAAAAACAGGCTTGAGAGGGAGAGGATTAAAACCAGCCCCCATTCGATGCCTGTCAAAGGACGGGTGCCGAAGACATTCTGCAGTGGAGGAAGAGTCATCACTAAAATTTGCAATAGAGCGGAGAACAAAACTGCTCTGTTGAGGGCTTTGTTGCCGAAGACGCCCAGGGCAAAAAGGGAGATTTCCTCAGAACGGCTGTTAAAGGCCTGAAAAAGCTGGCTGAAAGAGAGGGTGGCAAAGGCCATGGTTCGGCCGCATTCCACGCTTCCGCTTTCGCTCCAGCCCATCCAAAAGGCAAAAAGGCTCACAAGCCCAATCCAGATTCCCTCTAGGACCAAAGAGCGCACCCAGATTTTCGTGAAAAAACCCTCTTTGGGATCCCGGGGTTTTTTCTCCATTATCCCCGGCTCTGGAGGCTCAACACCTAAAGCCAAAGCTGGCAGGCCGTCTGTCACCAGGTTCACCCATAGGATCTGAATTGCCCGTAAGGGAGTGGGCCAGCCGAAAAGAATGCCCAAAAAGATGGTTGTCAGCTCGCCGCTGTTGCAGGACAAAAGATAGCGAATGGCCTTTTTTATGTTGGCGAAAATGGTCCTGCCTTCTGAGACTGCAGCCACTATGGTGGCGAAATTGTCGTCCACCAGCACCATATCAGCTGCTTCCTTGGCCACATCAGTGCCGGTAATGCCCATGGCAGCGCCAATATCCGCACGCCTGAGGGCAGGGGCGTCGTTGACGCCGTCTCCTGTCATAGCCACAACGTGATCGTTTGCCTGAAGGGCATCGACGATTCGCACTTTGTGCTGGGGCGAAACCCTGGCAAAGATGGAAACCTTTTTCACCCTATCTTTAAGGGTTGCATCGTCCATTTCCTCCAGTTCCTTGCCAGTGAGCGCTTCGTCGCCAGCAGAAAAAAGCCCTAGTTGCTTGCCGATGGCTTTAGCAGTCACCAGGTGGTCGCCTGTGATCATTATAGGACGGATGCCTGCCCGCAAACAGGTGGCAATAGCTTCTTTCACCTCTGGCCTGGGCGGGTCCATCATGCCCACAAGGCCTAGAATGATCATCCCTTCTTCTGCCTGCTGCACAAGTTCCTCAGCCTCGTCTGAAGGCTTTTGGCGGAAAAGCTTCATCCCTACAGCCAAGACCCGCAGGGCAGCTTTGCCCAGATCCTCGTTTGCAGCCAGAAGCTGCTGGCGTTTTTCTTCAGTGAGGGGAACTATTCCTTCACTTGTCAGGATTTGACTGCAGCGGCTGAGCACCAGATCAGGCGCTCCTTTGGTGAAGGAAATGCAGTCGCAGTCTTTTGGATCTCCCCAAAAAAACAAGTCTCTTGTCAGTTGATTGGAATGGAGGGTAGTCATGCGCTTGCGGTCTGAATCGAAAGGAACCTCAGCAATTCTGGGCAGGAAACAGTAAGTTTTCTCTGCTTCCAGCTGGTGCTCTCTGGCCAGCATCACAAGGGCCCCTTCTGTGGGATCCCCCACTACCTGGACCTCGCCTTCATGTCCGTTTATCTTAGCGTTGGATGCCAGCGCTCCTGCCATCACAAGCCATTTGGCAGGCTGGTTCAACTCATCTTGCGGAGACAGGAATTTTCCGTCAACATAGAGCTTCTGCACAGTCATCTTGTTTTGGGTAAGGGTGCCTGTCTTATCTGAACAGATGGTGGTGGCGCTGCCCAGGGTTTCAACAGCAGGCAGCTTGCGGATTATGGCTTTTTTGCGGCTCATTTTCTGCACGCCCAAAGCCAAAACAATGGTTACAATCGCGGGCAGTCCTTCAGGAATGGCTGCCACAGCCAGGCTCACAGCAGTCATGAACATATCGACGCGCTCGTTGCCTCTGAGGAGACCCAAGACAAAGATCAAGGCGCAGATCCCAATTGCCACCAGTCCCAAGGTTTTGCCCAAGACTGCCAAGCGCTTCTGCAGAGGCGTTTCCACTTCAGGAGACTCTTGGATGAGCTGGGCAATTTTGCCGATCTCGGTTTTCATGCCAGTGGCAGTGACCGCAATTTTCCCCCGACCGTACGTCACTATAGTGCTCTTGAAAACCATATTGATCCGATCGCCTATGCCGGCTTTCGGATCTTGTATCGGGTCTGTCCCTTTTTCCACTGGCACAGACTCACCTGTAAGGGCAGACTCGTCGGTGGTCAGGTTCACCGCCTCAATTAGCCTGCCGTCTGCAGGAACAAAGTCCCCTTCTTCTATCAGGACAATGTCCCCTGGCACAAGCTCTGAGGCAGGGAGATTCTGCGGCTGTCCGTCCCTCAGCACCCTCGCCTGCGGGGAACTGAGTTTGCGCAGAGCTGCCAAGGACTTTTCCGCTTTTCTTTCCTGCCACACCCCCAAGATGGCGTTGGTGATTACAATCAAAAGGATCACAACAGCATCTGTAACCTCGCTGACACGATATGAGATCAGAGCTGCCGCGAACAGAAGCAGAATAAGCGGTTCAGTCAGCTGCCGCCACAGCATGGCGAATACAGTTGGCCCCTTTTGCTCTGCAAGCTCATTTGG
>LFTB01000019.1:0-45924 GCA_001512905.1 Clostridia bacterium DTU084 | reverse complement strand
ACTTCCTCAACAGATAACGAGAAGCTAGGTTTCAACAAAGACCCCCTCTTCAAATATCTTTTATGTAGCCTAGATAGAGATTGCGGCCTAATACTCTGTTGAACAGCCAGCGTTCTTCTTCAGCGCTCTCTATTGTCTGAGCGTACTGCTTAACCTGGCTGCTTGCCAGATCTGCCTGGTGGAGCACAGCTGCCTCAATGGTCTGCGGCTCAACTGGCGCTCCATACTCCATTTTGCCGTGATGGGATAAAATCATGTGTCCCAGGTGCTCTGCATATTCTTTAGGGAAATCGCTGTGGTGTGCCACTTCCTCCTGGAGCATCTGGTATCCCATTGCAATATGGCCCAAAAGTTTTCCTTCATCGGAAAGATCGATGATATACTTGTAATTATACTCTTTCACCTTCCCCACATCGTGGAGGAGGGCGCCTGCAAGGACCAGCTGTTCGTTCACAACAGGATAAAGCTTTGCCATAGCACCGGCGAGGTGGAAAACCTCCAGGGAATGCTCAGCAAGGCCCCCCAAGTATGCGTGGTGGACCCGCTTGGCGCCAGGTGACAGGAGATACTCGTTCCAGAAATCTGGGCGGGAAAACCAGGTTGTCAACAGAGACTTCAGGTGAGGATCTGTGAACTTGCTTAAAGCTGCTTTCAGCTCCTGTTCCAAAGCCTTCCTCCCCTTCGGACAGGTGGGAAGGAAGTCTGCCAGATCCACCTGCTCGCCCTGGGAAAGGGGTTCGATTCTGGAGAGATTCAGCTGCCTGCTCCCCCGGTATTCTTCAACCTTGGCCACCACTTTGGCAACATCGCCCACAGCTATACCCTGGACTTGGGAGGCTCCCTGCCAGAGTTTCCCTGAAATCTCCCCTGTTCGATCCGCTAACAACACTGAGAGAAAATGTCCTTTGGTAGGGTCTTTATAAGGCTGTAGCTGCATCTGGGTCACTGCAAAGTAGCTGTCTACCAACTGACCCGGCTGAAGATCTGCCACCATCTGCTTGGACACTGCCTCACCCCTTTTCATGAAAAAAGAAGCAGACTTGTCCGTCTGCTTTATTTCTTTCTTCGCTTTCCTTTGCTTGGTTGTTCTTCTTTTTCTTCTTTGGGCAGGGCGTCCTTACGGGATAAATTGATTCTCCCCTGCCTGTCGATCTCCGTTACCTTCACCATCATTTGATCCCCTACTTGAACCACATCTTCCACCTTCCCCACCCGCTCGTGGGCAAGTTGAGAAATGTGGACCAAGCCTTCCTTGCCGGGAAGGATCTCCACAAAGGCACCGAAGTTCATGACTCTTGTCACTTTGCCCAGGTACAATTCCCCTACAACCACATCCCGAACCAGATCGCCGATGATCTTGGCAGCCTGCTCGCCAGCTGCTTGATCCACAGCTGCGATGAAGACCCGCCCGTCATCTTCGATGTCGATCTTCACGCCGGTTTCATCGATGATCTTCTTGATCTGCTTTCCACCAGGCCCGATGACATCGCGAATCTTGTCTGGATCGATCTGCATGGTAAAGATCCTCGGCGCATAAGGGGAAAGCTCAGGTCTCGGCTTTTCGATGGCCTCCCGCATTTTGTCCAGAATGAAAAGCCTGCCGCGTCTGGCTTGCTCCAGCGCTTGTTCAAGGATCTCTCTGGAGATACCCTCAACTTTGATGTCCATCTGCATGGCCGTAATGCCGTCGGGAGTGCCTGCCACTTTGAAGTCCATATCTCCCAGGTGATCTTCCATCCCTTGAATGTCTGTGAGGATGGAAATTTTATCGCCGTACTTCACAAGCCCCATGGCAATGCCGGCCACAGGTTTTTTAATGGGTACTCCTGCATCCATCAAAGCCAAAGAGCTGCCGCAGACGCTGGCCTGGGAAGAGGAACCGTTGGACTCTAAGACCTCTGAGACGAGGCGAATGGTGTACGGGAACTCGTCTTCACATGGGAGGACAGGCAGAAGAGCCCGTTCTGCCAAAGCGCCGTGGCCGATCTCTCTGCGCCCTGGACCCCGCATGGGCCGAACTTCCCCAACGCTGTAGGGAGGGAAGTTGTAGTGGTGCATGTAGCGCTTAGATTCAACTTCGCCCAAGCCATCGAGGATCTGCTCGTCGCTTGCAGCTCCCAAGGTGGCTACAGTCAAGACCTGGGTTTGGCCTCTGGTAAATAAGCCTGAACCGTGGGTGCGGGGCAGCACCCCAACCTCACAGCTGACGGGCCGGATTTCATCCAAAGCCCTGCCGTCAGGCCGCACAGCTTCTTCTGCGATGAGCCTGCGCACCTCTTCTTTGACCAACCTTTCCAAGGTCAGCTCCAGGTGCTTTTCCCGCTCAGCGTAAAGCTCTTCTCCCCAGAGCTCTAGGAAATGCGCCCGGGTTTCCGCAGAAACCTGGTCGATGGCGTCCTGCCTGGCGAGTTTGTCCTCTGTCCTGATGGCAGCAAGCATGGGTGAGGTGGCATAAGCTTCCACTTCTGCCGCGATCTCTTCGTCCAGCTGAAAAACTTCAACTTCAAGCTTTGGTTTGCCAGCCAGCAGCCTCAGTTCATCTTGGAAAGCAATTATTTTCTTGATAGCCTCGTGGCCGTAGAAAATGGCGTCCAGCATCTCCTGCTCCGAGAGCTCGCTGGCTCCAGCTTCCACCATCATAATGGCATCCCGGGTGCCTGCAACGATCAAATCGAGCTTGCTTGCTTCCTGCTGTTCCAATGTGGGATTGATCAGAAATTCTCCGTCCACATACCCTACCCGAACACCTCCTATAGGTCCGTGGAAGGGGATGTCTGAGATTGTCAGAGCAGCAGAGGCGCCGATCATGGCAGCGATCTCCGGGCTGTTGTCCTGATCTGAAGAGAGGACTGTGGCCACAATCTGCACGTCATTGCGGAAGCCTTCCGGGAAAAGGGGCCGCAGAGGTCTGTCGATGGTCCGGGCAGCCAAAATTGCCGCCTCAGAGGGCTTCCCCTCCCGTTTGATGAATCCGCCTGGAATTTTCCCTGCAGCGTATAGTTTTTCTTCGTAGTCTACTAACAGCGGGAAGAAGTCTATTCCTTCCCTTGGTTCTTTGGACATGGTAGCTGTCACCAGGACCACTGTATCGCCGTATCGCACCCAAACGGCACCATTGGCCTGTTTGGCCACGCGGCCAACCTCAAAAGACAGGGTGCGGCCTGCCAGCTCCATCTCCAATTTCACTGGTTCCATTAAGATTTGTTCACCAACCTTTCATTGAGCAAATAGGCGAAAAGAGCGGGATCACCCGCTCTTTTCACCTGCGCAATCCCAATTCTTCCACCAAGGCCCGATAGCGGTCGATATCTTTCTTCATCAGGTAGTTCAGTAAACCACGGCGCTTACCGACCATCTTCAAAAGGCCCCGGCGAGAATGGTAATCTTTTTTGTGGACCTTCAAGTGCTCTGTCAGATCGGAAATCCTTTTGGTGAGGATCGCGATCTGAACTTCAGGTGAGCCTGTATCCTGCTCGTGCCGCCTGAAGTTGTTGATCAGCTGTTCCTTTTCCTGTTTGTCCAACATGCTCCTTCACCCCTCTTTCTTTTCCCCATACCCAGAAACCGTCGGAGCCGTCGGTGGTCCGAGTGTGGGGGATCTAGGATCTATTATAACACTAATTCTGGATTTTTCCTAGACCTGCTAAAATTTTTCTTCACTGGTCACAGCAAGGCGCACCCGCACGTCTTTTATGTTGCCCAATTTGCCTGTCAGAGCTGCCAGCTCATCGCGCTTCCCCTGGACTATTAAAGCGATCAGCGCTAAATCTTGCTGTGGGCTGGGAATCCCCATCCTGCCCAGGATCAGGTTGGCGAACTGTCCCAGAACCTCGTTCACCTTCTGGGCTGCCTTCTTCCTGGACAGAGCTATCCCCACCACTGCGATCATCTTCTTCCTCCTTAGCAGCTGCAGCCTGCAGGAAGGCAAACCCTTCTGCCGGCAAATTGCTCTCTAAAAGCTCCTGAAATCCCCGGAGCAGCGAACTCATCTGCGCCCTGAAAGCGATGGCCTGATTGTTCAAAGCGGCCAGCTTTTCAGCTGCCTCAGCCACCTCCTTTTGGAGTTTCGCTTTTTCCTGGGCAGCTTCGAAGCGGGCACGCTCTATAATCAGCTCCCCTTCCCGCTTGGCGTTCTCTGTGACCTGTTTCGCTGCCTGCTGTGCAGTGACAATGGCTTCCTGGACGTTGTCTTCCAGTTTCTTATATCTTGCCAATTCTTCCTGGAGTCTATCCACCTGCTCGGCAAGCTCTTGCCTTTCCCTGTACAGGGCCTCGTAATCTGCGCTCAGGTGGAGCATGAATTCGTCCACAGCCTTCACATCGTAGCCGCGGAATTTCTGCTCAAAACGCTGTTCCTTCACTTCCACTGGAGAAAGATAGCGACCAACCCTTAACATAGCTTTCCACCTCTACAGATATCTTTCAAGCACTAAATACTGCCGCTTTTTTTTCGTCAGTCCCCCTACCTCTGCCACAAGCACCCTGCCTTTTCCCCTCAAGGAAATCACATCTCCCTGGGCCAAGGTTTTATCCGGATTTAATGCCTGTTCCCAATTGACCTTCACCAGCCCTGCGCGGATCAGCCGCACCACCTTCGTCCTGCTGAGGCCGAAGCCTGCGCTGGCGAGAGCGTCAAGCCTCATGGAAGCAACGGTGGTCCGGATCTGCTTCTTTTGCTGCTGGGGAGGCGTGAGCCTTTCAAGGTCAAAGGGCTGGGCTGTAACGTGCCAGCGGCCCACCCTTTTCAGTTCCTGGGAAATATACGGCACCAGTTCCTCTGTGGTCAGGACGTGGCAGACTTGGGGGCTCACCAGAATGTCCCCTAACTTTTCCCGCCTCAGGCCTAGATTCAATAAAGCGCCTAAATAGTCCCTGTGGTTGGGAGGATCGTCTTCGAACTCTCCCCTGATCTCTACAGCCCCGATTTGCCAGGCCAATTCTTCCTCAGGGAAAAAATCGGGAACGATAGCCACCCGCTTGCGCTCTGCGCCTCTGTAGCCGCCGAAAGCGTGCCAGAGGAGGCCTGGGAACTGTTTGAGAATGCCGAGTACCAAATCCAGCTCTCTTGGATCTAAAAAATCGCTGAGCTGGCAGTCGTTTTGCCGCATGGCCTCCAGGGCCCAATCGAAAACCCTGGCAGCCAACATTTTATCCTCGCCTGTAAAGCGTGCTAAGATTTCTTCCCTGGTCAATTGCGTCGCTCCTTTGTCCCGCCTAATGCTGCAGATCTCCTGCTTGCAGCCGAAACTGCCTGGATAAAAGCGCTGCGCACGCCGTTTTTCTCCAAAACCGCAAGCCCCTCGATTGTGGTGCCGGCAGGGGAAGTCACTTCTTCTTTGAGCACTGCAGGATGGGAGCCTGTCTTCTCGAGGGTCAGGGCTGCACCCAAAAGGGTCTGCACTGCGAGGTCTGTTGCCACTTGCCTGGGAAGGCCTGCTAAAACTCCTCCATCGCTGAGGGCTTCTGCAACCAGATAAATAAAAGCAGGCCCGCTGCCGCTGAGGCCTGTCACCGCATCCATCTGATCTTCCTGGACCCTCACCACCTTGCCTACTGCAGAAAACAGCTCCTCAGCCAAAGCCAGGTCCTCTTCCTGGGCGAACTTTCCCGGGCAGATGGCAATTGCCCCTGCCCCTACCTGGCAGGGATTGTTGGGCATTGCCCTCACCACTGGCAGCTGGCAGTACTCTTCAATGGTGGAAGTTGTAAGGCCTGCCACAATGGAAAACAGCCTTTTGCCCGCTGTGCCCTTGAGCTCTGCCAAAACGGTTTTCGCGATCTGGGGCTTTACTGCCAGAACTACGATCTCAGAGCCCTCCACTGCTTCTCGATTGTTTTCGAAAGCAGCAATTCCCAGCTCCTCCACTGCCTGCCGTCTTTGCGGACTGGGATCAGAGGCTGCCAGGTTTTCTGCTGCCATGCCTTGGGCAAGCCAGCCCCTGATGAGGCTGCTTCCCATGGCGCCGCCGCCGATAACTGCTATTTTCATACTCCTACTCCCTCTCCCAAGGCAGCGGCTCCCGGACGCCGGTGAAGCCATTTGCTTCCACTGAAACGTTGCTCGGCACCATCAGAAAAATGGCTTCGCCAATCCTCTCAAGCCCGCCGTCTAGGGCGTAAACTGTGCCGCTTAGAAAGTCCACAATCCGCCGGGCCAATTCCACAGGAGCTGCCTCCAGGTTCACGATCACAGGCCGCCGTTCTTTGAGGTGGTCGGCAACCTGCTGCACTTCATCGAAATTGCTCGGCTCAACTACCACCACTCGCATTGAGGCGTTGGGGTTTGGAAGTCCCACTAAATGCCGCCTCTGCCTCGGAGGAGCCTCCACCTCCTCTGCGGCAGCAAACTCATCCTCGTATTCCTCTTCCATATAGCCGAGCCAGTTCATGAATTTCTCAAACATTTTAGCCATTGTCAATACTCCTCCTGCCTATTGCCGCTGGCCGAAGATCCTGGTGCCAACTCTCACGATATTGGCCCCCTCTTCGATGGCCACTTGAAAGTCAGAACTCATACCCATAGAAAGCCAGCGCATTTCCACCTCAGGCCACCCTTTGGCAGCAACTTCCTCAAACAAGCTGCGCAGCTCTTGAAAATAAGGCCTGGCATTTTCCGGTTCCTCTTCAAAAGGCGGGATGGCCATGAGACCTAAAATCTTCAGCCCTGGAATTTTCCTGGCCTCATCTATAAAAGGAAGCACCTCTTCTCGAGGCAGACCGAACTTGCTCTCTTCCCTGCCGATGTTGACTTGTACCAAAGTATCGGTAGTGATTCCAGCTTCTTGGGAGCGGCGGCCGATCTCCCGGGCCAGCCTGATGCTGTCCAGGGAATGAATCAGCTCGAATTTGCCGATCACCTTTTTCACCTTATTGGTCTGCAGGTGGCCGATTAAGTGCCAGGCAGCACCTGGAACNNGTCTGCAGGTGGCCGATTAAGTGCCAGGCAGCACCTGGGACCTCCTCTTGCTTGCCCAGGGCCTCCTGGACCCTGTTCTCCCCTAATGCATCCACTCCCGCTTCAACTGCCTGGGCAATAACTTCTGCAGGCACAGTCTTGCTCACAGCCACAAGTTTGATCTCAGCCGGATCCCTGCCTGCCCGCCGAGCAGCTGCTTCTATTTCCTTTCTAACTTGCGCCAGATTCTCTGCAATAGACATATATTCCTACTCCTTCTCCATATTCTCCATTTAACAAGCTTTTCCTCCCCCATTACCTCAAGAAGCGGGGATTTCTGATCACAGCCTGTCCAGTAGGCAAACCGTCCACAACAGCTTGTTCCTTGGTTTTCAAAAGCACCTTGACCTCTTTCCAGACTAACTGACCGCCCTGCCTCAGCCAGACTCCTTCTCTTCCCTCCCTGGTTGTCAGGGCTTTTGCGGGAACTATGGTTCCCTCTCTGCGCTCCACGATCACCGAAAGGTCCATGGTGCGCTGGTTCCACTGGGGTTTGTAGTTTTCCAAGCTGCAGAGGAGATATGTCAAATCACCGCTGGTGGAAGCCCGCCTAATTCTAGCTTTTTCCAGCCCTCCAGGCATGCGGAGCCAGACAGCTTGTCCTTCTGCAAACTTTTCGGTTGTTTCAATACACAGGGCAACCTGGCACTGGTGGTTGTCGATTAATTTGCCTACAGGCTCCCCAACTTGGATCTGTGTGCTGTCTTTCACCTGTTTGGATTTTGCCTGAAGCTCCTGGGCGAACAGGGCATCGTAGCGGGTCTTCTGGCAGAGGTCCTCCAGCCCGTCCAGGTGGAAGGAAACGAGTCCCGGCTGCTTTGCGGAGATGATGGTTTCAGCCCGCTGCAGTTGCCGCACGAGGGACTCCTTGTTTTTCACCAGTTTCTCCCTTTCCGCAGCCAGCTGTCTTTCCAAGTCAGCCAGAGCCTCAAGAGCGTCCCGCCGCTCCTGGGTGAGCCTGGCAAGTCGTTCTTCCAGTTGCCGGGCTGCCACGTAATTGCGCCTCGAAAGCTGGTTTTTCAGCTTCAAGGTGTCGTTGTCGATGGCCAACTGTTTTTCTTCAACCTTGCCGCTGGCCCTGGATAAGGCAAGTCTTGCCTCTTGGTCGTGCTGCTCGAGCTGCTTTTCAACCTCTTCCAGTTTCGGCAAAAGCCGCTGCTTCAAATCTTCATTGGTAATCTTGACCAGCTTTGCGCCTTGGGAAACGCGGTTGCCCTCCTCCACCAACAGTTCCACCTTGCCGCCCATGGGGGCCAGGAGCAAATACTCCCGAGGGAGCAGAATGCCCTGACCCTTGTATGCCCTTTCAACTTCGCCGAAATGAGACTGTTCTGTGCGCAGGAGGCAGAGGGCAAGCCACCTGAAAGCCGGCCAAAAAGCCAGGACCACGACGAAAGCAAGGAGCAAGAGGCTTGTTTTGCGAAAGCGAAATCTCCGTTTTCGCCTGCGGATTGGAATCTCCTGCTGCGCCAAATTTCTCCCTCCTAGAGGATGATGGCCAGAAGGCTCACTGCACCTACTGCAAAGCAGTAATAGGCAAAGCTGCGCAGTCTGCCTGCCTGCAGAAGCCTGACCAAAAAGCGAATGGCAAAATAACCTGACAGGGCAGCTGTGAGAAAACCAACTATCATTGCGCCACTTGAAACTGCCCCACCGCTTATGTCCCCGAGCTGCAGAAGTCCTGCCCCTAAAATAGCAGGCAGAGATAAAAGGAAAGAAAACTTCGCAGCTGTCTCGCGGCTGAGCCCCGCCTTCAAGCCGGCTGCGATTGTGGAACCGGAGCGGGAGATGCCGGGCAGAATTGCTGCAGCCTGAGCCAGCCCAACAAAAAAGCTATTGGCGAAAGACATTTGATCGAGCTTCTTTCTGCCTGCGGCTTTATCTGAAGCAAGGAGGATAAAGCCTGTAACGAAAAGAAGCAGGGACACCAAAACAGGCTTTGCAAAGAGGGCGCTCAGCTGCTCTTCAAAGAGAAGTCCCACAGCTCCTGCGGGGATGCTGCCGAAAATGATCAGCGCGGCAAGGCGCAAGCCCTGATTTTCCCTGAAAGCTTCCGCCAGCTCTCCGCGGAGCAGAAGCCTTGGAATCTCCGCAAGGGCCGACAAAATGCTTCGGATTTCCTGCCAGGTAAAGACCACCACAGCTGCGGCAGTGCCCAAATGCACCATCACGTCGAAGGCAAGCTGCGGTTCGCGAATGCCGAAAAAATGCTGCAGGAGCACAAGGTGTCCCGAGCTGCTTACAGGGAAAAACTCGGTCAAGCCCTGGACCAGTCCCAACCAAAACGCCATAAAAACTGTCATTATTTACGCTCCTTCCGGAAATCACAAATCCTCTCCAAAAGCCTTGCCAAGCTGGGTAAAAAAGGCCAAAAAAGGAAGCCGCTGAGGTTGAAGAGTGTGTGGGCAGCTGCCAGAGCTCTTGCAGGTTCAAGCCCCTGGACCAACCCCACCAGCAGCTTCGGGCAGAGCAGGAAAAGGGCTGCACCGAGCACATTCAAGAGCAAGTGTCCCAAGGCCACCTGTTTTGCCCTTCTGCCGGCACCGGCTGCTGCCAAGAGGACATCTGCTGTGGTGCCTATATTTGCGCCTACAACCAAAGCTATGGCCGCGGGAAGGGCTAACTTTCCGCTTCCCACAAGCCCCATGAGAAAGCCCACCAGAAGAGTGCTGCTCTGCAGAAGCGCTGCAGATACTGTGCCTGCCAAAACTCCTGCCGGATAGCTGCGGCAAGAGGCTAGAAACTTTTCAAAGGGAGGCCAGCCTGTCAGAAGCTGCGCCTGGCCTTCGATGAATTCCATGCCTGCAAGGAGAACTCCCAGCCCCAGCAGCACCAAGCCAAAGGTGCCAGGGGAGCCTGAAGTGCCGCAGCTTTTTCCCCTTGTCACCAACAGACAGGAAAACTCAACCCTTCCCAGCAGCCACAGGAGGAAACCAGCTGCTGCAAGGGCAGAGTTGGGAGTGGGGAAGCTCGCCAAAAGCGCTGTGAAGGTGGTGCCCACGTTTGCGCCGAGAGCGGCAGCCAAGCCCGCTGCAGTTGGAATCCTGCCGCTTTCAGCAAATCCCAGAAGCAGCGCCAAAAAAGCGCTGGAGCTGTGCAGACACGCAGTGCAGAGCAGGGAAACCATAAATGCAGAGCCTGGCCTCGAGAGGTACCTGCCCACAAAAGGAGCTCTCCCTGCCCACTCTGCGCCGCTTGTGCGCAGGATCAAAAAGCCTGCGACAAACAACACTACGCCTACAGGCAGCCTCCACAATCTCATCCCCCCTGGCTATGCATATGCTCAAGGGGGATGTTTTCATGACTTAAAAAGCGTCGTAAAGGTGATCGCGCCTCGGCGGCTGGAGAGGTTTTGTGCCGCAAGGAGTGATTAGATTCAAACCCTCGCTTCTCTCTTTGACAACGCCGATTTGGGCCACTTGAAAGCCTTTCTCAGTCAGCTTCTTCTCCAGCTCCAGCTTCGGATCGCCTACGATTATCAGCGAGCCGCTGGCGATGAGCCCCAAAGGATCAATGCCCAGAAATTCAGTGATGATCCGGGTTTCCTCAAGGAGGGGAATCTTCTCTGTCCAAATCTCCAGGCCAACCTGTGAAGCCCAGGCCAGCTCCCACAGGGCCCCTAAAACTCCCCCTTCAGTTATATCGTGCATGGCGCTGGCTCCCAGCTCCGCTGCAGCCAGCGCTTCGGGGACGATGCTGATCTGTTTGATATAATCTCTTGCCCTCTGAAGCTGTTCTTCAGTCAGCACTGCCCTGAGCTTCTCTGCCAGTTCTGCTGCCAGGATGGCAGTGCCTTCCAAAGCCAGTTTTTTGGAAAGGAGCACCTGCTGGCCAGGCCTCGCACCGCTTGAGCGGACGATCCTCTCCTTTTGGCACTTGCCCACAGCAGTGACAGAGAGGACTGTGCGGCGGACTGCAGAGGTTACCTCAGTATGTCCCCCGAGAATCGAAACATTCAAGGCTTTGGCCGCCTGGTGCACTTCCTCCATGATCCTCTCAAGCTTTTCTGGGCTGTCCTCTGGCGAGAGGAGGACTGTCAAAAGAATCCCTACAGGCTCCGCGCCGCAAGCTGCAATGTCGTTGCAGCTGATATGTACAGCCAGCTCCCCCATCCCTTCTTCAGCTGCTGTGATGGGGTCTGTTGCCAGAAGACAGGCCTCGCAAGCCAAATCCAAAGCAGTCGAGTCTTCTCCCAGCCCCGGGGGCAGTAAGACCTCGGGACGGTCTGCACCAGTTTTATTCAGGACTAGCTTGTTCATCAGTTCTGAAGTTAGTTTTCCCTCGATCATTTATATTTCTCCCCAAGAAATTTTAAAGCTCTGCTCAGCGGTATGGCAATTAGCGCGCCGGAGAAGGCCTGGAGAAAGTCGATTCCCAGCTCCCACAAAACCGGTACCAGCTGCCTGGTGAGCACAAAAGCAGCTGTGCCGTAGCCTGCCATGAGGATCAGCGCACCGCAGAAGACAGCAAGCACTTTGCTCCTGGGTGCCAGCCTTCCCACAACCCAGCCTTCCAGCCCTTTGACGATCAAGGTAACAGGGGCATAGAAATAGTAGCCTCCCCACAGATCCGCAAGGGCTGCGCCAACGCCTCCTGTCAGAGCAGCTGCAGGAGCGCCGAAGAGAAAAGCCACCAGATAAATCACAGCCTCACCCAGGTTGAAATAACCCTGGCTTGCCGGCAGAGGTACCATCAAAAACATAGTGACAACCGCCACTGCTGCCATGGCTAGAGCAATAATGGTTAGTTTGTTTGTCCTCATCTTGCCATCGCCTCCGCTACTTCTTTGTTCTATAATTCTTCTCTAAAAGGCCCTTTTCCTGCCTCAGCCAGAGGATGGGGAGAGTCCTTTTTTGTGGGATAGAGTGCTCTTTCTTGGGAATGCTAAAAAGCGGAGGTGAGGCTGATGAACGATCAGCGAATAGCAGTTGAGCCTTCTCCCATTCCCAGGGGGGCAAAAGTCCGGATCTCATACCGCGGGCTCCTGCCCCAATCTGGAGCAGAGAGCTGCTGGCTCCACTACGGTTTTGATGGCTGGCAAACCCCTGCCACCATCCCCATGACGCGAGAGCCAGACAACTCTTTCCACGCTTCGGTAACTGCCACGGGAAGCAGGGAGCTCAACTTCTGCTTCAAGGACAGCGCAGCCAACTGGGATAACAACAACGGTTGGGACTGGTCCTGTCCGATTTACTAACACCTCTGGGAGCTTTTTAAGCTCCCTCTTTTTTTCACCCCCACATCCAGGTCCGCATAACTTAGAGGGAAGGGGGTGAGCTTTTGTCAGCTCTAGTTCTCGCTCTCAGCATTGACGCTCTTTTGGTGGGAATCGCTTATAGTCTAAGAGAAATCAAGTTGTCCCCTGCAGCTTATCTTCTGGTCGGCCTCATCACAGGCGGTTTGATGAGCCTGGCAATTCTGGCGGGTAAGTTGGGCGGGACTTTCCTTACTGAAACCCAGGGGAACCTCTTGGGGACTTATCTATTGTTAGGTGTGGGTTTATGGCAGCTGGCTCAAGGCTGGCAGCAGAAGCTTGCGAACTCTCCCGAGGAACAGCTGGTCTCTTTTCGCTTGAAGCCGCTGGGGGTTGTAGTGCAGATCTTAAGAGATCCAGCCCTCGCAGACCTAAACCGTTCAGGCACAATCGATTTGAAGGAAGCCTTGCTTCTGGGCTACGTCCTGGGACAGGACGCTTTAGGAGCAGGCTTTGCTGCAGCCCTCACCAGCCTCTCACTGTGGGCTGTACCTGCCACAGGAATTTCTGCTGTGGGAATGCTTTACTTGGGATGTGCTTTAGGCGGTAAACTGGAGCGGCTGAAGCTCAGCAACTGGCTTTGGGCAGCCCCAGGCTTGATCTTAATAGCGTTAGGCCTGTGGAAGCTTTGATACACAATTCCTCCCTCATCAAACTGCCAGTGTCAATCTCCGGCAGACTCCACCCTCCAGACCCGGTCAAGAGTGAATCCTCTTGACCTTTTTTACGTTCTACTGATTTTATCCGAGGGTGAAAACAAAAGACCGCTGCTGCTTGACTGTTAATTATCAGCGGTAAATTTTTCAGCTGCTCTGCTTAGGACTATTTGACATTTTATTCCAATTTTGTTAGATTAAAATTGAAATTTTATATCAGACTGGAGGTGCCGAAAATCAGCGGCCTGCTTGTGGGAATAGACGGCGGAGGAACAAGTACAGAGTTCGTTTTATGTGATTTTAAAGGCAGAGTGAAGAACAGGGTCCAACTCGGCCCCAGCAATCCCAACGACATAGGGTTTGAAAAATCATATGATGTGCTCAAAAATGGACTTTCAGAACTTCTAAACCCTTGGGGAGGATTAAGTGCAAGGATCGACGGTATGTTTGCAGGCCTATCCGGCGGAACTGTGGGCAGCAACAGGGAGCGTTTTCGAACTTTCTTTCAAATCCTCCTTCCCAATGCCCGCTGCGAAAACGGCAGCGATGCGGAAAACGCCATTACTTTGGGGCTGGAGGAAAAAGACGGCATAACCTTGATTTCTGGTACAGGCTCTGTAGCATTTTTCCAAAGAAACGGCAGGATTGGACGGGTAGGAGGCTGGGGATACCTGTTCGACAGGGCTGGCGGTGGGTACAATATAGGCCACGACGGAATCTATGCGGCACTTTTGGCATATGACGGTTTAGGTCCTTCAACCCTCCTCACAAAAAAGCTGGAAGCTGCCATAGGTATGCCTGTTCACGAAGCTCTACCTGACTTCTACCGCAGAGGCAAGCAGTACATCGCCTCATTTGCTCCGGTGGTTTTTGCTGCCTGCGAGGAAGGAGATCCTGCTGCAGTGGAAATAATCAATCACACAGCCGCTTACCTGTCTGAATTGCTGTTGGCAGCATATAAACGTTTGGAAGGCAGCTCAAAAACCGTTGCATTGGTGGGCGGCATTTTCAAAAGAAGCGATATCATGCTTCCCTTTATGAAAAATAAGCTTAAGGTGGATTTCGACTTTATTATCCCCTCATTCCCTCCCATCTTCGGCGCAGTTTGGAAAGCAGCCAAGATCGCCGGCATTGACATAGATCCCGAGTTCAAGAAAAATTTCAACCTCTCTTGGCAAAGCAGCTAATCCTCAAAGAATGGAGGCAGCCGCGTGAAGGCTTCGCTGGAAAAGCACAGCGGCAGAATAAAAATACGAATTAATGACGAACTGCTGGATCCGGTTTCTTTCAGGTACTTCAGACCCCGGAACGTTATTACTGCCGGCTTCGAGGAGTGGAGAAAGTCTGCTGTGCGATATATGTATTTTAGGATTAGCCTGAGCAAATGTAGAGGAGTGGCAAAACGATTGTTTACGAGAATAACAGAAAATGCTCCCCGTTTTACGAAAACCGACAAAAAAATCGCTGACTATATCCTGAAAAACCCTGAGAGGGCCGCTTTAATGCCTGTGAACGTTTTGGCTGAAAAAAGCGGCGCATCTCCATCGGCAGTCATCCGCTTCATCAAAAAGCTTAATTACAAAAACGCAAACGAATTCCGAGCAGACCTTTCCAAAAAGTCTGCAAATATTCCAAGGGAAAAACAAAGTCTGATCATTCAGCCAGACGACTCCACAGAAACCATGATGGACAAAATAGCGGAGATCGTTTCCGAAAGTACAGCCAAAACATTGGAACTCAACAAAGAAAGGAGCTTTGCTCAAGGCATAAAGAGGCTGGTGGAGGCAGACTGCATCTATATTCTGGGCATTGGTGCATCAGGCATCGTGGCTTACGATTTCCACCAGAAATTGGCTAGAATCAACAAAAAAAGCTTTTATATTGCTGATTCGAACATGCAAGTAGCTGTGTCTGTTCATGCAGGACCTCGTGATGCAGTGGTTGCTTTCTCGTGCAGCGGCAGGACCCGCGAAGTGAACCTCGCTACAAAACAAGCAAAGGGGAATAATGCTTTCTGCATAGCTGTAACAAGTACAGTACCCTCTCCCCTTTCCAAAATTGCAGACCTTGTGTTAACCTTTCCTGACAGGGAATCTGAAGTGCGGATCGGCGCCATCTACTCCCGCTATGCGCAGTTTGTCATCGCTGATATTTTGTTTATGGGAATTGCGCGGCACAACTTTGACGAAATGGAGCGAAGCCTAGTTAAAACAAGAAGGATCGTCAATCAATTAAACAACAGGAGGTGAGCTTGTGCTGAAAACGGAACAAAGAAATGCTGATTCAGTGAATCTGCATAATTTGGAGCTGGAGGAAATTTTAAATCTTATCACCCGGGATAGTTACCATGCAGTTGCCGCTGTGGAAGCGGCCCTGCCTCAAATTGAAGCTGCGGTGAAGGAAGTGATTGCAGCTTTTCAAAGGGGCGGCCGTCTTTTTTACGTCGGCGCAGGAACGTCTGGCAGGCTGGGGGTGATGGACGCTGCAGAATGCCCACCCACTTTCGGAGTTTCAAAGGATTTGGTAATTGCACTTATTGCTGGTGGAGAAAAGGCGGTAGCAAGTCCTGCTGAGGATGCAGAGGACGATGTGAGGGCAGGTGCAGCAGATCTGCTGAGCTATCAACCAGGTGAAAATGACGTAGTCGTCGGCATATCTGCATCAGGCAGGACCCTGTATGTTGTCGGTGCCCTCCAAAAAGCCCGCCTGTGCGGCTGCGTTACTGTTGGGATTTCCAATAACCCAAAAAGCGCTATTGAAAAGATTGTGGACGTTTCGATTTGTCTGGACACTGGGCCTGAAGTCCTCACCGGCTCTACCAGGATGAAAGCTGCCACAGCCCAGAAGATAGTTTTAAATATGCTTTCAACGTGTTCCATGGTGAAAACAGGAAAAGTATATCAAAACTTCATGATCAATCTAAAACCGTCCAATAAAAAACTCCGCAGCCGCATGATTAAC
This sequence comes from Clostridia bacterium DTU084, assembly GCA_001512905.1. Classification (GTDB taxonomy): domain Bacteria; phylum Bacillota; class DTU084; order DTU084; family DTU084; genus DTU084. Next base: position 30,098 of record LFTB01000019.1, on the reverse strand, counting down.
ATAGTTTCGGAACTTACCGGCCTCGATAGAGCAATGGCGGAGAAAAAGCTTGAGGAACATGCTTGGGAGATCAAGAACGTTTTAGAGGAGGTACTGTAGATGTATCTGATCGCTGACGGCAGGAGAAGTCCTTTTCACATTGTCACAGGGCAAAACGCCCACGAAGCGGTCCGCTTCGCAGCCTCTGAACTGCAGAAGTACATCTATGAAAGCACAGGTGCCTGCGTGCCGTTTTTTTCCGATAGATGTCCCCGCCGCAGCCCTGAGATCATGGTAGGCATCGATGCCAGGGACGCCAAAGAGCGGATTTCAATGGAAGGAGTAGGGCCTGAAGGGTTTAGGATAAAAACAGACAATGAAGACCTCATCATCGCAGGGACAACGCCCAGGGGAACTCTCTACGGCGTATACACTTTTTTGGAAAACTTTGTGGGCTTCCGCTGTTTCACCTCAGATGCAGAAAAGGTAGACCGGATGCCGCGGCTTGAGCTTCCCGAAATTGACATGGTGGAAAACCCTGCTTTTGAGTATAGGGAGGTATACTTCAGAGACGCTTTCGACGGTGGGTTTGCAGCAAAAAACAAGCTCAATTCCAACATGGCAGACCTGTCAAACATGCGCGGCGGCAAGATGAAATTTTACAATTTCCACCATTCCTTCCACGATCTGATCTCAGCAGACGAGTACTTTGACTCCCACCCCGAATATTTCTCCCTTGTGAATGGAAAGAGGCGGAAGGAAGGCACTCAGCTCTGCCTGACAAACCCCGACGTCTTTGAGCTCAGCTTGGCAAAGGTCAGGGAGTGGATCGAAGAGAATCCTGACTGCACTGTGTTCTCAGTAGCCCAAAACGACTACTCCACCCCATGTGAGTGCGAAAACTGCAGAGCCGTTGACGAGCGGGAGGGGAGCCATTCTGGAACCATTATCAATTTTGTCAACAAAATAGCAGAGAACATAGAAAAAGATTACCCCCACGTCCTTCTGCATACTTTCGCCTATCGGTATTCCAAGGTCGCTCCTCGAAACATCAAGCCCCACAAAAACGTGATCGTGAGGCTTTGCAACATAGAATGCTCTTGGGAAAAGCCGCTGGCAGAGCTGGCAGCCCAATCGCCTGAAGGAGAAGCTGCCGGCTTTCTAAAAAACCTGAAAGAGTGGGCACGGATCTGCCAGCACTTGTATATATGGGATTACGCAGTGAATTTTAGCAACTACCTGCAGCCCTTTCCCAACCTCTACAGCATGGCAGAAAACCTCAAGTTGTATAAAGCATATAATGTAAAAGGAGTTCTGCAGCAGGGGAATTTTTCCCACGGCGGCAAGGGCGCTTTAGACGAGCTGAAATCGTATGTAATGGCGAGGCTGTTGTGGAATCCGGAGCGGGACGTGAACAGAGAAATAGATGATTTTTTAGCGGGATATTACGGAAAATCCAGTGACTGCATGAAGGCATACATAACCCTTTTACACGAATCAGTTGGGGACATTCCTCTGAAAATTTACGATTCACCAGCTTCGGAAATATTCAGCGAACCGGTGCTGGAGAAAGCGGACCGGCTTCTGGAGGCAGCCATTGAAGCAGCTGAGGACGAAGCTGTAAAAAGGCGGATCGAAAAGGAACGCTTGGCCATTACATACGTCCACCTTGCGAGAATGGAGATGGATCACCCTCAGAGAAATGAACTCATAGATGCCTTTGCAGAGCAGGTAAAGTCTTTCAGGATCACAGAAATTATGGAGCGGACTAATCTCGACCTTTCCTTTGAAATCATGAAAAGAAGCAGGTATTGCTTGGACAGAACTGGCCGCTATTCCCTTTACTATATCATGAGATAACCAGCGCTTTCTTCCTAAACTCCACTGAAAGCCGCTACTTCCACTGCGGCAGGATTCCATTGTGGGGATCCTCCAGACACGATTTGGCAGCATGGACAATGACATTAAAAAAATTCAGGACGAGTGAATTCTCAAGGAGCTCTTTCAGACAAGCTTGAAAGCCTGAATGAGTTCAAAAGACCCTTTGGCAGAGGCTGCATCTTCAGCAGCCTCTGCCGCTTTTCTCAGATGAACAGGCTCATCAAAAGGCCAAACAAAACGCTGTAGATCACCATTTCCCCTTGAAACTTCCAAAAGTATTTTTTCTGCAAATACTTTTCTTTAAAGTATACGCAGCCTTCAATATTGTCCATAAAAGGCGATGCAGCTGCAAAGTGAGTGTAGACAAACATCAGACCAGCAAAGAAAAAAAGTTTCGCGGCAAAGGGAAGGTACCTGATGGCGCCGAGCACCGGATAGAGCACAACGGACATCAAAAGTCCCCTCAATAACTGAGCAGGGAAAAACAGCTTTTGAACTTGGCCGCTTTCTTCAGGATCTGCCATATCTTTCAAGAAGTCGCAGTGTCTGTTTTTGCTTTCATAAATGTCTCCGCTGACTTTCAAGGCTAACGCCCCGGCAATCACATATGAAACCCCGTGCACAACAATAAAAAGCAAACTGAACTTTAGATAATCCACGGCAATCCCTCCTCGAGCTCAGCTGATAGCTGTAACTTCCACATTGGAAAATTTCACGCCCTCGCACCAGCGGCAGACGATAGCATCTTCAGCAGACGTTTTAAGGGCGATGTTGCTGAAGCTGACGCCGCGAATAATAGAGTCTGGATTTCCTTCCACAAGACAAGGGCCGCCGCTTGTGATCTTGAAATCTGAAAAGCTCAAATCTGCAAGTTTTCGCAGTTTTATCCCTTCCTCTACATTCACCATGATGGGCGCTCGCTGGCAGTTTATTGTAACTTGGGAAAAGCTGAGATTGTAGATAGAAGCAGTCTGAGCCTTCTTGCCAGAGAAATAGCGTTTGGGGTTTTCCAAGACGATCCCATTGGCCGCGCTGTTGATCACTAAATTATTGAAGTTCAGATTGCGGATTACACTGTCTTCCGGGCAGCCAACCCGGATTCCCTGGCAGCGGCTGTCTAAAATGCAGTTGCTTACAGTAATGTTCTCACATACGCCTGGCTCATCGAAAGGGCTCTGCATAGCCCTGATGGCTATGCAATCGTCAGCGGTTTGAAAAATGCAGCTGTGTACCACCACATTACGGCAGCAGTCCAGATCAATGCCGTCGTTATTGATCATCCGCGGATCTCCATATACCCTAATCCCGGAAATGTGGATTTCCTCGCATTTTCTAAGCCAAATCGTCCAACAAGGAGAATTGTGAAAAGAGATGGATTTCAAACGGACATTGCTGCATTTGTAGAGGGTCAGGAGCCTCGGCCTGGGGATACTGGGTTTTTTAAAGAAACTGCCGCTTTGGCTGGTGTCGAAAAAGGACAGGCCCTCTCCGTGGATCTCGCCAAAGCCTGTTATGGAGATATTTTCTGCGTCTTTCGCTGCGATTAAGCTTTTGCAGGTTTTCTCTGGCGCGTTATCGCTTTTAAAGCCACACTCGCAATCCTCGTAATCAGCTATATCCTTGCTGCCGATGAGCCTCGAGCCGTTTTCCAAGTGCAGCTGGACGTTGCTGCGCAGCTTGATAGTGCCTGTGAGATAATTTCCTGGTCCGCACAAGACCACCCCGCCCCCTGCCTTGTGGCAGGCATCAATTGCTTTTTGAATTGCCAGAGTGTTAAGATTTTTTCCATCAGGGACCGCACCATAATCTGAGATGGGAAAGGTCTGCATTTTCCCGTCCTCCTTTTTTGGACAAATTGTCCATATTGCGAAGCCCAGGCCGTAGCCTGGGCTTTGTTTTATTTAGTTCTGGCAGCAACCGCAGGTTTTGCATTTCTTCCTGGGGTTGTTCAGTTCTGCCTGGGCTGCTGCAAGGCGTGCAATTGGCACTCTGAAGGGTGAGCAGCTGACGTAGTCGAGCCCTGCCCGGTGGCAGAAGTCCACAGAGGAGGGTTCGCCGCCGTGCTCGCCGCAAATGCCTGTCTTGAGATTCGGACGGGTGCTGCGGCCGCGCTCCACACCGATCTTGACCAGCTGGCCTACGCCTTCCTGATCGAGGACTGCAAAGGGGTTCTTCTCCAGGATGTTGTTGTCCAGGTAATATGGGAGGAACTTGCCTTCCACGTCATCGCGGCTGAAGCCAAAGGTGGTCTGGGTCAGGTCGTTGGTGCCGAAGGAGAAGAACTCTGCCTCCTTGGCGATTTCGTCGGCTGTAAGGGCAGCCCTCGGCAGCTCGATCATGGTGCCGATGGTGTAGGAAACCTCTACACCCTGCTCGTCCATCACAGCTTTAGCCTCTGCCTGGGCAACCTCTTTGAGGATGCTCAGCTCGTTGACGTGCCCTACAAGCGGAATCATGATTTCAGGGATTACCTTGATCCCTTCCTTGGTCAGCTGGCAGGCAGCTTCCATAATGGCCCGCACCTGCATGGCGTAAACCTCAGGATAGGTTACTCCTAAGCGGCAGCCTCTGTGGCCCAGCATTGGGTTCATCTCATGGAGGTTGTTGACCTTTGCCAAGAGCTCTTTCTTCTCAGCCAGCTCAGCGCTGTTTGTGCCTGCAGCCTCGAGCTTTGCGATCTCAACCATCAGCTCTTCCCGCTTGGGCAGGAACTCGTGCAGCGGCGGATCCAGCAGCCTGACTGTCACAGGCATACCTGCCATCTCCTTGAAGATGCCCAAGAAGTCTTCCCTCTGGAAGGGGAGGAGTTTGTCGAGAGCTGCTTGCCGCTCTTCTTTGTTTTCAGCCAAAATCATCTGCTGGACAAAAGGCAGCCTCTCTGAGGCGAAGAACATATGTTCAGTCCGGCAGAGGCCAATTCCCTGGGCGCCGAACTCTTTTGCCTGCTTGGCATCTTGAGGTGTGTCTGCGTTTGTGCGCACAGCCAAGGACCGTACCTCGTCAGCCCAGCTCATCAGCTCTTGGAAGTCACCGCTGAGCTCAGGTGCGATTGTGGGAATCTCGCCCAGCATTACCTCGCCTGTAGAGCCGTTGATGGTGATGATATCGCCTTTCTTCACCACAATATCGCCTACTGTAAACTGGTTGTTAACCTCATCAACTTTAATTGCCTCGCAGCCTGCAACGCAGCATTTGCCCATTCCTCTTGCCACAACAGCTGCGTGGCTGGTCATGCCGCCGCGGGCAGTGAGGATACCCTGGGCAGTTGCCATGCCGTGGATGTCATCTGGAGAGGTCTCGTTGCGGACCAAGATCACCTTTTCTCCTCTTTCGCCGGCTTCAGCTGCTTCGTCTGAATCGAAAACAACAGCGCCAGAGGCAGCACCAGGAGAGGCAGCAAGACCTTTGGCAATGGGCTCAACTTTCACTGAGGGATCCAGCCGTGGGTGCAGCAGCTGGTCCAGCTGGGCAGGATCTACCCGCAGCAGCGCTTCTTCTTTCGTGATCAAGCCTTCCCGCACCATTTCCACAGCTATCCGCACAGCAGCAGCTGCAGTGCGCTTGCCGCTTCTGGTCTGCAGCATGTAGAGTTTGCCCTGCTGGATGGTGAACTCAACGTCCTGCATATCCCGGTAGTGATTTTCCAGCTTGTCGAAGATCTCTGTAAGCTCTTTGTACACTTCCGGCATTTCTTCTTTCAGTTTGGAGATGGGGCTGGGGGTGCGGATTCCTGCCACAACGTCTTCACCCTGGGCATCCCGCAGGTACTCGCCGTAGTAGACGTTCTCGCCTGTGGACGGATCCCGGGTAAAGGCAACGCCAGTACCGCTGTTCTCGCCCATGTTTCCAAAGACCATGGCCTGCACGTTCACTGCAGTGCCCCAGTCGCCTGGAATATCGTTGATCTTGCGGTAAGTAATAGCCCTGGGGTTGTTCCAGGAACTGAAAACGGCGTTAATGGCCATCTTCAGCTGCTCCAGTGGATCTGTTGGGAAATCCTGGCCGATTTCCTCTTTAACCATTGCTTTGTATTTCTGCACAAGCTCTTTGAGGTCCTCCACTTCGAGCTCGTTGTCCAGCTTCACGCCGCGTTTGTCTTTAACCTCTTGCAAAATCTCCTCGAATTTGCTGTGCTCCACTCCCAGCACAACGTCGCCGAACATCTGGCAGAAGCGGCGGTAAGCGTCCCAGGCAAAGCGGGGATTGTTGGTTTTCTTGGCCAAGCCCTCAACTGCCTCATCGTTGATTCCCAGGTTGAGGACAGTGTCCATCATCCCTGGCATGGAAACCCGGGCACCTGAGCGCACGGAAACCAGCAGGGGGTTAGTGTTGCTGCCGAACTCCATGCCCAGAGTTTCTTCCAGTTTTTTCACGTTCTCCAGCACTTGTTCCATTAGCCCTTCAGGCCACTGCTCATTGTTTTCGTAATAGGCAGTGCACACTTCAGTGGTGATGGTAAAGCCTGGCGGCACGGGGATTCCCAGGTTGGTCATCTCGGCCAGGTTTGCTCCCTTGCCTCCCAAAAGGTTTCTCATGTGGGCCTCGCCTTCAGCTTTGCCACCGCCGAAGAAATAAACGTACTTCTTCATCCTCTTCATTCCTTTCCTGTATATTTCTAGCTTTGTAACTTTCATGCTAGGCCAACTATATCTATTCGCCTTTTTCAATAAATTTCCTGCTTGTATTATTCTCTTTTCTCTTGGAATCATACTTCCAGCGCCTTAAAGTCGGCGATTGAAGAGAAAAGCTCGGTTATGGAGCGGAGAATTGCGAGCCTGTTGATCCGCACTTCCTCTTCTTTAGCCATCACCAAGACGCCGTCGAAAAAGGCATCCAAAGGCTCCCGCAGCCGGGAGAGAGACGCCAAAGCAGCCTGCCAGTCTTCGCGGCTTAACGCTTCATTGGCCTCTTCTTTGATCCTGCAGAAAGCTGTCCACAGCTGCTTCTCTGCTTCTTCCACGAGGAGTTTTTCCTCTACAGTGCTAGTAGTCCCTTTCTGGGCCAGGTTGGCTGCCCGATTGTAAGCTACAAGCAGGTTGCCGAATTCAGGTGCAGCCATAAAGCCTTCTATGGCCTCTCCCCGCTTCTTCAGGGACACCACATCTGAGGAAGGCGCTGCCAGGACTGCAGAGGTCAAGCTGTGCTGCCAGCCTACTTCGTGTAAAATCCCCTTCAGCCTGCCCCAGAAGAACTCTTTGAGGCTCTGGGTTTTCTCGGGCTTCCCATATAAGGTCTCTGCATATTTGAGGAGGTCCACAAGTTCCAGGGAGAGGTCGGAGTCCAGGAGGATACTCAAGGCGCCTAAAGCCGCCCGCCTCAGAGCATACGGATCTTCGGAGCCTGTAGGGATGAGCCCCGCCCTGAAGCAGCCAACAACAGAATCAACTTTGTCTGCAATGGCAAGCAGCTTTCCGGGCAGAGTCTGGGGAAGGGCGTCGCCGGAAAACCGGGGCAGGTACTGTTCTGCAATGGCCACAGCCACCTGTTGGGTTTCCCCTGAAGCCAGGGCGTATTCCCTGCCCATGATGCCCTGAAGTTCCGTGAACTCTCCCACCATGGAGGTGGTGAGATCTGCTTTGGCCAAAGTGGCTGCTCGTGAGGCTGCCTCCCGGGCTTCTGCCGGCACGGTCAGCTTGTCTGACAGCCAGAGCACAAGCTTTTCCAGGCGTCTGGTCTTCTCCAAGAGGCTCCCCAGCTTTTCGTGGTAGACGATCTCTTTGAGCTTCTCAACCCGCTCACCCAGCGGCACCTGTCTATCTGTTTCGTAATAAAACTTGGCATCTTCAAGGCGAGCTAAAAGCACCCGCTCATTGCCCCGGGCTACAGCTTCCAGGTTTTCTGCTGTGCCGTCCCGGACCGCCAGAAAGGCGTTCAAGAGCTCGCCGTTTTCATTTACTAGTGGGAAATAGCGCTGGTGATCCCTCATGGGGGTGATGATGGCCTCCCTGGGCAGCTCGAGGTAACTTTCCGGGAAGCTGCCTGCGAACACTGTGGGATACTCAACCAGGTTGTTCACTTCGTCCAAAAGCTCCTGATCCAAGAGGACCTTTCCGCCCAGCTCTTGGGCTTTGGTCAAAAGCCCCTCTTCGATCTCCTTGCGCCTGGCGACCGGATCTGCCAGCACGTAATTTGCCCGGAGTTTGTCCAGGTAATCCTGGGCATGTTCAAAGCGGAGGGTGCCTGTGCTCCAGAAGCGGTGGCCAGAGCTGAATCTGCTGCTTGCCACCCCTGCCCAGGTAAAGTCCACCACTTCTGTTCCCCACAGTGCCACAAGCCACCTCACTGGCCTTGCAAACCTCTCTGTTCTGTCTCCCCAGCGCATGGTCTGAGGGAAAGAGAGGCTTTCCAGCAGCTTCGGCAGAAGCTCCGGCAGGATCTTTTCTGTGCTCTCGCCTGGAAGCTCCTTGACAGCATACAGGTAGACTCCTGAGTCTGTTTCCCGCTTTTCCAAGTCCTCTACAGCCACGCCCTGCCCTCTGGCAAATCCCAAGGCAGCTTTTGTGGGATTGCCTGCTTCATCGAAAGCAACCCGCACAGCTGGCCCCCTGGCCTCGGTTGCCTGCCGCTTCTGCTGTGCTGCAAGATCCACCATAATTGCCATTCTTCTCGGGGTACCGTATGTTTGGATGGGACCGTGTTCGATTCTCGCTGCCTTGAAAAGTTCTTCCGCCTTTTGGGCCAGCTGCGCAAGCCCTAAAGAGAGGAACCTTGCCGGCAGCTCTTCTGTGCCGATCTCAAACAAGAGGGTTTTCATTCCTTCACCTCCTCCTTAAGCAGGGGAAAGCCCAGCTTTTCCCGTTGGGCCAGATAGCCTTCTGCAGCTTGGCGTGCCAAGTTGCGCACCCTTCCGATATAGCCAGTGCGCTCTGTAACGCTGATGGCGCCCCTGGCATCTAAAAGATTGAAGGTGTGGGAACATTTGAGGACGTAGTCGTAAGCAGGCCGCACAAGTCCCGCATCCAGAAGCTTTTGGGCTTCCTGCTCGTAGCTGCGGAAGAGCTCCTGCAGCAGACTGATGTCTGCGTGCTGGAAATTAAAGTGAGAGTACTCCACTTCGTCCTGGTGGTGCACATCTCCGTAGGTAAGCTTGTCGTTCCATTTGAGGTCGTAGACGTTGTTTATGCCCTGGATGAACATGCACAGCCGCTCGATTCCGTAGGTGATTTCCGCAGCCACAGGCTTTACGTCCAAGCCCCCCACCTGCTGGAAGTAGGTGAATTGGGTGATCTCCATCCCGTCAAGCCAAACTTCCCAGCCCAGGCCCCAAGCGCCCAAAGTGGGAGATTCCCAGTTGTCCTCCACGAATCTGATGTCGTGTTCCCTGCCGGAAATCCCAAGCTCCTTGAGGCTTTCCAAATACATCTCCTGCACATCAGCTGGAGAGGGTTTGAGGATCACCTGAAATTGGTAGTAGTGCTGGAGGCGATTTGGGTTTTCTCCATAGCGCCCGTCTGTGGGCCGGCGGGAGGGTTCCACATAAGCCACCTGCCAGGGCTCCGGCCCCAAAACCCGCAGGAAAGTGGCTGGGTGCATGGTGCCAGCTCCAACCTCCAGATCATACGGCTGGGCCAGGATGCAGCCTTGTCTGCTCCAATACTCCTGCAGTTTCATTACTAGGTCTTGGAAAGTGATCATGAAAAGCAACCTCCTTTACTGGACTCTCTTTATGGGAGCGTATGCTACAATCAGTTTTTTCAGGCCGCTGCCGGGGAAGGCAACTGTCAGCACTTGGTCTTCCCCTTCTCCTTGTACGGAAACAATGGTTCCCTGGCCGAATTTTCCGTGGATCACCCGCTCCCCGACACTGTAGCCCTCGCTGCCTGTGCGGAACGCTTTAGGCTGGGCCACAGAGGGCTTCCTCTCCATCCCCAGCTGGACCAAAAGTTCCGGCGGGATCTCAGAGATAAAGCGGGATGGCTCGCCGAAGGTGGTGCGGCCGAAGATGGTCCGGCTTTTGGCATAGGTGAGGTAGAGGATCTCCTGGGCCCGGGTAATGCCCACATAACAGAGGCGCCGCTCCTCCTCCAATTGATCTTCCTCCCACAGGGCGCGGCTCAAAGGGAAAAGGCCGTCGTCCATCCCCGCCAGGAAAACCACTGGATACTCCAAGCCTTTGGCGCTGTGGAGTGTCATTAAGGTCACAGCATCGGCGTCGGGATCAAGCTCGTCCACATCGCTCACCAGTGCCACGCTCTCCAAAAACGCGCCCAGGCTCCAGTCTGCGCTCTCCTCTTTGAAATGTTTAATGACAGTGAACAGTTCCTGAACGTTTTGGATCCGGGTCTCGGCCTCCAGCGGATTTCCTTGGGCTAATTCTTCTAGATAGCCTGTATCCTCCAAAACCAGATTTAAAAGCTCGTCTACAGACAGCTCACCTGCAGCTTCCATAAAGGAGGCAAGGAGTTTCTGAAACTCCACAAGCAGGCTCCTGCGGGCTTTCAAAACGTCTATCAGCTCCTGGGGAGGGAGCTCCTCTGCCAGCAGGCACAAAGCTTGCCAGGGGGAAATTTCGTGTCTTTCTGCATAGTCCACCAGTCTCTGCCAGGTGGTCTCGCCGATCCCCCTTCTGGGAACATTGATGATCCGCCCGAGACTAATGCTGTCGTGGGGGTTGTAGATGACCCGCAGATACGCCAGCACGTCCTTGATCTCTTTTCTGTCGTAGAAACTCATGCTGCCCAGCAGGCGGAAGGGAATGTTGCGCCAGCTCAGTGCCTCCTCCAATGCCCTAGACTGGGCGTTGGTGCGGTAGAGGACTACAAAGTCTCTGTAGGGCCTGCCCAGCTTTTGAATCTGGCTGGCAATAAAAAGGGCCTCGTCCCGCTCGTCCTGAGCTTCATAGAGCTGAATGGGCTCTCCTTGGGGGTTGGCAGTCCACAGCTTCTTCTTCTGCCGCAGAAGGTTATTTGTGATCACTGCGTTTGCTGCTTCCAAAATGGTCTTGGTGGAGCGATAGTTCTGCTCTAGGAGGACCACTTTGGCCTCTGGGTAATCTTCCTGGAAGCGGAGGATGTTGCGGATGTCTGCACCTCGCCAGCTGTAGATGGACTGGTCTGCATCTCCCACAGCACAAATATTGTGGTGGCTGGCTGCAAGGAGCTTGGCCAATTCATATTGGGCATGGTTTGTGTCTTGATATTCGTCTATGAGCAGGTACTGGAACCGCTCCTGGTAAGCAGAGAGGACTTCAGGATCTTCACGAAGCAGGCGCACAGCTTCCACCAAGAGGTCGTCAAAGTCCAAAGCGCCGTTCTGCCGCAGGATCTTCTGGTATGTAGCATAGATCTGCGCTTCTGTGCGGGCCAAAAGATCCCCGCTGTTCTCTCCAATGTAGTCGCCTGGCTCCACCAGCTCGTTTTTGGCCCTACTAATTTTCCCAAGCACCCTTTGGGGGACGAATTTCTTCGGGTCCAAATTAAGCTCTCGCAGTGCACGGCGCATGGTGGTGAGCTGGTCTGAAGAATCGTAGATGACATAATTGTTCGGCAGACCGATCCGCTCGCCGTGGCTGCGCAGGATCCGGACGCAGGTTGAATGGAAAGTGCTGATCCAGGAGCCTTCTGCTCCCTTTACCAGATCTCCCACCCGCTGGCGCATTTCAGCTGCAGCTTTGTTGGTAAAGGTAACAGCCAAAATGCGGCTGGGCCTGACGCCAGAGGCCACCAGCTGCGCTATTCTATAGGTTAAAACCCTGGTCTTGCCGCTGCCTGCCCCTGCCACTACAAGAAGGGGGCCCTCCAGGGTCAGTACTGCCTCTCGCTGTGCAGGATTAAGGCCTGCTAATAAATCCACTGCGTCGCCTCCTATTCAATGTTAAAGCCATCTGCCACAAGTTCAGGCACCAGGTGACTTCCCCAGTCCCCTGGAACCAGCCACCTTTTTTTGCCCAAAACTTCGATCCTATCTGCCAAAGCCAAAAAGCTGATGGTAAATCGGGCGGGAGATACTTTCCCCACAAGCCTGCCTCCCTCTACCCAGGCAGCATCCCTGATGGTGCCGGTGAAGGTGGCTGTGGCGGGATCTACAAGCCCCAAATAGTGAAAGCGGGGCAGGTAAAGTCCTTCCCCTAGAGCCGCAAACACGTCCTCTTCGTCCCCTGAAGCCAGAACCAGATTCAAGGGGAGGGCTCCCCCGCCTTCCCACGGGGGCAGGGCGTGGCCTGTGCTTCCTGTGCCCAGCCTTGCTGCCAGGTCCAGATCTGTAACCGGCCTTTTTGCTTCTCCCCTCTCCACCAAGGGGAGGCGACTGCGGCTCGTGCCCTGAAAATCGAAAGGAAGGCCGGCTGTAAGCTGCCAGTCGTCTGTGATGGTGAAGTTTTCCTTCCCTACAGTGCGCGTTTTATGAAGAAAACTCTTTCTCTCTAAATATTCTCTGCCTCCGAAGCCGGTGCAGGCAATTCCTTCCACAAGATCCGCAACTGCCCGGGGTCCTAAAAGAACCCTGCAGCTGCCAGGGGAAAGCTCCTTGATTTTGTCTGGTGCAGGCCGCACCACAAGCGGCAGGTTTTGCAGCTCCCAAAAAGAGGGGGCTGCAAGCTCGAAAAAACCGTTCTGGCTGAAGAAAAAGTGGGCCAGCTGCCTTCTGCTTGTCCGTAAAAGCCCCTGGGAGTTTACAACTGCAACCTGCCTCTCCCGCACCTGGAGCATCCCAGATCTGCCCGGACTGCTGGCGAGAGTTTCGGCAAAGGCTGTAAACTCCCCAATCTCCGGCATGGGGGCAGAGGCTAGCTCTATTTGCCTTACGGCAGGAGCAAGGGGCAGAGGGTCAAGCTTGGGCCCCTGGGAAAGGGAAGCAAGTGCCTTTTGCCAGGCAGCTTCCACAGCCCAATCAGGAGAGCCTGTCAGGTGACTGCTGGCTGCACAGCCCTCTTTTTCCAGGGTCACGTGAGCGAAAAAGCTCTCAGTTGCAGCAGGCTGGATTACCTGGGAGTTCGCGAGCCTGAGGCTCAATACTTTTTCCTGGACCAAAGTAAACTGGCAGGCCAGGCCGCTTTTTTCGGCCCTGGCCAGGACTCGCTCCAAAAAAACTTCCTTCATGGTCTGCCTCCGAAAGCAACGTCCACTTCCCGAAAGCGGGCAGCGGGAACCTTGTGTCCCACCCGCACCACCTGCAGGGGCAGACCTTTACCGCAGTTGGGCACAGTCTGCCACAGGGCACTATTGCTCACCCCATCGCAGTTGCGCCAAAACCTGCGGGCATCTCCCCAGTAGGTGGGGCCTGCCACCAGGCCCTGAATTCTGCCTCGTTTAATCAGGTAGCCTGCTTCTTGGGCAAAATGAAAGTTGAGCCGGTTTTGATCCACGCTCCAGGAGTTTGGCACATCCAGAAGCAGGCCCAGCTCGATGCCGGCGATAAGTTCCTGGAGAGTTTCCTGCCCAGGTTCCATGTTCACGTTGGTCATCCGGATGAGGGGCTGATCCTGCCAGCTGGCAGCGCGCATGGCACCTCCGCTTTTTCCTGTCAAATTATGTTCCCGGGAAGTTAAAAAGCCCACAACCCGGCCGCTGCGCACCAAGGGCAGCTTTTGGGCAGGGGTGCCTTCGTCATCGAAGCCGAAGCTGCCGGGGCCGCCAGGGGCGGTGCTGTCAGCTGTGATGTTCACGAAGTGAGAGGCCACCTCCTCCCCCAGCTTCTCTGGGGTGAGGAAGCTGCCGCCGGCAAGGCTTTCCTCGCAGCCCAAGGCCCTGTCCAGTTCCAGGGCGTGGCCGAAAGTTTCATGCAGCTGCAGGGCCAGCTGGCTGCCGCAGAGGACGAGATCCAGCTTCCCACAAGGCGCTGGCGGAGCAGTTAAAAGCTCTTCCGCCTCTTTGGCAATGCGCTCTGCCTGCCGGATCAGATCTGCCTTTTGGATAAACTCGAAGCCTGCCTGGGCAAAGCCGCCGCCGAGGCAGTTGGGATAGGAGCGGGTGGCAGCCCGGCCTGCGCCTTGGGCCACTGCTTTCAGGCTGTAGCCTGTTTCAAAATGCTCCTGATAAACCCTCGCTCCTTGGCTGTTTAGATAAAGCTGTTTTTTTCTACTGAAGATGAAAGCTGCTTCCCTTGCAGTTACAGCTTTTGCCTCCAGTGCCGCTGCCACTTCCAGGAGCCTTTCGGTTTTCCACGAGAGGGGCAGGGCAAAGGGATCCAGCTTGCACTCTCCCTGCCACTGGGCTCTGGCAGTTGAAGGAGGTGCGAGGCTTCCGCCTGCAAAGCCAGTTAAAGCTGCTGCTTCCTCCACTGCCCGCTGGACTGCATCAGGCTCGAGGCTGCAGGTTGCAGCAAAACCCCAGCCTCTTTTCCAAAGGCGGACAGCAAGACCGCTTTTGGCGCTTCTTTGGGGAGGCTGAAGGGATTCGTCTTGTGCCGCAAGCTTTTCGCTGCTCTCCTCTACAAGGCGCACCTCTGCATATATACTCTTCTTTTTGGCTGAGGCCAAGGCAAGCTCAGCTGCGGCTATTTGGTCTGATTTCATGGGATCACCAAATGCTGCCCCACCTCCAGGCGATAAGGGGGCTTCAGGCCGTTGGCTTCTGCCAGGACGCCTTCGGTGCAGTTGTATTTTCTAGCGATGTAACTTAGGGTCTGCCCCTTTTCCACTGTATGGTAGCAGGTTGGGTATTTGGCCATGCCTTTGCCTGTGGAGAGGTACTCGTAATTGGCAAAGCCCTGGTTTAACAGTCTCATGGAATCGTGGTATCTTGCATTGCTGCTGGAACAGCCCAAAACGATGGCAATGAGCCTTCTGCCGTCTTGTTCCGCTGCGGAAGCAAGACAGAAACCTGCCTCATCAGTGTAGCCTGTCTTTATCCCTATAGCTCCAGGGTATTCCCGCACAAACCGGTTGATGTTTTTGATCTCGCGCTTTCCCCCTCCCCACCTGACAACCTCTTCCTCGCTCCTCACAATCCTGGCCAGGGTTTCCTCTTCCAGGAGGGCTTTGGCAATGAGGGCCAGGTCGTAGGCAGTGGAAAGGTGCCCTGGGGCTGAGAGGCCGTGGGGGTTGACAAAGTTGGAGGAGTTTGCCCCGAGCCGCCTTGCTGCTCGGTTCATTTGCTCTACGAAAGCTTCCTCGCTGCCGGCAAGACCCTGGGCAATGGCCCTGGCAGCATCGTTGCCTGAGCGGAGAAGCAGTCCCCAAACCAGGCTCTCCAGTTGGATTTCGCTGCCAGCTGCAAGGCCAACCCTGGTTCCACCGGTTCTAGCTGCAGAAGGAGAAACTTTGATGGGCAGATCAAGATCCCAGCCTTTCACCGCAACCAGCGCAGTCAGCATTTTAGTGAGGCTGGCAGGAGCCACCTGCCTGTGGGCGTCTTTGGCAAAAAGCACCTGGCCGCTGTCAGCATCCATCAGGACGGCAGAGGTTGCGTCCAAGGGAATGGCGAAATCAACTATGGGCACTGACAGATCCACCCCTGCCTCTTGCTGCGGCTCCTCAGGTTGGTTGGGGCTTGGTTTGAGCAGAAAAAAGCTGCTTCCCAGAAAAAGGGCCAACGCCAAAATCAGGAGGCGTTTTGTGGGCTTTCTTCTGCGCCTTCTCATTTGGCTGGCTCCTGTCTTCTTCTGGCAAGCTCGCTAAAAATTTGCCCTGGCTCAATCCCGTGGTACGCCAGCATGACCAGGAGGTGGTAGAGGAGATCTGCTGTTTCGTAGACGATCTCAGAGGGCGCGTTGTTTTTGGAGGCGATAATTGTTTCAGCAGCTTCTTCTCCCACCTTTTTCAAGATCTTGTCCTGTCCCTTTTGAAAAAGGTAATTGGTGTACGAACCTTCTTTGGGATTTGCTTTCCGATCTGCTATCAGCTGGTACAGCTCTTCCAAAATCTGTGCGTCAGCCACTGTGGACACCTTCCTCACCCATAATTAGATTGTGAAAGCAGGAGCGCTGGCCTGTGTGGCAAGCTGTGCCTCCCACCTGTTCAACTCGTACGAGCAGTGCGTCGTAATCGCAGTCTGCCACTATCTCCAGGACCTTCTGCTTGTGGCCTGAGGTTTCCCCTTTAGTCCACAGCTTTTGCCGGCTGCGGCTCCAAAAGCAGGTGTATCCTTCTGCCAGGGTCTTCTCGAGAGATTCCCTGGACATATAGCCGAGCATGAGCACATCACCCTGCTTATGGTCTACGACAATCGCCGGAATTAAACCCTGCTTGTCGAATTTGAGTTTGCAGAGCACCCCTTCCACAGCTCTCACCCCTCTAGCGGCTCCAGCCGCAAATTTCAAGTTCAGGACATGCGTTGTGTAGACGCTCTAAAAACTCCTTAAAGCCTAAAGCTTCGCCCTCTACATAGGGCAAAAACCCCTCCATGACCAGGGGATCTATGTTCAGGTTCCGCAGCTGCAGCTGCCTGAGGCGGGTCTTTTTAACTGCCTCGATGAGACAGGCAAGTTCCCCTTCCCGATCTGTGATCCCGGGGAAGGTTAAAAGGTTGATTGACGTATATGCCCCGCCTTCTGCCGCCAGCTTCAGGGAAGCGAGGACGTTGGCAAAGTCATAGCTCGGCCTGTGATAGGCAGCATACAGTTTTGGGTTCAGGCTCACAAGCCCAACCCGCACAGCATCGAGGCCAGCCCGGACAACCTTCTCCAAGCCCTTGGTATCCCCGCCGTTGGTGTTGAGGTTGATTTTGCCCCTTGCGGTGCGCTTGCGGATCTCTCGTATTGCCTCAGCCCAAAGGTCCGCCTCAAGAAGGGGATCTCCCTCGCAGCCCTGTCCCCCGCTGACCATGGGCTCTGTTCCCTGCTCCAGGTGGCAGACGGCAAGCTCCACCATCTCCTCGAGGCTGGGAGTGAAATCTATCCTCGCCTGGGGCGAAGGGCAGCAGTCGCTGCTCTGCAGGGAGATGCAGCCTACGCAGCTGGCATTGCAGCGGCTGGATACAGGCAGTGCCGCCTCCCAGCGCTGGTAGAAGAGGTTTTGGGCTGTGAAGCACTGGTATTCTTTGGCGCAGTGGGCCAGGTGCTCTACCAGCCGGTTGTCAGGATGCTGCTTCTTCTTTTTTTGGATTAGGTTGTCCAGCTCCGGAAGGTTGAAGTTTGCCGGTGCCCAGCGGTCGCCTGAATCTATCTTCAGGGCAGCTGCCATGAGCTGTCCGTCCTTGAAGCAGACTGCTGTGTAGCCGAAGAGGGGGAGCCTCTTTTCGTCGTCTGCAATTCCAGCAGGTACAAGCAGCCGCAGGTATCCTGCAGGCAAAAGCGCACCTACTGCCCAGCCGTCTGCCTGCCTGGCCTCTCCGTCTGGAGTCATGCCCACAGCCCACCTGCCTGGCAGGGCAGTGAGGGTGGCGCCAGGCGGCAGGGGCAGCAGATCTTCTTCCAGGACTTCCCAAAGCTCCCCACCGCTGGATCCTAAAGGCGCCAGGGTGGGATGTTCAAACAGCTCTCCCTGCTGGTTGCAGTAGGCGAGTTTCAAAGTCGCGGCCTCCTAAAAAGAAAATGGGAGCGGCAGAGCCACATCCCATCCAAAAATCGAATGGCGGAGAGAGTGGGATTCGAACCCACGAGGCAGTTGCCCGCCTACCGCTTTTCGAGAGCGGCGGTTTCAACCACTCACCCATCTCTCCGTTGGCGAAAGAAATCCTGCATGAGAGCTCTACATTCCGCTGCCCGAACGAGGGAGGTAACCTCCAGGCGGTGATTGAGCCTCCGGTCCCGCACCAGATCGTAGAGGGAGTCCACTGCCCCTGCTTTCGGATCAGGCGTACCGTAGACAAGCCTTGCCACTCTGGCCCAAACCAGGGCTCCTGCACACATAATGCACGGCTCTACTGTCACATACAAAGTGGTTCCTGTGAGCCTCCAGCCTCCCTGCTTCTGTCCGGCTTCTCTCATTGCCAGAATTTCAGCATGGGCTGTGGGATCTCCTGTGGCTTCCCGCAAATTGTGTGCTCTGGCAAGGAGCTCATCTCCCAACACCAGGACCGCACCAACAGGCACTTCACCCAGCCTGTAGGCAGCTTTGGCCTCTTCCAAGGCCAGACCCATCCAGTAATTGTCGTCTAATAATACTCCCATGCCGACTCTATTTTACCACAGAGCTTTTCTGCATGCAAGCAGAAAAACTCCTTCCTATTCTCAGCACAAAAACTCTGTGACGAGCTTACCAATTGCCTCGATTTCCACCAAAAACCCGTCGTGGCCGAAGGGCGTATCCAGCATCTGAAAACTTGTCTCCAGCCCCGCCCTGCGGCAGAGCTCTGCCAGTTGGATTTGTTCTTGGGGCAGGTAGAGTTGGTCAGAGCTGAGGCCCACAACAAGTACCGGACACTTTATTCTCGCAACAGCTTTCTCAAAGGAGCCATAGGGCTTTGAGATGTCGTGGTAGTCCATGGCCCTTGTAAGGTAGAGGTAGCAGTTTGCGTCAAACCTGTCCACCAGCTTCTTGCCCTGGTAGTGGAGATAGCTTTCCACCTGAAAGCCTTCAGCCCAGGGGCTGTCATGGCCCAGGATCCTGATTTTTGCAGGGATCCCCCCCTGCCATTTGCGGCCGAAGCGGGCAGCGAAAAGTTCCGGGCTTTTGTATGAAACCATGGCGATCATCCGGGCAAGACCCAAGCCGCCCTCTGGGCCAGGTTCTCCGTAGCTTCCCTTTTCCCAGGCAGGATCCAGCATGATGGCCCAGCGCCCTAGCTCCCCTAAAGCGATCTGCTGGGCTGTGGCCACAGGCCCTGTGGCAATGGCAGCAAGCCCCCCTACAAATTCAGGATAGGTAACTGCCCACTCCAAAGCCTGCATGCCGCCTAAAGAGCCGCCGATGACCAAAGCCAGCTTTTTGATTCCCAGCTTCTGGCAGAGCAGGTACTGTGCCCTTACCATATCCCGAATTGTGAGAATGTGAAAATCAAGCCCCCAGGCTTTACCTGTCTGGGGGTTGACAGAACTCGGCCCTGTGGACCCATAGCAGCCGCCCAAAACGTTGCTGCAGACCACAAAGAACCTTCTGGTGTCCAATGGCCTCCCTTCGCCCACAAGGCCTTCCCACCAGCCAGGGAGATCGTCCTGGCTGTGGCTTGCCACGTGGGCATCCCCTGTGAGGGCATGGCAGACGAGGACTGCGTTGTCGCCTCGAGCATTAAGGCTGCCGTAGGTTTCGTAAGCCAGTTCCACGTCCGCAAGTTGCCCTCCCAGTTCCAGGGGGAATGGACCTTCTTCTGTTATCCTTATTATCTTTCGGTAGTTAGCCCTCATGGGCCAAGGGCCTCCTTCAGATCAGCGATCAAATCTTCTGCAGCCTCCAGCCCTACAGACAGGCGGATCATCTCAGGCCGGACACCGCTCGCCCGTTTTTCTTCCTCTGACTGTTGCTGGTGGGTGGTGGACGCAGGGTGGATCACTAGGGATTTGGTGTCGCCGATATTTGCCAGCAGCAAAAAAAGCTTCAGCTTGTCTATCACTTCCCTGGCCCGGGCAGCTCCGCCGTGCACCCCGAAAGTGAGGACTGCACCGCATCCAGAGGGAAGGTATTTTTGGGCAAGGTGATAATAAGGGCTTTGGGGCAGGAGGGGATAATTCACCCAGCTTACCTCCTTCTGCTCAGAAAGCCACTTTGCAAGCTCCAAAGCATTGTCGCTGTGCCGCTGCATTCTGAGAGCTAGGGTTTCAAGGCCCTGCAGAAAGAGGAAGGCGTTGAAGGGGCTCAGAGCTGGACCCATATCCCTCAAAAGCTGAACCCTGGCCTTTAGAATGAAGGCTGCAGGGCCTGCTGCCTCCACGTAAGAGAGGCCGTGGTAGCTGGGATCTGGATCGCACAGCTCGGGGAATTTGCCGTTGTCCCAAGGGAAAGTCCCTCCGTCTACAATCACTCCGCCGATGCTTGTACCGTGGCCGCCGATGAACTTTGTTGCCGAATGGATTACCACATCTGCTCCCCACTGGAGGGGCCTGCAGAGGTATGGGGTGGCAATGGTGTTGTCCACGAAAAACGGGATGCCTGCCTCGTGGGCGATCTTCCCTATGGCCTCCAAATCCAGCACGTCGATGGCTGGGTTGCCGAGGGTTTCGCCGTAAAGGAGCCTGGTTTTCTCGTTGATTGCCTTTTTGAAGTTTTCAGGTGAAGAAGGATCTACAAAATGGGTTTTAATGCCAAACCTGCCTAAAGTGTGAGTGAGCAGGTTTAGTGTGCCACCGTATAAATTGGATGATGCCACAATTTCATCCCCAGGTGAGCAGATGTTGAGCACAGCAAGGGTGATGGCTGCCTGCCCTGAGGCTGTGGCAAGCGCCCCCACGCCTCCTTCCAGGGCTGCAATGCGCTCTTCGAAAGCTGCCACAGTGGGGTTGCCGATCCGGCTGTAGATGTTTCCCACCTTCCGCAGGGCAAAGAGATCTTCAGCGTGCTCTGTGTTTTCAAAGACAAAAGATGAGGACTGATAAATAGGCATGGTGCTGGCACCTGTGGTTGGATCCGGCTGTACGCCGCTGTGGAGTGCCAGAGTTTCAAAACCGTACTTTTTCATTGCAAAACCTCCTCTGCAGAAATTCATACTAAAACAGTATGTTTAGTATGTTTTAAGTATTCTACCATCCAACCGGCTGCTGGTCAAGGGGGAAATATTTTTTCTTTTCCTCTTTTTTTGGGGACGAGGTGTTTCTTGTGATAGCAAATAAGTTATGTTATACTCAAGGTGGTGCTGCTTCAATTAGAAAAATCCTGGAGGTTTTACAGTGCAGACACGAGAATTTAAGTCTGGCCAAAGCCGCATCAATTGTGCTGTGATCATCCCAGCCTTGAACCCTGGCCCGAACCTGCCTGCCTTTGTGCAAGCTCTTTTAGACCGCGGCATCCCGCAGGTTATCGTAGTCAACGACGGCAGCGACAGGTTCCACGCTGAAGTTTTCAGCGAAATTGAACAATCAGCCAATTGTGCAGTTTTAGTGCACCAGGAGAATCAGGGCAAAGGGCAGGCCTTGAAAACAGCTTTTTCTTATTTCCTCGAAAATTTTGCTCACTTGGACGGGGTTGTCACAGCTGATGCTGACGGGCAGCATGCAGTAGAGGATATTTATAAAATTGGCCAGCAACTGTCCGCGGAACAAGACAAGCTGATTTTGGGAGTCCGCAATTTCCAAAAAGAGGGCGTCCCCAAAAGGAGTCTTTTTGGCAACACGCTGACCAGCCGCCTTTTTCAGCTCCTTTACGGCGTGTACCTTCGGGATACCCAGACGGGACTGCGGGGCATTCCTACAGGAGAGCTGTCCTGGATGCTGGATCTGCCTGGCCAAAGATATGATTATGAAATCAACATGCTCATCGAAGCGCGAAAACGCGGAGTGCCTTTTGCAACTACCCCTATCCAAACCCTCTACTTCGACAACAACGCAGGCTCCCATTACAACACAATCGCAGATTCCGCCAGGATTTTCGTGAGCCTTCTTGCAGGCAGGCTGAAAGAAATTTGCTCGGCAGTCACCTCTGTATTGGTCGACCTTTTCGGTTTTTATCTGCTGAATCAAATCTTTGCTGATCTCTCCCAGCCCCTGCGGCTCTTTTTCAGCACATTCCTGGCCCGGGGGATTTCTTCCCTTTACAGTTTCATTCTGAACCGCAGACTGATCTTTATCTATACCGGCAGGATGGCTGGTTCCCACAGCCAATATTTCAAAGCTTCTTTTTTCCTGACATTCGCCTCGTTCTGCTTGGTCTGGCTGGCAAGCGCACTGTGGGGAAGCAGTGAGATCCTTTGGAAGTTTTTGGTGGACCTGGTCCTAGCCCTGATCACCTGCAGTTATTTTCGGGCCGCCTTATTTTGCGGCAGTCTTTTCAGAGCTCAATTCTAAATCAGTTGGAGGAAGAGATGACTGATAATTTTATTGTGGCGCTGTTTCGCTGTGTTCGCTTTTTTATCCGCTGCGTTACACATCGCTATCGGACAGAGGAAAACCAAGCGAAAGAGCCTGCAGTTTTCGTGGTTCATCACCAAAATTTGCGCGGTCCCCTCACCAGCTTGGTCTGGTACGATAAAATCCTGCGGCCCTGGGTTTTAAGCGTCTTCTGCAGCTTTAAAGAATGCTTCCGCCAATACTACGGCTACACTTTTACCAAACGCTTCGGGATGCCGAAAATAATCGCTTGCATCCTAGCCGTGCCGGCAGCTGTGATTGTAGTCGGGACTATGAAGCTGATTCGGGCTATTCCAGTCTACCGCGGCTCCAGGGAGATTATACAGACTTTTAAAGAAAGCATCAAGGCACTCACCTCGGGCCAGAGCATCCTCATCTGCCCTGATGTGGACTATACAGACGCCAGCTCCCAGATGGGGGAAATGTACTCAGGGTTTCTGAACCTGGAAAGACTGTACCGCAGGCAGACTGGAGAGCATCTGCCCTTCATCCCCATTTACATCAGCCAAAACAACCGCCGTATTTATACAGGACAAGCTGTCTGTTTTACCACAGATGATTTCAAACAGGAAAAAGAGGAAGTGTACCATCGCCTACAGCAGGAATTTTCCCGGCTGGAAAAAAAAGGCCGCAAGCTTTGAACTTGCGGCCTTCTTTTACTTCTCCTCAAGCCCCCTCGGGCATAATTAGCCCCAAGTACTCGTATATATTAACAAGGATTATGAATAGGGGGCTATTAGATGAACAAATGGCTCAGTGGCCAGAAACGCAAGGCCTATTTCACAGCTGCAGTAGCTGCTGCCTTCACAGTCGCCATGGTACTATACCCAGAGCAGGCTTTCCGTTCGTCCCTGTCAGGACTTAAAGTCTGGTGGGAAATCGTCTTTCCGGCCCTGCTCCCTTTTTTTATTGCAGCGGAGCTTTTGATGGGGCTGGGGGTTGTCCACGCCATGGGCGCTCTGTTAGAGCCGCTCATGAGACCCCTCTTTGGTGTGCCAGGGGTGGGAGCTTTTGCCCTGGCCATGGGGCTTGCCAGCGGCTATCCCATCGGCGCTAAAATAAGCGGCAGGCTGAGGAAGGAAAACCTCTGCACCAAAGTTGAAGGGGAGCGACTAGTCGCCTTTACCAACACCGCAGATCCCTTGTTTCTCATCGGTGCTGTGGCTGTAGGGATGTTCCACTCACCTGCTTTAGGAGGGGCCATCGCAGGGGCGCACTATCTTTCTGCAATATTGGTGGGGCTCATGCTGCGCTTCTACGGCAGAGGTGAACCCTCGTTCACAAAGGAAGAGAATAAGGAAAACCTCTTCCGTAAGGCAGCCCGGGAACTGTATAGAGCGAGGCTGGCAGACGGCAGGCCTTTTGGGCAGCTTTTCGGCGATGCAGTCCGGGAATCAATAAATTCCCTCTTGTTTGTGGGCGGCTGCATCATGATGTTTTCTGTGGTGATCGAGGTCCTCACCTTATCAGGCTTCATCGGGTGGGCAAGCAGAGGTTTTGGGGCGGTCTTAAGTCTGTTTGGTTTGGAGCCGGGGATTGTAGAGCCCCTCATCAGCGGCCTTTTTGAAATCACAATTGGGTGCGAAGTTGCATCCAAGGCCAATATTCCCCTTTTCCAGCAGGTAATGGCTGTCAATGCCATTATCGCCTGGAGCGGGCTTTCTGTCCTCTCCCAAGTTGCCACAATGGTCAACGATACAGACTTGAGCCTGCTTCCCTATATTGGTACCAGGATCGTGCAAGCGGTTCTGGCAGCTCTGCTTACCTTTGTCTTTTTGGATCCAGCTCAAACTGTTACCGCTCCTGTCCAGGTGCAGTCTTCTGTTTCGCTGATGGCAAAGCTGGGCCAGGCAAGTCTGTTGCTCTTGTTTGTGGTGCTCCTCCTTTTGCTGGGAGGAATTCTTCTCGGGTTTTTCGGCAGGAAAATAGTTTTCTTCTCTGTGCGGAAAGACGCAAAGCCTTAAGGCAAAGAAAAGGTGGTCTGCGAAGACCACCTTTTTATTTACTTGCTTTGTCTCTCTAATTCTTCCTGGCCACGCCGCACTGTATTTAGGGTTTTCTCCAGCTGCTCTCCCAAAGACTCCAAGACCTGTTTGGCGTAGCTGGCTGCACCATCTGATAGTTCCTGTGCGCTCTTTTTGGCATCTTCCAGCACTGCAGCTGCTTGCTCTTTCGCCTGGCGGAGGATCTCGCTTTCGTCGATCATCTTTTGGATGTAGTCCTTGGCCTGATCGATCATTTTCTGCGCTTCCGCTTTGCTTTCCTCCAGCAGCCGCTCTTTTTCCTTAGCCACCCATTCTGCCCGCTTTACCTCCTCTGGCAGCGATACCCGAAGCTGGCCCACGAGATCGTACAGCTCTTCTACGGGTACAAGGCTTTTCCCTGTCAGGGGTAACCTAGGACTGTTCTCCACCAGCTCTTCGATTTTGTCTAGAAGCTGCATCAGGTTTGCCTTTTTCACTTATTAGCCCTCCCTAGTTCTGAAAACTTCTTTTTCAGCTGCTCTTCAACAATAGGTGGCACAAGATCTCTTATACAGCCGCCGAAGCTGGCTGCCTCTTTGATGGCGCTGGAACTGAGAAAAGAATATTTTGTGTTGGTCATCATGAAAACAGCCTCTACCTCAGGGTGCAGTTTGTGGTTCATGGCTGCCAGCTGAAATTCAAATTCAAAATCTGAAATAGCCCGCAGGCCCCGGACCAAAACGCCGGCTCCTTTCTGCCTGGCATACTCTACAGTCAGGCCGTGGAAGGAATCCACCTGGACGTTGGGGATATCCTTAATGCTTTCCTTGATCATCCACTTCCGCTCTTCCACTGTAAAGAGCGGTTTTTTTGTGGGATTCTCGAGCACAGCCACGATCAGTTGGTCGAAAAGAGCTGCAGCCCTGCGGATGATGTCCATATGGCCGTTGGTGATTGGATCGAAACTTCCTGGATAAACTGCTAACATGCTTTTATTCCTCCGGAAAATAAAAATGCAAAGCCGTCTGACCATACTCTGCCTTTCGCGTGTGAAGCAGCATTTTAATCTTCGGAGGAAGGTCTTCCCCTTTCATTGTTTCTGCAACTACGCAGCCTCCCCTAGAGAGGAGGTCTGCTTCCAGCAAAAGCTCGATGGTCTTGGGCACGAAATTTTGCCCGTATGGTGGATCTAAGAAAACGATCTCGAACTGCTCACGGCGCCCAGCAAGGAGCTTTATTGCTTTCTCTGCGGGCACAGGTATTATTTCAGCCCGCTCTTGGAGGCTTGTCCGCTTCAGATTATCGCTGATCACAGCCTGCGCTTGCCTGCTTTTCTCAACAAAAACAGCCCTGTCCGCCCCTCTGCTTAAAGCTTCCAGCCCTACAGCGCCGCTGCCAGCGAAAAGGTCCAGGAACCTTGCGCCGGGCAATGCAGGGCTCAAAATCGAAAACAAAGCTTCCCTTACCCGATCTGAAGTGGGCCTTGTTGCCAGGCCCTTGGGGGCTTTTAATCTCAACCCCT
The DNA here is from genome assembly GCA_001512905.1 of Clostridia bacterium DTU084. Lineage (GTDB taxonomy): Bacteria > Bacillota > DTU084 > DTU084 > DTU084 > DTU084. The sequence continues at coordinate 4,940 of LFTB01000019.1, read as the reverse complement.
TCGCGCTGCCTGCGATAATCCGCAAAGAGTGCTACCTCCCAAAATCTTCCATTGCTTTTTTTGTATAACCAGTTTTTTTCTGGGCATCCTAGGAACATGAATCCGAGGGAGGTGAGAGGCCACACAAATCCTGAGGATTGAAATCCCTAGTATCCTGCTGTTTCCAAGTTTGGAGGGAAGAACCCACTTGGGAAAAAAATACCCTCCCCCAGTGGCTCTTCCTCCAGTTTCTCCTCTCCCACAGAAGTGGCGGCCAGGTGCCGCCACTCTCTACATTGGGCAGTAAATGACAGCTACCGTACCTGGCCCCACATGGGTGCCGATGACAGGGCCTATGTATTCAATAATCATCTCTACATTGTCAAAGCGAGTTTGGATCTCTGCTGCCACCTTTTCCGCTTCCTCGCGGGAGTCTGCATGGCTGATGGCTACCAAAAGCCGGTCCCATTTTTCGCCGGCTTCTTCTCTTTTTGTCAGATCTTCTTCCATGATCTCGAACATCCTGCCTACAGCCCGCTTCTTTCCCCGCACCCGCTCATAGGGACAGACAATTCCATCGATGAGAGTTAAAAGCGGCTTCACGTTCAGCATGGTGCCCAGGAAAGCCTGGGCCTTTCCGATCCTGCCGTTGCGCTGCAGGTATTCTAAGGTGTCAACTACAAAATAAACGCCTTCTTTGGTTTTTGCAGCTTCGGCTGCAGCAAGGACTTCCTCTTTTGTGCCGCCGCGGGCGGCAACTTCTGCTGCGGCTATTGCCTGGACAGCTGTGCCCACTGAAGCTGACTGCCCATCGATCACTTCGATGTCCAGATCTGGCAGTGATGCAGCAGCCACTTTGGCAGATTGATAAGTGCCGCTTAATTTCGCAGACAGATGAATGGAAACGATGGTTTCCGCCCCTTCGTCTGCGATTTTTTTGTACAATTCCATAAACTCCCCTGGAGAGGGCTGTGATGTGCGGGGTAAGATTTTAGCGGTTCTCAGCTTTTCATAAAACTGCTCAGGAGACAAATCCACCTGATCTTTATATAGTTCGTCACCGAAGTGGACGTTGAGGGGGATCATCTCGAGCCCATACTTCTCTCTGAGGGGGTTGGAGAGATCCGCTGTGGAATCTGTCACTATCCTCACACGTTGCTGTGCCATTTCTGCCTCCTTATTCCACTGAGATGATGTAATAGTAAAGCGGTTGTCCGCCGTAATGAATCTCTATATCATAGTCCGGGTACTGCTTTTCCAGCTGGTTGACCAGCTCGTCGACCTCGCCCTGCTCTACATCCTGACCCCAGTATAACGTGATCAGCCCCGCATCTTCGCTGGCCATGGCAGTGATCAGATCTAGAGTTACTGCAGTGCGAGCTTTCCCCACCACTTTGATTTCGCCGTCAGCAAGCCCTAGAATGTCGTTTTCGTCGATTTCAAGGCCGTTAATCCGGGAATTGCGCACAGCGTAGGTAACCTCGCCGGTCTGCACTCCCCGGAGGGCTGCCTCCATTTTGCTGACGTTTTCCTCCAAAGATTCTTTCTGGTTAAAGGCCAGCATCGCAGCCAGTCCCTGGGGAATGGTTTTCGTCGGCACCACGGCAACTTCCTTGTCTGTCAGCTCTGCAGCCTGCTGGGCAGTGAGGATCACGTTTTTGTTGTTGGGCAGCACAATGACCTTAGAGGCAGGAGCCTGCTGGATGGCAGCAACCAGATCCTCAGTTGAGGGGTTCATGCTCTGGCCCCCCTCAATGACAGCTGACACACCCAAGCTCTTGAAAATAGAGCTGAGGCCATCGCCTGTGGCCACGCTGACCGCAGCCAGCTTCTGCTGGGGCACTTCCTCTAGAGCAGCTTCCTCCTTTGAAGGGAAATCCTTATGCTGTTCCCGCATATTGTCGATATGGATTTCCTTGAGGCTCCCGCGGCGCAGGCACGCTTCCAGCACCTGTCCCGGATGGTCTGAATGGACGTGGACTTTGGTCAGCTCCGGCGTCCCCACAACCAACAGGCTGTCTCCCAGCTCTGAAAGCTCTGCCCGCAATTCGTCCAGAGAAAAGTCGCCATTGCCCATAAGAATTAGTTCTGTGCAGTAGGTAAAGTTAATGGGGCCGTCATCCACAACCCGGGCGGCAAAATCTGCAGCTTGGGCAGGCTGCTCTTCATCTGCAGGCAGCTCGCCTTTTAACGCTAAAATTCCGCCCTCAATGATTAAGACCAAACCCTGTCCGCCTGCGTCAACTACACCAGCATCTTTCAGCACAGATAAAAGCTCTGGAGTACGGGCTAGGGATTCTCTCGCTCCTTTCAGCCACGCTTCCAAGACTTCCAGCACATCTGCACCAGCTGTTGCTGCCTGTACACAATGGCGGGCACCTTCTCTCGCTACTGTGAGGATGGTGCCCTCAGTTGGCTTCATCACCGCCTGATATGCTGTGCGCGCAGCGAGCTCTATGGCTTTGGACAATTCCACAGGTCCGACCTGGTCTTTGCCTGCAAGGCCTAAACTGAGGCCGCGAAAAATTTGTGATAAAATTACCCCTGAATTTCCCCTAGCACCCATTAAAGAACCGAAGGCAAAAGCTTCAGCCACTTCCCCCAAAGCTTCTGCCTGGTTCTTATCCATTTCTTTGACTGCAGCTCCGATGGTTAGGGCCATATTGATCCCTGTATCACCATCTGGAACAGGGAAAACGTTTAGGGCATTTACCATTTCCTTGCTCTGTTCCAGACGTCTGGCTGCCCCCTTGGCTAAAAGACGGAAATCCCGGGCAGTCAGCCATTCCTTATTCACGCCCTTACTACCTCCTAAACTACTACTCTCTTTTTGCTTTCCTGCTTCTTCTGTTTGGGTACAACCCGCACTCCCTGGACCACGATGTTAATTTTGTTGATATGCAGGCCTACCATGCTATCGAGGGTGTAGCGCACCCGCTCCATCACATTGTGCGCCACTTCCGAGATCTTAACTCCATACTGTACTATTATGTAGAGGGTGATGTTTACACCATCTTCGCCAATTGAAACCTCAACACCCCGATTGAAGTTTTCTTGGCCCAACAGCTGGGCGATCCCATCCTGGAGCCGCCTGGATGCCATTCCCACAAGCCCATAGCACTCGCTTGCAGCCTTTCCTGCAATGATCCCGATTACCTCATCTGCGATGTTGATCTGTCCTAACTCATTTAACATTTCCTTACTCATCACACCACCCCCATCTGGCAACTATCCTTCTTATTCTTCAAGGGCATTCAAGTCGGCAAGCAAAGCATCCACATCGATTCCATGCATCCTTGCACCTGCTTCGATGCTCTCCATGGTCGCCCCCATACAGCCAATGCAGCCCAACCCGTGGCGCATAAAAACCTCTCTTGCCTGAGGATGAGCCTGAAGAGCTTCCATAATAGACATCTCTTTTGTAAATTTCATTGTCATCCACCCTTTCTTCTGCGAGCTTATTCTTAGTATTTCTTCCTTTAGGGAGCAAAATCCTGCTTAAAGGAAGTTTTTCCGAAGAGTTGTCAAAAACTTTTTGTTGTGGTAAAATAGGGCTTGTTAAAAACTTGGAAAGGGGCTGAGCCCATGTCACGGAAATGTGCCGTTTGCGGCAAAGGACCCCAGAGCGGCAACCTTGTCAGCCACTCCAACATTAAAACCCGGCGGCGTTGGCTTCCCAACCTGCAGCGTGTGAGAATACTGGTAGGCAAAGCTCCTAAACGGGCCTATGTTTGTACTGGTTGCCTGCGCTCGGGGAAAGTGAAAAGGGCATTCTAAGATTGCCCTTTTTTCTTTTTAAAATTAGAAGAGCCCTCACGGGCTCTTTTGGGGGTAATTAGTGGGGGAAACTTTTATAACTCGGCTATAGGTTCAGCAAAACTATGAAAGCCGAGATGATACCACCTATAATGAAAACACAGCAGAGTCTAGAAACCTTACGGAATTGCAACATTTCCCGATAGCTGATAATCTGGAAGTTATCCTTTTTCCTCTTTAACCTCCTCCAGTAGAGGAACAAAATAACCAGCGACAATGCCTCAACTGCAATCAAAATTTCCCAAAAAAACTTCATAGAAAGCTTACACCTCAAAAAAAAGATCCGCCACCGAAGAAGGGCGAACCTTCCCTGTGTGGCAACTGGCTGTCATGGCCTTACGGCTTTAGACCCTATAGCTTTGCGTCCCCAGCTTTCGCTGAGTTTGCCCTTTTCACGCTGGAATTTTTTTCAACTGTCACCTATACCATTCTCTGCCGTGCTTTATTTTTCCTGCTCCTAGCCGAAAATTGAGCCTTTTGGCCTAGTCACCTCAAGCACCCTGCCTAGTCCAGGGCAAGCTCTGCCAGGGTTTTGCCGTCAGCCAGAGCTATGACCTTAAGCATTCCCTCTTCTAAGACGGCTGCGGAAGCTGGCCCCCCTTTGGGCAGGGCTGCGCTGCCTGGATTGAGGAGGATGATTCCGTCCTTTTTCTCCAATTTCGCCTGGTGAGTATGGCCCGAGACCACAAGGTCGGCATCGAAACTCTCCGCCCACCTGAGGAGCTGCTCTTCTCCTGCGTGGCCGTGGGAAAGGAGAATCTTCAGCCCGGACAAGGTCACTAAAGCGTATGGCTCGTTCACAGGCCATTTTAAAAGATCGAGATCAATTTCTGCGTCGCAGTTGCCCTTTGCCAACACTACAGGCCAAGGTGATGCGTTCATGAGCTCAACAAGCTTCATCGGTCCGTGCCCTTCCGGCAGGGGGTTTCTCGGGCCGTGGTAGAGGACATCGCCAGCGTGCAGGATCATTTCTGCTCCCTGAAAGAACCTGCTTGCCTGTTCCCAGCTTTGAGCTGAACCGTGGGTGTCGCTGATAAAACCTATCTTCAATATCTCTCTCCCCTTCCTTCTTGCTTCGCTCTTTTTACTTCGCCAGCTGCGGCCATTTTCCTCCCTAGCGCCGCCAGCTGTTGAACCTTGCTGCG
>LFTB01000106.1 GCA_001512905.1 Clostridia bacterium DTU084 | reverse complement strand
CGGTCTTTCCACGATGCCAGGATTACTGCCATTGTCGATGCTGCTGGAATAGCTAAGGGAAGCTTCTACCAGTACTTCGAGGACAAGAAGGACCTGTTCAAGTACATCATTGGGCTGATAGCGGAGAGGAAGATTGAGTATATCAATCAGGACATGATGCGTCACATGCAGGATTACAGCTTCTTCCAGCTGCTGCGGGAGTTGTATCTTAGCGGCATTCGCTTTGCCAAGGAGAACCCACGCTTGCTGGCTATTGGCATGCAGCTCCTCAACAACCCAGAACTTTACTACGAGGTAATCGGTGAGCATAGAGATACCACCAACGAATTCTATGAGAGGCTGGTGGAGAAGGCTATGGCCGACCAGGAGCTGGATCCCAAGATCGACATTAAAGTAGCTGCCCGGGTTCTAGCTGGTCTAAGTTACTCCATGGTTGACCTCGTTTATGAAGATGGGAAGCTGGATTTCGACGATATGGCCATCGTCGATAAAATGCTGTATGTCGTTGAAAATGGGATAAAAAGAAAGCTGCAGGATTAGGGTAGTGTCAGGTGGAAGCCGCCTGCCTGCGGGACATTAGGCCTTAAGACTTCTGGTCCGCCGGTGGGGCAATACTGATGGCGAGGGAGGCTATATTATGGCTTTGCTGGAGCTTAAGGGCGTCACCAAGATTTATCAGCAGGGGAAAATCGAGGTGCCGGCCCTCAGGGGGATCGATCTCACTGTAGAGGCAGGAGAGTTTACTACCATCTTTGGTCCATCGGGTTCGGGAAAGACTAGGTTGCTTAATCTAATCGGCTGTCTAGATAAGCCAACTGCCGGCACCTTGATGTTCGACGGCAGGGAACTCAGTGAGATAGACAAGAAGGGATTGGCCAAGATCCGGCGGGAGAATATCGGTTTTATTTTTCAAAGTTATAATCTCATTCCAGTCTTGACTGCCTATGAAAATGTGGAGTTTGCCATTAGGTTGCTCAACAGATACGACAAGAGAGAACTGCGGGACCGGGTTATGAACATGCTGTCTGCGGTTGGTCTAGGAGGGCTAGAGAACCGGAAGCCCAACGAGCTTTCCGGCGGGCAGAAGCAGCGGGTGGCAATAGCTAGAGCATTAGTCAAAGAGCCTAAGCTGGTACTCGCCGATGAACCCACCGCTAACCTCGACTCCAAAACCAGTGAAGAAGTTCTGGAAATCATGGTGAAGATGAATAAAGAGCTGGGGACAACCTTCATTTTCTCAACCCATGATCCCAGGGTCATGGAATATGCTGCTCGGCTGGTGGAGATCAGAGATGGTCTCATCTCGCTGGATCGAAGGAGGGAAGAGGCCGGTGTTTCTCACTAAATTAGCCTTTAAGAATCTAGTTAGGCACCGCACTCGGACCCTAGCAGTAGGACTGATCATTGCCTTTGCTGTCTTTTTCTACATCATGTTTGATTCCCTGATGGCCGGCATGAATGAGATGTCCTATGAGGCGATTATCGACTATGAAACAGGGCATCTGCAGATAGTCAGCAGTGCCTACTGGGAGGAAGAGGAAAAGCTGCCTTTAGATAACCTGATTCCCCTCGACCTTCTACCCAGCATGAAACTAGAGAAGGTGGAGGGCTATGTGGGGAGCTCAGCTGAGCTCTCTTTCCAAGCAAGACTAAATAACGGCATCAACGAACTGCCGGTGGTGGGGCGGGGTGTAGTGCCGGAGGACCTGCTCAAGGTCTTCTCCCTGACAGATAAGTTCGTAGAAGGAGAGATGTTCTCCCTAGGGGAGTACCGGGTGGTCATGGGCAAGAGACTTGCCGATTTGCTGGATGTCGGGATAGGTGATTATGTTATCCTGTTGGTTAGAGATAAGAATAACACATTTAATACCATCGACGCGGAGATCTCCGGTTTGG
>LFTB01000121.1 GCA_001512905.1 Clostridia bacterium DTU084 | reverse complement strand
CTCCTTTGAAGATATTATGAAGTTTGCAAAAAGAGCAAGGTTATCAGTGCTGGCAACTTGCAGGGCTGTCTAACTGTCTGGAAATATATTTGATGGAGGTATGGTGTATGGTTATGTTGGAAGAAGATCTGCAGCGAATTGTCTGTCTGCATCCGGATCTGATTGAACCAGGTTTAACTATCGTAGAGGAAGAGTTTCCTATCAGAACGGGAAATACCTGCTACCGCTGTGACCTGAAAGGAACAGACAGAAACCAGGAAACTGTTTTCGTAGAACTGAAAACAGTTGCTAATCTGCACGTAGTGGAACAGATCAGCAGGTATAGAAGGTACTCTGGGGAAAAAGGCCGCTATCTTGTGGCTGCGTTCTACTTTCAGCCGGGTGTGAAAGAAATGCTTGCGAACGCTGGTTTTGAGGCGGTAGAAATTTCCCACGATCGTGCAGCAAGGCTTCTGCAGCGCGAGGTTGACAATCCCGAGCTTTACAGTCGAAGATCCAGCATTGCTGGGAACCTAGAGCTCAAATTTGAACGGGGTCATTATTTATACAGCGATGACCAGAAAGAAATGGTTTCAAAGTTCATGGAAAAAATGAGGGAAGGCCTCGAGATAGCCACTGCTTCTATTCAGGGAATTGAGGTAAAGCCGGTAGATCTGAGGAAGCAAGATCAATTTCGACTGCTCCTTTCCATAGATTGTTATCCACATGACTACCTAGTGATCTACAATCGCGCCAGGAAAAGCAATGAAATACATTTCATGTACGTTCCGGATTTCTCTTTCACACCTCAGGATTCAACACATAGGAAGAAGAAGTGGGAGCGTTACATTGCTGAGAACAAAGATTATATCGAAAGCCTCTTTGGTTTAACACTATATCCTGCAAGACGCGCCCGAGACATAAAAGAGGATCACCTGCAGTATACTTCTCAAGCATGGAAAGGATTTTCACGAGTTTATTACCGCACACTTGAACGCTGGCACCGGCCTGACTTCTTAGAGATGATGCTCAGGGAATTTATGAAATTTATGGAGATGGTCCTTCCTTTGGCTGGCCACTGCTTCGGGGGTCTTAAATAAACAAGGGCGCGCTCCCCTGGAGTCTATTTCTCAACTCACCCTGCAGAGTAGAGTTTCTCAGGCAGCTGTTGATTACTAAGGAAGTTGAGATTTCACGACTTTCTCCTGGAAAAATCAGGAGAACTAGAGCAGCTCTTTGGTTTGGAAGTTTTCTCCAACAGAAGAATCAGGCATAACACAGAAGACCACCTTCAAGTTACTGCCCAAGCTTGGAAAGGTTTTTCGAAAGTCTGCTGGCGGCCCCTTGAGAGCTGGCAGCATCCGGGCTTTATCGAAGAGATGGTGCGAGGTTTTCTTGATTTTGCTGAAAAAGTAACTCCATTAGTTGAAGAATGTTTCGGCGGGCTTGAAATTAAGGTTTTATGATAACTTAGACCCGTGTGAGAGGTGATTTGAAAATAGACAACAGAATCGAAAGAGAGTTTGCTGAACTTGAAGAGAGATTAAAAACAGAGGACATTTCTAAAGCTGCTTAAAAACCAAAGAGTGTGGAGGGGCACATGTAATAATCGAACCATGAGGGAAAAGCTTAAGCGGTGGGCTAAAAAAGACATATACGTTATTACGGTGATATAGCAAGAAATCCTAAAGTTTCAGCCGCAGGATGGATTACTAAAAGGTGTTGTAATCATATATTTGCCAAAATATAACACTACAACGTGAATTTTATTTTAAGTACAATCAAGCCT
>LFTB01000062.1 GCA_001512905.1 Clostridia bacterium DTU084 | reverse complement strand
ACGGCTAACCCCACCCATACTCCGTATTGGGTGGGGAATGCGCCGTTTTAAATTCGTTCAACCCTGGGAATCACAACCTGCAGCTCGTGGGGGATAGGCAGGCTGCTTTTCCTTCGCAGGTATATTCGGGTAAAAGGCAGACAGAGGTCTACCAGATCATCTGAAGCTGGTTTGCTCTTTCCCTTTCGCAAGCGTTCCCACAGCTTCCGTGCCCTTGTCCACATGGCAAAACCTCCGCTGTCTTTTTTCTATCCTATGCTCAAGCAGCTCTTGACGTGCCTCCCCTGCAAAGGAGATGCTTTCAGTACGTTTTTGTCTCGGCAAGATGGACAAGCCAACTGCAAAAAGGTGGTGGACAAGTTGCCCAGATGTGTGAAATGCCGCAGGTGGGGGCTGTTTTTGAAACTAGGTGCAAATGGACTGTGCACAAAATGCTTGGAAGAAGAGAGTGCGAAAAAACTGCAGAGCATTCCGCGGGTGGAAATTATTATCAGTGAGGAAGAGGTGAAAAGCAGGGCACTGTATGAGCTTGAAGGGCTAAAATTCTCCAGCATCACACCGCGCGGAAAGTATCCAGAGTTTGTTGTCCTCGATGTGGAAACCACAGGCCTGAGAGCATCCAGGGACAAAATAGTGGAACTAGCAGCTGTGAGGTTTGCTGGCGGAGAACCTGCTGAAATGTTTTGGACTTTGGTCAATCCGAAAGTCCCAATTCCAGAAGATGCTTCTGCCGTAAATGGGATCACAGACGAGATGGTGAAAGATTCGCCTACCATAAAACAAATCATCAGATCCTTTGATGCGTTCCTCGGCGGGAGCGATCTGGTTGCCCACAATTTAAGGTTTGATTTGGGATTTATTCACAAAGCTGGAAGCTGCCTGATAGACAAAAAAAGGAGATACTTCTGCACATTGGAGCAGAGCCAAAAGCTCTTGAAAAAGCCGAAAAAAAGGTGGAACATGGAAGAAGAGTGCTGGGAGGAAGACTGGAACAGCGACTTTGACGTTGAGGACCACAGGCTGGAGACCCTATGTGATTATTTCGGGATATTCAACCCTGACAAGCACAGGGCTTATGCTGATGCATACTGCACAGGGTTATTATTCCGGGAGCTTGTGAAGATGAAGCAGAGCTCTGCGTCCATATAGCAGAACCAAAAGTCCAAGCACCAAAGCTGCAGACAAAAAGGCCGCGCAGATTGCCTGCCCTACGCGGCCACATTTTTTATAGTTGGTACAGGATGGATTTGCCGCAAAGCCGGCAAATTCTCTAAGAGCTGTTTTCCTCGAGAAGCTGCAGAAACTCTTCTTCAGAGAGAATTTTCACGCCTAGCTTTTTCGCTTTCTCCAGCTTTGAACCAGGCTCTTCCCCTACCACCAGGTAGCTGGTGTTCTTGCTTACTGAACTGGAAACCTTGCCGCCCAGCTCTTCAATTTTGCTTCTCGCTGTGGACCTGGTGAAACTCTTCAGGGTACCTGTGAGGACGAAAGTAAGTCCTGAGAGGCCTGCTGAAGTCTGCTTGGCTCCGCTTTCCAGGTTGAGGCCTGCCTTTTTCAGCTTAGCGATGATGTGCTGGTTCTGTTCCCTGCTGAAGAAGTCCCTGATGCTTTCTGCGATCTGAGGGCCGATGCCTGGGATTGCAGTAAGCTGGGAGAGGTCTGCTGCCATTAACCTATCCATGGTCTGAAAGTGGGCTGCCAAAAGCTTTGCCGCTTCCAGTCCCACGTGCCTGATCCCTAAACCATAAATCAGCCTCTCAAGGGAATTTGTCTTGGATGCAGCGATGGCAGCGATGAGCTTGTCTGCTAAAATTTTGCCAACTCGTTCCAAAGGGAGAAGGGAGTCGCTGGTTAAAAAATAGAGATCAGCCGGATCTGACACCAGCTTTGCATCAATCAGCTGTTCAATTAGTTTAGGCCCTAAACCTTCAATATTCATAGCATCTCGTGAGGCAAAGTGGGCAATGCCTTCCTTCAGCTGAGCGGGACAGTCCAGAGCCACGCAGCGGACAGCAACCTCGCCTGGCTCTCGGATCAGCTCAGATCCACAAGCAGGACAGGAGCTGGGCATTTGGAAGATTCGTTCAGAGCCGTCGCGCTTCTCTGGAAGGGAGCGGACTATTTCGGGGATTATATCCCCTGCTTTCTGGATCACAACCTGATCGCCGATGCGGATGTCTTTGTCGTTGATGTAGTCCTGGTTGTGGAGGCTGGCCCTGGAGATGGTAGAACCTGCAAGGAAGGTTGGCTCTAAAATTGCCAGGGGAGTTATAGTGCCAGTGCGGCCTACCTGAACTATAATATCCTTTACTTTGGTAACAGCCTGACTGGGCGGGAATTTATAGGCAATGGCCCAGCGGGGACTGCGGGCAGTTGACCCCAACTGCTCCTGCAGCTGCAGGTCGTTGAGCTTCAAGACAGCGCCGTCGATCTCGTAGGGAAGCTCTTCCCGGATCTCTTCCAGTTCCCTGCAGTATTCGATGGCCTCTTGGATGTTCCGGCAGAGGCGCGTATGGGGATTGACAGGCAGACCGTAGCTGGCCAGCTCTGCCAAAGCTTCTTGTTGGGTTGTAATGCCCTGCTCCCAAAGGGGAGCGTCGCTCTTTTGGGCTAAAGTGTAGACAAACAGGTTAAGGGAACGGCTTGCGGTAATTTTGGGATCCAGCTGCCGCAGAGATCCCGCAGCAGCGTTGCGGGGATTGGCGAAAACCTGAGCACCTTCCTCTTCCCGGGCCCGGTTCAGGGCCAGGAAAGCTGCCTTGGGCATATAGACCTCCCCACGCACTTCTAGGATTTCAGGGGGATTTCCCTGCAGTTTCAGAGGAAGGCTTTTGATGGTGCGCAGGTTCAGCGTCACGTCCTCGCCCTCAATCCCGTCTCCCCGGGTAACGCCTAAGGTGAAGCTGCCGTTTTCGTAGGTGAGGGCGACTGCCAAGCCGTCAATTTTGGGCTCCAGCATGTACTGCAGGGTATCAGTGCCCAAATTCCGCTGCAGCCGCTGGTTGAAAGCAAGGAGCTCTTCATGGGTGAAAGCGTTTCCGAGGCTGGAGAGGGGAATCCGGTGCCGCACAGTCCTAAAAGCAGTCAGGGGCTTGGCCCCGACCCGCTGGGTGGGAGAGTCAGCAGTCACAAGCTCTGGATGAGCCTCTTCCAATTCCACCAGCTCTCGGAACAAGGCATCGTATTCGCTGTCTGGAATCTGGGGATCGTCTAGCACGTAATACCGCCAGTTGTGGTATTGAATTTGCTTGCGGAGCTCTGCTAACCGCGCCTTGATTTTTTCCATACTCATCTCGCTCTCTGCGCTAGAGTTTGTGCGTCTGCTTTGTTCCGGATGGCAAGGAAATCGAAGACATTTGCCCCTTGCCTTTCAAGGAGCTCCATTAAATTTCGGAGGGATTTTTCCGTCCCGATTAATTTCGGTGTCACAAAGGCAATGGTCCGCTTCCCGTCCAGACGGTTGAAGCGGGAGATTGCCTCAGCAATATCAGCCGCTACTTTGCCGCCGAAAAACCCTACAACAGGGCTGCCGACGCAGACCAAATCATAGGGGATCACGTTGATGGGGTCCGAGCCTTCTGGGGTCAGCAGCTGTACCTGCCAGTTGTTGGCTTCGAGGGCTGCGGCAAGCTCTCGAGCTGCCTTTTGGATGACAGCAGTTGCAGTACTGTAGATAACCAGGGCACGCATGGTCAAATCCCTCCTGTTTATGTATAAATTTGGTTTAATAAAAGAAAAAACTTACACAACCTGTGCAAGTTTTCAGCAACAAAATGGTGGGGAAGAGCGGACTCGAACCGCTGGCCTCTACGATGTGAGCGTAGCACTCTAACCAACTGAGCTACTTCCCCACGGACAATTTTTCTGGACAGTTTTATAGTAGCACAGGGGAAAAAAGTTGTCAATCTGTTTTTAGGGTTTTTCCTCAAAGGAAAAGCTCAGATCTCGCAAGGCTTGAGGGGTTCTCTTTCCAGGATAGCCTCCACTTCTTGGTAACCGGCTGGGAAGGCATAGTTGTAACGGGCAGGAAGGGCAAAGACATATTTGCTGTTGCGCCCCAGCTCCCGCGGCGGGATTGGCGCTGCGCCAATGCGAAGCTTTCCTTCCTGAAGGGAATCCCAAAGCTCCTTGGTGAAAATCATGATGGGAATATCCTGCCTGGGCTTTTCTGCTGTCCAGTCCGGATGCCTGATCAGCAGCAAGGGACCTGAAACAGGAGAGTCTGCATCAGTAAAACCGTTCCATTTATCAGTGATGGTGGTGTATCCCTGCCAGCTTTTGGGCAGAGTAAAGGTGAAGCCGTATTCAGTGTTGCGGTAGNNTGATTGGATCAGCGGCTTCATAAGGGGCCAGGGCAACTTCAGCGATGCGCCATTTGCCTTCGAGCTTCTTAACCATGAGGGTAATAGGACGGGTTGCTGCAGCCCCGCCTTCCTTCTCTGTGCTGGAGATTTCCACGATTTTCCCCAGGACCTCATATGCATCAGGAAATTTTTTCTCGACGCTAAAAATTTCTATCCGATCCGGCCACGGACTGGAAGAGAGCCTGCCGGGGACCTCGCCTGTCCCTTCTAGCCACCTGCGCAGAAGGTCAGGGAAAATGAGAGGGCTGTAATTTTCCTGGATGCTTTTTCGGAGGAGATCAGGGGGAGCAGAGAGCGAAACCATCTGCAGTTTGGAACCGAAAGCTTCCACGATGCTTACTATTTCTTCCTTTTCCTCCTGAAAAGATTGGGCAGGCAGTTCTTTCTCAAAGGCTCCGTACAGCAAGAGAAAAAAGATGCCACAAGCTAAAGCCAGGGGAAGCCATATTTTTCTGTT
>LFTB01000052.1 GCA_001512905.1 Clostridia bacterium DTU084 | reverse complement strand
AGCGCCGATGGTACTATGCGGGCGACCGCATGGGAGAGTAGGTCGCTGCCGGAACCTTTTTTCAGCCCTAGCTTTAAAGCTAGGGTTTTTTGTTTTTATAGAAGGTCTGCTAGGAGATGGCAGAGAATTACTTTTATTAGAACGTTGGTGGAGGAATTGGAGGTAGAGATGCAAGAACTTGTTTTGCTGAGGGAACAGCTGAAAAAGGCAAATGAGGAAATAGCCAGGCTTAAGGCAGAGAATGAGGCTTTACGGAAACAGCTCGCTATTGAGGCTCCCAAGTTCCCTGAGCACGAGGAAGGGCTGGTTACTGCCCTCTCTTCAAACAAAGAGAAAATATCACTCTTCCAGAAGCTTTTCCAGGGACGGGAAGATGTTTACGCCGTTCGCTGGACAAATCGCCATGGGGAGGCAGGTTACTCACCGGCCTGCAGCAACGAATGGAAAAGCGTGTGCGGCAGAAAGCGTAAAATTAAATGCAGCGACTGCAAGGCACGCAGCTTTTTGCCCTATAACGCGCAGGCTATCGAGCAGCACCTCCGTGGCTTTAAGATTATAGGGATCTACCCCCTTTTGCAAGACGAAACTTGCAGACTTCTCGCAATGGATTTCGATAAAGACGGCTGGGAAGAAGATGTTTCAGTAGTGAGAGAGTGCTGCGAAGATTTAGGAATTCCGGTAGCCATCGAACGCTCTCGTTCCGGTAGAGGAGCACACCTGTGGATTTTCTTTTCTGAGCCCGTGCCTGCAGCTTTGGCTAGAGAATTAGGCAGCGGTTTGCTTACCCGGGCGATGGAAAGGCGACATCAAATAGGCTTCAGCTCATACGATCGCTTATTCCCCAATCAAGATACCATGCCAAAAGGCGGTTTTGGCAACTTGATAGCTCTGCCTTTGCAAAAAGAGGCAAGGAAATACGGAAACACCCTCTTCCTAGATCAAAACCTGAAGCCGTATCTAGATCAGTGGCACTTTCTCTCGACACTGCAAACACTGAATTTCGAAGAGGTAAGCAGGCTAGTTAAAAGCCTGACTAAAAACCAAACCTCGCTAGGATTGCTCTACCAGGACGAAGAAGATGCACCATGGCGCACTGAAGTACCCAAAATACCACCAGAACTGGCACCTAAACAACTGCGCTGCGTGCGCGCAAATATGATATATGTTGGGAAAGAGAATATACCACAAATTGTTTTGAATAGAATCGCAAGGCTGGCAGCATTCTCTAATCCAGAGTTTTATAGAGCCCAAGCTTTAAGGCTCCCCACCTACGATAAACCTAGAATCATCAGCCTGGCTGAATCCTTCGAGAAACATCTTGCTATCCCCAGGGGCTGTGAAGAGGAGCTGGCGCAGTTTGCTGAACAGATGGGCACTGAAATTTCCTGGCAGGATGAAACTAACCCGGGAAAAGAAATCGAAGTCACCTTCTGCGGCGAACTGTATCCTCTTCAGGCTAAAGCAGCCAATGCCCTCCTAGAGCACAACAATGGCGTTTTAGCAGCCACAACAGCCTTTGGTAAAACAGTGGTAGCTGCTTGGCTCATCGCTCAGAGAAAAACCAATGTTTTGGTTGTTGTTCATCGCCGCCAACTCCTGGACCAGTGGAAAGAAAGACTTTGCTCTTTTCTTAATTTAAAGCCAGGCCAAATCGGTGAGATAGGGGGTGGCAAGGAGAAGCGGACTGGCAGGATAGATCTAGCTTTGCTTCAGACATTAAATCGCAAAGGCACCATCAAGGAATATGTACGAGAATACGGGATGATAATTGTTGATGAATGCCACCATATCTCTGCCTTCAGTTTCGAACAGGTCTTAAGATTTGCTAACCCTCGCTACGTATATGGGCTAACTGCTACTGAAAAACGGAAAGATGGACACCAGCCAATTGTTTTCATGCAGTGCGGTCCCGTTCGATTTCGAGTCGATGCAAAGAAATTAGGCATGCACAAGTTTTCCAAGCTTGTCTTTCCGCGCCAGACTTCTTTTCAAATGCCAGAACCTGATTCCAAGGACATGTGGACGATCCAGGACATTTATGCTGCCATGATGGAAGATGAAGCACGTAACAGGCTTATCTGCAGGGATGTAGCCGCAGCCATAGCCGATGGCTTTTCTCCTGTAGTCCTTTCCGAGCGGACCGCTCACGTTGAGCTCCTTGCCCAGCTGTTGAAAGAACATGCGCAGCATGTTGTGGTCTTGCGCGGAGGAATGACCAAAAAACAACGTCAAGCTGTATATGACAAGCTGAGTTCTATCCCCGAAGCTGAGTCCAGAATTCTAATTGCAACAGGCAGATATCTGGGAGAGGGCTATGATGATCCGCGCCTGGATTGTCTCTTTTTAACCATGCCAATTTCTTGGCGAGGTACTTTGAAGCAGTATGCAGGCCGCCTTCACCGCAGCCATGCTGATAAAAAAGAAGTGCGCATCTACGATTATGTAGACATAAACGAGCCTATGCTCAAGAGAATGTATGAAAAAAGACTGCGGGGTTATGCAGCCTTAGGGTATCAGGTACAAGAAGAGAAAGAAACATTGGGCTTGTTTGGATAACAAGAGCTAACCCAGGACAAAGCCATTTCTCAGAAAACATTAGGAAAAGCAGAGGCTGCCCAGTTTGGGCAGCCTTCCAAATGCCTCAAGTTTTAAGAGAATTGCTCAGGGCGAGAGTAATTGGCTATACCTCGGTTATTTTGTTAGAGAACCGATTTTCGATTACACATTGGATCAGCAGAATCAGCGAAACAATTAAAAGGCTGAAGAAAAACGCCAACAGTCCTACCAAAATAATGGTGAAGATGCCAATGGACAAGACTATGGAGAGAGCTACCAAGCTTAGAATAATGGTGCCGAAAATTCCAGCTAACAAGCAGGGAAGGAGTTTCTCCAAGCATTTCAAGAGCACAAAACATCTGTTGCAGCCTAATAATAAGACAGCAATCAGGACGAAAACTAGTCCCAACACCCCTAAACCGAAAACGATCCAGGTTGCAGTGGTGATTCCCGGGATTAGTCCGAAAGCAAATAGGATTGCTACGAGAATCCCTACCACCAAACTCACAGGAAACGCTATGCTCAGGCAAGGGGAGAAGCCACAGTGATCTTTTGAACCTAACATTATAATCCTCCTCTCTGTTTGATCTGACCCTCCTCGCTACATAATATTCTGCTGCCATAATAATGTTAATCAAAAACAATCACCTGCTCTGCTAATTTGTGACTAAAGCCCATAGAAGAAGCTGGCTGCTGAAAAGTTTTCAAGCAAAGGACGTGCATTTTTCTTTTTTTTATGTAATAATGATATGCAGTGGCTTCCTGCCCGCAGTTGAATTGGGATTTCCGGGAAGCAGAAAATAGTTTTTTCAGGAGGTTTCAATGTCTAAAAACATTAACTGTGTTTTATTTGATCTTGACGGCACTCTCATCGATACCAGTGAACTCATTATCGATTCCTACCAGCACACCTTGAAAAAGGTTTTGAACCTTGATGTGCCAGCTTCAGAAATAGCAATTTCCCTGGGCAGACCTCTAGCTGAGGTATTAGGTTCGTACTCCAAAGAATCGTTAGATGAGCTGATTGAAACCTATCGAGAATACAACGATACCAGACACGATTCCATGGCCAAGCTAATAGCTGGCGTCACGGAAACTTTAGAAGTGCTGAGCAAAGCCAGCCTTTCCCTCGGTGTGGTCACAGGCAAACGGAAGTATCTGGCCATGAGAGGAATGCAGCTGCACGGCATTGATGCTTACATGCAAGCAATTGTAACACCTGAAGATACCCAGCTGCACAAGCCCAATCCCGAGCCTATCTTTAAAGCATTAGAAATTCTGGGCAAGCAGCCTGAAGAGGCGATTATGGTGGGAGATAGTCCGGTTGATCTCGAAACAGCGCGCAACGCAGGCACTCTCTCTGCTGCAGTTATGTGGAGCGCAGCTCCCAAAAGGCACCTGCTGGCGCAGAAACCAGACTTCCTGCTGCAGAAAATGACAGATTTAATCCCCATCTGCCTTGATACTGAACAGGCTTACGCATGATTTCGCTGCCCTTATCCCGCCTTGGGATAAGGGCTTATTTTTTATTAAACAGCACTATATCTATATATGATGTATACAAGCATTCCTGTAAACTTGTGATTTGAGATTTGAAAAATAAAATGCCTCCTGGTATAAATTG
>LFTB01000051.1 GCA_001512905.1 Clostridia bacterium DTU084 | reverse complement strand
TCTGTGGTAAACCCTGTCACGCCCATTTCGGAAAGCCGGATGATGCTTTCAAAGTCATTGATAATCCATGCTTCCACATTTACGCCGTGTTCTAATGCCAGCTCTACTTTTTCCCTTGTGATTTTAGTGTAGAGAAGGTCGAAATAGACATCGGTTCCCAGGGTTTTGAGCCACGCTATTTCTTCTCTGGTGACGTCCTTGCAGCAGTAGCCGTAGCGGATGGTATCCCCTGCAATCTCTGCCATCCCTTCGAGGGCCTCTTTGGAGAAGGCCTTTGCAGTGCATCTGTTTAACAGGCCGTTATCTTTTATCATCTCATAGATTTCAGCTAAAAAGTGCCTGTTTTCTCCACAAAAGTCGCTGCTCAACCGCAAAACAGGCCGCATACCGCTTTTTGCCATAAACTTGACAACATCGCTCAAAAGAGGAAGTTCAGAGCCTTTATAGACATCGCTCACGTATCCGCCAAAATCATATTGTCTTGCTTCTTGGAGCGTCATTTCTTGGATCAGGCCTCTGCCGTTTGAGGTTTCGTCAATGGTGTTGTTGTGAAGTGCTACAAGATAACCATCTTTGGTGAAATTTGTATTTGTGACGCATTCTCTGTAGCCACCGCGCTTTGCTAGGTAAAAACCGGCCATGGTATTCCTCGGCGCATAACCTGTCATTCCCAAGTGGGCGACGCACTTGATTCCGCTCTGCGGAGAGTTTGGAACAAAAGGATGTGTGGACACCTCTAACCTTTTGATGAAAAGCTTTCCTCCGTTTTCACAGCTGATGAAAGCTTCCACTGCGTCCACTCCGTCTGGAATCACGAAGTGATAGAGGTACTCTCTGTAGCCTCTGCCGTAAAACTGGCAAATCCCGCTGTATTCATCCAAGAGTCCGTCTTTGTTCCTGAACCTTTTTCCGTCTTTATAGAATTTCACTCCAACATAGCACTGCCCAAACAGACCAGTTTCGTTTTTTACTGTAGCGTCAATGGAAACAATATCCCCATAGGAAAACTTGCTGATGGGTATTTTCAGTTCATCTTCAAGCTTTAAGATGCCTTGGTCATAATAAATGCCATTTTCTGCAGCTATCTCTTTCAGGGAATAGTGTTCCATCACCCGTCCCCCTTCGTTTGCAAAGCAATCTAATGCTTTGGGATTGGTCAGCGCAGGATCTGATTCCACTGCACAAACCTAGATTTTGAGGCAGGTAAATTTGAACAATTGACCTAAAG
>LFTB01000039.1 GCA_001512905.1 Clostridia bacterium DTU084 | reverse complement strand
GCCCGCTGGCAGCTGGTGCGCACTGATTTGGCGGAGCTGGCCTTAAATCAGCGAAGCGAAGCAGTGCCTTTAGACTCAGGTAGAGCCGATATTCTGGACCGCAACGGCAAACCTTTAACAGGCGGCGGCAGTCGCATTAGCCTTGCTGCCTTCCCAGTGCTAATCCCCCAAGCTGAAAAATACGCCCTTCCCTGGCAGCTAGCACCGATTCTGGGGAAAGATCCGGCCAACATAGCCGAAAACCTGCAGAAAGGCAGGCCGTTTTTTGTGGCGAGAGGCCTCAACAGGTGGCAGATCCAAGCCTTGAGGCCATATTTAGGAAAAGGCCTCGTGGTGGTGCGGGAAAAACTCCGCTACCGCGAACCAGCACTGGCACCACACCTAATCGGCTATCTGAGAACAGCGGACCAAATGGGAGTGACAGGCATCGAGGCTCTAGCCAATGAGGAGCTATCCCAGGTGGAGCCGGTGAGGCTGGCAGCTATTGTAGATGCAAACCGCAGGCTCATTCCTGGGTTAGGCTTCAGAATCATCGGGGGAGAAGGGAAAGAAGGGAAAAATATATCCACAACCTTGGACATAAAAATTCAGCAGGCTGCACAAGAAGAGCTTGTGAGAACCGGCCAAAGAGGGGCAGTGGTGGTGGTAGATGTGGGAAGCGGGGAGGTTCTGGCTGCAGCCAGCAACCCCACCTTCGATCCAAACCAGGTGGAAGCAGCCTTTGGCGCACCCAATTCACCCCTGCTCAACCGCACAATCCACAACTACTACCCAGGCTCTGTTTTCAAAATCGTGGTCACAGCAGCAGCTTTGGAAGAGAAAGTAACGTCAACAGAGGAACGTTTTTTCGACCCTGGCTATCGGGACGTAGGGGCAGTAAGGTTCCGCTGCTGGTATGAAGGCGGACACGGAGAACTGAACCTAGCCACAGCATTTGCCCAATCCTGCAACAGCGTCTACGTGGAGCTGGGACAGCGCTTGGGTCTTGAGATGGTGAACTATGCCAGAAAATTGGGATTGGGGGAAGAAACGGGATTAGGCTTGCCGGGCGAGAAGGTGGGAAGCCTGCCTGGAGAGGGGAGATACGCCAAACAGGACTTCGGGAATATGGCATTGGGGCAAAGGGGAATCCAGGCAACTCCAATGCAGGTTGCAAGGCTTTTAGTAACAGTTTTGCAGGGGAGAGAGGTGCAACTGGGGCTGTTTCCAGGACAAGCACAGCTGGGAAGCACCACTGTGCTCAGCCCGGGCACCCGTGCCCTCTTGCGCGCCATGATGGCAGAGGTAGTGGAGCGGGGAACAGGCACCGCAGCACAAATTCCGGTTTTAGGTGCAGGGGGGAAGACAGGTTCAGCCCAGACAGGAAGGATAAACTCCTGGGGTCAGCCTGAGGTGGATGCATGGTTTGCAGGTTTTTTCCCCCTGCTCAATCCCCGCTATGTAATCGTGGTCTTATTGGAAGGTGGAGAAAGCGGCAGCTTTGCTGCAGGCATCTTCAGGCGGATTGCCATGAAAATCGCCTAACGCTTCTGCAGTAGAGCGTTTCGCACCTGAATCTGCACACCCTGCGGCAGAACCAGCCGCAAGCTTGCAGGCGCCCGGCGCACAGATAGCCAGCCCAGGCCTGCAATTGCCAAATCTTCAAGAGGCTGTACGGAAACCTCTCTTGTCTCCCAAGCGCCTGTTGGGCACTTGCAAGAGCTGCCGCTCAGCCAATGGGGCTTTGCTGCAAGCAGTTTCTGAGCTTTTTCGCCGGTTGTTCTGTGCAGGATGACGCTTCCTGGCACATAAACCTGCAGAACAGTTTCATTCTCGAGGTTTTCCACATAACCTAAGGCACCGAAAAGGAGGGCTTGCCCGGAAGCAAGCTGGTATAGCCTGCTTTTGATGGGGTCAGCAGGAATTAACTCCACCTGACATCTCGGACAGATGAATTGGTCCAATCTTCCCAGGGGAGTTATGCCGGGGGTATCGATGAGCTTGCCGTGCTCCCACTTACGGATATTTAGGCCTTGGGTGGTGCCTTTGAGATTGGAGATGGTGGGCTCTTGGGCATCTTTGGGCAGGAGCCTTGCCAAAAGGGCAGACTTGCCGACATTAGTCGCTCCAACCAAGGCGATCTCTTCGGCCTTTCGTTTCTCCAAAAAAGAGAGCAGTTCAGGGATCCCCTGGCCGTTTTTGCTGCTCACAGGGAAGATCCTCACAGGCTCAATTCCCTTTCGCCCCAGCTCCTCTTTTACCCAAGCCACAACCTCATGATGTCTTGCTATCGGAGGCAGAAGATCCATTTTGGTCAAGACCACAGCTGCCTTCCCCTTCGCCTTTCGGAAAAGCTCAGGCACTAAAGTGCCAGCGAAATCTATTGGGTCGAGGAGCACCAAAACCAGCTGCGCCTTCCCAATAGCCTCTGCTGCCAAACTAAGCTCGGTTTCCCTGGAGAGGGAGTTGGATGCCAACTCTCCGTAATGAGTTAAACGATAGCAACGCCTGCAGAGGTTCCCTTTAGTCAGGTCAGGGATGAAACCTGGGGATGAGGGGGATTTGCTCTGCAGTTCAATTCCGCAGCCAATACAAGTAGGGATCTCAGATCACGCCTTTCAACATGCCTCGGGAACGAAAGTATTTTAAGAGCCACCGTTCAAAAGTGCGGACGAGGCGAGTAGTGAAAAGTTCTTTTTCGCTCAGAGGGATCAGCAGAATAGTATACATGCCAAGCCTGTTGCCGCCGTAGACGTCTGTAAGCAGCTGATCGCCTAAAACAGCGGTCTCTTCAGGCTTGGTGCCTAAAAGTTCCATCGCTTTCCGAAAAGAGCGGCCCCAGGGCTTGACTGCGCTTCCCAGGCCGGGGATATTCAGCTCTTCTGTAATGGCCCGGACCCTTTTCGCTGTAGAGTTGGAGAGAATACAAAGCTCCAGACCTTCCTTGCGGGCGCGTTCTAGCCACCGCCGTACCCCTTGGCCGTAGTGTCTGGTATTCCACTTCACCAAGGTGTTGTCCAAATCCAGAATCAAGCCGCGAATTCCCCGCTCTACCAGCATCGCTGGCTCGATTTCAGTAAGAGTGTGCGCAACTGCCCGGGGGCAAAACTTTTCAAACAAGTCGTCCCCATCCTTTGCCTTGTAATTACCTTTTATGTTATCACAAGGCAGGCATTGTGGCAATTATTTTTCCATTTCTTTTTGCAGTTTGCCCAAAGCTCTTTTTTCAATTCTAGACACATAAGAGCGGGAGATGCCGAGGAGCTTTGAGATCTCCCGCTGAGTCTTTCGAATGCCGTCCAAAAGGCCGTAGCGCAGCTTCAGAACCTGCTGCTCCCGGGCAGAGAGCAGAACCAATTTTCGATATAATTTTTCGTACTCCAGTTTGTTCTCCACATGCTCCGTTGGCCCTTCTTCGTTTGTGGTCAGGATATCCATCAAGGTGAGATCGTTATCTTCTTTATCTGTACCGATGGGCTCGTAAAGCATGATTTCTGACTTCTGTCTTTTGGTGGCCCGCAGATGCATTAGGATTTCGTTTTCAATACACCGGGCAGCGTATGTAGCGAGGCGGGTGTTTTTGTCAGTTTGAAAAGTGTTGATGGCTTTAATGAGGCCAATGGTGCCGATGGAAATCAGATCGTCCATGCTCTCTCCGGTCTGGTCAAATTTTTTCACCACGTGGGCGACAAGCCTGAGGTTGTGTTCGATGAGAATGTTCCGTGCATTTTGGTCTCCCTGGGCTTTAAGTTTTAAAAGCCTTTCCTCCTCCTCAGAAGACAGTGGTTTCGGGAAAACATTGGGAGTTGAAACGTACGAGGCCAGATAGCTGAGAATCTTCATTAGAAACGTTGCTAGAAAACCTGAAACTGGCAAAGCTGATCCCTCCCCGGCCAAATAATCCTTCTAAATCATATGAGAGAAAAGAAGCACTTGTGCAAGTCCTTATCGCTGCATAATTTGGACAAAACTGGCATATACTGAAATAGGGAGGAGGGACAAGCATGGTTAAATTAGTTACTGGAAATTTTTTTGGAGGGGATATTTTAGAGAAGCTGCGGGAGCTGGTCCGCGAGGTGAAAGCTGCAGATCCCCAGCTGAAAGAGGGACAGGTGGTTGATTTGGCCTTTATACCCAAAGAAGATAGTTTAGAGGTTAAACTGTTTTTTCAAACTTAGAAGCCGCAAGATGCGGCTTTTTTTGCAGGATTTTATCATCAGAAAAGAGAATAATAAAGACAGTTTTGAGAAAAGAGAGGGACTGGCTTGAAAAGGAACGTCGATCCAGATTTGGCTCAAGAGATCCTCGCTGCCATGCTCGTCCGGGGCGGGGACTTTGCAGAAGTTTATTGGGAGCATACAGTTTCCCAATCGCTCTTTTTAGAGGAGGGGAGATTGGAGCGGCTCACAGGCGGTGAAGATTTAGGGGTTGGCCTGCGGCTTGTGAAGGGAGGCCGCACATACTATGCCCACACCAATAGTCTCGAACGGGATGCTCTCCTGCAGCTGGCTGATAAACTCGCAAGGGGCGCGGAAGGCGCATCTGTCCAGGCGGAAGAACTCCTCCTGCGGGAGCCGCCAGTGCGCTTCGGCGTGCGGCAGCCAGCTGAGGAAGTTGAAACTGGCGAGAAAGTGGAGCTACTGCGCATAATAAATCAAACTGCAAGGCAGGCGCCCCAGGTGCGTCAGGTAACAGCAAGTTACGGCAACACCCTGCAGGAAGTTTTAATCGCAAATTCGCTGGGTTTTATGGCTGAGGACAAGCGGAGCCGGGTGCGCCTCGTGGTAAACGTAATTGCAGAGGCTGACGGGAAAATCCAAACTGGCTACGAGTCGGCAGGCGGAGTTGGCGGCTTTGAACTAGTAGCTACTGGCGCCGAGCAGTTGGCACAAGTTGCCAGAGAGCGTGCTGTGCGGATGCTTTCAGCCAAACCCGCACCCAGCGGCCAAATGACAGTAGTCATGGCAGGGGAAGCAGGAGGAACCATGGTCCACGAAGCCTGCGGCCACGGTTTGGAAGCGGATCTCGTGCAGAAAGGCCTCTCTGTTTACGCCGGCAAGCTTGGCCAACAGGTAGCATCGCCTCTTATCACTGTGATCGACGACGCTACACTGCCTGGCCGCTATGGTTCCTATGCCTTCGACGACGAAGGCACCTTCGGCCAGCGGACTGTCCTCATTGAAAACGGCATTCTCAAAAGCTACATGTACGATTTGGATACAGCCTTGAAGGAAAACAGGGAAAGTACAGGCAATGGCAGACGGGAGTCGTACCGCAGCCGCCCCTTCCCGAGAATGAGCAATACCTTTATCGCCTCAGGAGAAACAGATCCTGACGAGATCATCGCCAGCACAGAACACGGGCTTTACGTTACGAAAATGGGCGGCGGACAAGTAAACACCACCAATGGGGACTTTGTTTTCGAGGTGACTGAAGGCTATCTCCTGGAGAAGGGCAAAATCGGCCCCCCTGTCCGGGGCGCCACCTTAATCGGCAACGGCCCTCAGGTTCTCTCGCAAGTGGATCTGGTAGGCTCAGACAGCGGCTTTTCCCTGGGAGTCTGTGGCAAAAACGGCCAAGGGGTGCCAGTGGGAGATGCCCAGCCAACCTTGCGGATTCCTAATTTGGTCGTGGGCGGCACAGAGGGGGTTTAATAGTGGAACTACTTGATCTAGCAAAGAAGGTCTTGAGCTGGGGCAGTGATGAGGAACTGGAAGTATACCTCTCTCGAAACCACTCCACGAGGATTGAAGTAAGCGATCTAGAGGTGGAAAGCAGCAATGTATCCACCAGCGAAGGCCTCGGCATTCGCTGCATAAAAGAAGGCAGGAGCGGTTTTGCCTATACAACAGTGCTCTCTGTCCAAGCAGCAGAGGTGGCCCTCGCAGAGGCAAGGGAGAACGCACGCTTCGCAGATCCAGACCCTGCCCGGACCCTTCCCCAGCCTCAAGGGGAAGCCAAAGTGGAGCTTGCCAGCGACAAAGCAGCTCTGGCTCTTCCCATGGAAGAGAAGATCGAGTTTGCCCGCCGCATCGAGCGGGCAGCCCGGGCGAAAGACTCCCGGGTGCGGAAAGTGCGGCAGGCCCAGTATGCAGATACAAGCTATGAATTGGCCATCGCCAACTCCAAAGGGCTCGCAGTTGCCCACAGCGGCACTTTTTTCACCAGCAGCATTCTGGCTGTGGCTGAGGACAACGGCAACGCTGAGATGGGCTGGAGCTATCACTTTGCCAGGGAGCTGGCAAAACTGGATTTAGAGCCTGTAGGGGAGGAAGCAGCGCAAAGAGCCCTGGCCCTCCTCGGCGCGCAGAGGGGTCAAAGCGCCAGGGTGCCTGTGGTTTTAGACCCAATGGTTGCAGCTGACTTTCTTGGCTCTTTTGCCAGCGCCTTCAGTGCAGAATCAGTGCAGAAAGGCAAATCTCTGTTTGCGGATCTGTTGGGCCAGCAAGTGGCAGCACCCCTTGTGACTTTGGTAGATGATGGTACATACCCTGAAGGGATCAGCACAGCGCCTGTGGACGATGAAGGCGTTCCCACTCAAAGGACAGCCATAATCGAGGGAGGAAAGCTCACGAGCTTTCTCTTTGATACATACACAGCCCAAAAGGAAGGTGCCAGCTCCACAGGCAATGCTCTGCGCTCCTCTTTCCGGTCCACGCCTTCCCCTGGACCTACTAACCTCTTTATCCAGCCAGGGGAGAAAAGCCCTCAGCAGATAATCGGGGAGATCAAGCGGGGTCTTTACGTCACTGACGTGATGGGGATGCACACTGCAAATCCCATCTCCGGCGATTTTTCTGTAGGAGTCAGCGGACACTGGATTGAAAACGGGAATTTCGTAAAACCTGTGCGCTCCATGGCCATTGCAGGCAACTGGCGGGAGCTCCTTCTGGGAATCACCGCTGTAGGAAGCGACCTGCGCTGGGTGGGAGGAATAGGCGCACCGACAATTTGTATTGGCGAGATGAGTTTAAGTGGCGAATGAAATCACATCTAAAACATCCCTGGTGGCTCTCTTTGGGGATCCTGTGGAACACAGCATCTCTCCCCAAATCCAGAACCAGGCCTTCAAGACTCTCCAGCTGCCCCTGGTGTACCTAGCCTTCCGAGTTTCAAAAGAGGAACTCCCCCAGGCTGTGGCTGGTGCCTGGGCCATGGGTTTTATGGGCTTTAACGTAACCATTCCCCACAAACAGGCCATGCTCTCATTGGTTGATGAGCTGGCTCCCTCTGCCAGAATATTGGGCGCTGTGAACACAGTGCGCAGAGAGGGAAAAAAGCTCATCGGTTACAACACTGACGGTGAGGGATTCACAAGGGCCATGCAGGAAGAGCTGGGCATCACCCCGGAAGGCAAAAGATTTCTCCTCCTGGGAGCTGGGGGCGCTGCCAGAGCAGTGGCCCTTACCTTAGCCCAGCAAGGCGCAGAAAGAATCATCGTGGCAAACCGCACAGTAGAGCGGGCCCAGAGCCTGGCCCAAGACATAGCAGCAATAGGAGGGGATGTAACTGCCATCTCCCTTGAAGGGCTTCCTCGCTGGACAGAAACAGCCCAAGTGATCATCAATACCTCGCCTGTGGGGATGTACCCGAACGTGGACCAAGAACCCCTCCTGCCCGAAGAGTTAATCCACCAGGACCACGTGGTCTGCGATCTCATCTACAACCCCAGGTCCACAAGACTCCTGGTCCAAGCTGCAAAAAAAGGCGCCCGTACCATGGACGGGCTGGGGATGCTCCTTTGGCAGGGAGCCTTAGCCTGCGAAATTTGGACAGGCAAATTGCCACCTATCGCTCCCCTGGAAGCGGCAGCGTCGAGAGCATTAGCGGAAAAGTAAGGTATTTACAAACCAAATTTGAGATAGTGAAAAACAGCCGTGGTTTCCATGGCTGTTTTTACGTGGTGGTGCGCCCGGCATGGGTGATAGCTTGGCGGTGAAAGTCCGCTGTGGGCTTGGCAGTGGGAACCACTAGCCAAAGGCAAGGGTGTCCATCGCGAGGTGGAATCTGAAGGAAGCCGGCGGCAAAGTCCCAACCCGATGAACAAGAACCGCATATGAGGCTGAATGGAGTGGACGAGTTTGCCAAACAAAACGAAGTCCAACACTGTCCGAGCTTCATTCAGTAGATGCGGCGGGTACATGGGATGAAGGCTATCGCTCTTACCCGGGG
>LFTB01000029.1 GCA_001512905.1 Clostridia bacterium DTU084 | reverse complement strand
CGCCATTTGCCCTCTACTTTGCGCAAAAGCAGGCTGTCTCTGCGGGAGGTTGTCTTTTTGCCGCCCTCCCCCGGCATAGTGAGCTTGTATGTGGCAGTGTAGCGGGCCTCGCCATTTGCCTTTCCGCCTTGAATCTGGAGGTCATCCACCTGGACTAGATCTGGTGAAGGTTCTTTTTGCTCTATATTCTGCACGCTCTGCATGCGCATGCCCATGTTTACCTTCTCGATGACGTGCAGTCTGCTGACCAAGTCAATTGTCTGCTTGCCCACTTTAGGGTCAATTGTCTGCTCCAAGGCGATTACGTCCAAATCATCCAAAGCTTGATAATATATCTTGACTACTTCCAAAGGCGTGGTTTTTGCAGTGACTATCTCTTCAGTCTTGCCGCTGCGGAAAAGGGAAACAAGAATCAAAATCACAGCGATCCCGCCGGCAAACCAGCCCCAGTTATTGCGGAAAAATCTTTTCCGCTGCCAAGAGCGCTGTGTTTGCGAGATTTTTCGGTCTGCTCCTTTGGCAAAAGCCTCTTCTTCTTGGGAGGTTGCCCGAAGTGCACCATCTTCCTTAAGCTTGCGGGCCTGGTTTAAGGCAGAACTTGCAGTTGGCCTTTTGACTGGGTCTTTGGTCAGAAGGGAGAGAATTAGCTCGGCAAGCCCCGCACTCAGTTTGGGGTTATAATACCGAGGATCCAAAGGTTCCCGCTCAAGGATGTTTTCTCCTATTAACTTTGCCTCTTTATCTGTGAAGGGGAAAACTCCGCAAGCGGCACGGTAAGCTACCACGCCTAAACTCCAGACATCTGAAGCTGCGCTTCTTGCTGTATCCTTGAACGATTCAGGGGCCCTATATTCGTCTGCATGGGCTAGAGGTCTGAAGGCAGAAAGCATTCTGTAAGGCGCGTAATCAGCAAGGTACAGTTCGCCTTCAGGAGAAAGATAGACGTTATCCAAGGTGACCCCTTCTAGGTTAATGCCTGCCTCGTGGACGTAAGTGAGCACTTCCAAGGCTGTTATGAGCCATCCGCAGAGCTCTTCTGGCTCCGGCAATTTGTCCTTAAGGGATTCCCCTAAAGAAACCAAACCTGGGATGGTTTCCCGTCCCAGAAAATAGCGGCCGTTCTTCCTTTCCACAGCTACATCTCGCAGCAGGCGTGGGTGAGATAGGTCTGTAAGCTGTTCTATTCTCATGCCGATTTGCTTTGCTGTTTCCACCAACAGCGATTGCCGGGAGATCTCTCCCACTTCAAAATCCTGCCAAAGGATTTCCCTCTGGTCCATTACAATTCCCCCCTGTTGCCTTTATTATAGCACAGGGTTTTGCGAAAGTGTAGTTTTTACCTACAGAGTTCGCAGCCAGGGCAGGTGGCCACTTGTTCCGAAAAGACCTGCTTAATTGTCCGGGAAATCTCCCGCCCAAAAGAGCCGTGCAGAATTACCTTTTCCGGCGCCAAAGTGATGAGGTTGCTGAGGAGCACATCTTCCGGCTCCATCCCTCCTAAAGGTTCTTCCAAAAATTCTTCTGACAGCTCCTGCCCATTTTCGTCCAAGAGTAAGTAGGCATCGCCTTTTGGGACAACGTGCAGGAGTTCAAAGGAGGACGGCTGGATTTCCACAAAAGAACGTAGAAGAGAAATGAAATCCCGATATTCCCGTTCTGCAAGTTGTTCTTCCACAGCCAAATCCACAGCCAGTTTCAGTTCCCTGTAGTATTCCTTCAAGCGGAACCGCACAAAACCCTCAAGCACGATCTGAGACCTGCCCGCTAGGCATTCGAGCAGCCTGGCGTAAACCAGGTTCTTTCTCTGTCTTTTGCGGATCTCGTCTTCTTCCCCTGTTTGCAGGTCAAAGTTGAGGATCTGCAGGCTCCTGTTGACGATCTCTTCCTGTTCCTCGGCTGTAAAGCCCTTATAATTGTGCCGCAAAATTCTCCCCAAAAGCTGCCTCTGCTGCGAGCCCACCAATAAATCTGCCACTGCATCAGCCACAAATGCATGTACCAGGTTGGCCTTCTCTGTTCCCTTGAGCTTGCAGCCTAGGAAAACCCACTGGCCTAAATTTGCTGTTTCTATTTCCAAGCCGCCTGTTTTCAAGTACTCAGCCAGCTGTTCTGTTGCAGATCGGTTGGCCAAAGACGTACCGATAGCTAATGTTACCAATTCCCCACTCCCTTTCATCGAATTTATTATATGTGCCAGCAAAAAAATGTATACAACAAGGGAGTGGCTTTAAAACAAAAAAAGACCGGCATTACCAGTCTCTAAAATGGTGGGGAGGAGCGGGCTCGAACCGCTGACCTCTACAATGTCAATGTAGCACTCTAACCAGCTGAGCTACCCCCCCACTGCGCATTTCCATTATAGGATTTCGGAGGCGGTTTGTCAAGGGGTAGATTCCATTAACTATTAAGGCTGCCAGGGTTAAAATGAAACCCTGCAGAACACAATAACAGATGAACAGCGCAAAGGAGGTGCATCTGTTGGCTAATCTAAACCAGCTGGAACTGCAGAATCTCCGGGAACTGATTGCTGGTCATGAAACTGCCAGCAACAAGCTGCAGGACTATGCTCATCACTGCAGTGATCCTCAGCTGAAACAGATGTTTCAGCAGTCTGCTCAATCTGCACGCAGCACTCGGGATAAATTGCTCTCTTTCCTTCAATAACTTTAGGAGGTGAGGTAATGCAGGAGAAGGATATGGTTGCTGACGTGCTTTCCATGACCAAAGCAAGTCTGGGAAGCTACGCTAAAGCCATCGCTGAGACCCAAAACCAGCAGCTGCGGAGCACCCTGCAGCAGATCAGAAATCAAGACGAACAGTTCCAGTATCAGCTCTTTCAGGTAGCAAGCCAAAAGAACTACTACCATCCTGCCCAAATTGCTTCCCAGCAGGAGATTAGTCAGATCCGGCAGCTTTTTTCCCAGCAGCCTACAGTTAACACCATCCTTTAAGGGGAAAGGAGGCTTCGGCCTCCTTTTTACCCCAAAACTTGGACTGCCTCTGCGAGCTTTTTGGCAATGGGCAGCCTCTGAGGGCATTTGGACTCACACTGATGGCAGCTGATGCAATTGGAGGCTTTTTCATGGTCAGCCAGGCCTTTGTACTGCTCGCGGGCGTAGTCTGTAAGGCCCCAAACGCGGTGGTAGTTTAAAAGTTCAAAGTTCCTTGGGATATTTACCTCCCTTGGACAGGGCAGGCAGTACTTACAGCCTGTGCAGTACAATTCCAAAAGTTTTTTGTTGCGCTCTGTGATCTGGATAATCTGCTCCCTCTCCTGGGCAGTTAAGTGGACTTCCCCAGCTGCCACCTTGACGTTTTCCTCAACCATCTCGATGGTGCTCATCCCGGAGAGAGCTATATCCACGTTAGGATTGGAGAGCACAAACCGCAGGGCTGCCTCAGGTGTGCTTTGTACGCCTGAAGGAATCAGCTTGGCGATTTCTTGCGATGATTGGGCCAACCTCCCGCCGCCTACAGGTCCCATTACTGCTACGCCGAGACCTTTGGCTTTTGCATAAGCCATGGCTTCTTCGTTTGCTCTATCTAAGAGATTGTATTGGCAGAGCACTGTGGAAAAATGCCCTGTATCAATGATTTTAATCATGTTCTCCGGCTTATCGTGAAAAGAAAAGCAGAGGTATTTAATCAGCCCATCCTTCAAGGCTTTTTCGGCAGCCCAAAGGGGTCCGCGGGGTTGGTCGATTTTTTCTCGGTAAACTTGCCAGCTGATGCTCCACATGTGGTAGAAGTCTATGTAATCCACACCCATCCGCTTCAAGGAGGCATCCAGGCGCCGGAGCCAGTTTTCCCCTGAGGCATCTTTTATCGGGTTTTTTGTGGCGAGGATCACCTTGTCTCGGCAGTCCCTGATCGCTCTGCCGACGAATTTTTCGCTGTCGCCGTCTAAGTAGCCGGGGGCTGTGTCTATATAGTTAACCCCAAGCTCTATTGCTCTGCGCAGGACCTCAACGGCCTTTTTTTCGTTCCTAGGAAGGCGCATAGCGCCAAAGCCAAGGCGGGAAACCTTGACCCCTGTGGAGCCAAACTCGCGATACTGCAATTATCCTCTCACCTCTTCCTGCGTCTAATGTAGTTTTGGCAAAAGCAGTAAGATTATTCCCCTGGCAGGGAACCGCAGATCTCCCGCAGTTTCTCTGCAAATTCTTCTTGCCCGTATTTATCCATCTCGTCCAGGAGAATTGCGATCTGATCCATCTGCTTTTCGTTTAATTTTCCTTCATCCGCCAGTTTCCCGTAAGCTGCTAAGAGCTTCAGCTTCAACTTCTCCGTTTCTGCCCAAAATGCGTCCATCCTACTCCTCCCGATCTGATTCATCAACAAACAGCGTGAACTCTGGAATAAACCTCAGCACGGCAGTGCCTGTTGCTCCCTTCCGCTGCTTGGCAAAAATAACTTCAGCTTTCCCTTTTGTACCCCGCTCTTCTGCCTGCTCTGGGTAATAGTAGTCGTCGCGGTAGACGAACATGACAACGTCTGCAAACTCTTCGATGTTTCCGCTGTCCCGCAGGTCGCTCATCATGGGCCTTTTGTTTTCCCTGCTCTCCACACCCCGATTCAATTGGGAGAGGAGAATGATGGGCACGTCGATCTCGCCTGCCAAATCCCTCAGCTCCCTGACAATGTCGCCAACCTGCAGGGCCCAGCTTTTGTTCTTGTTCTCTTCAGCAGGCCGGATGAGCTGCAAGTAGTCGATGACCACAAGCCCTAGATTAGGACAGGCAGCCTTGACCTTCCTGGCTTTAGCCCGGATGTCCAGGGAGGTTAAACCTCTTTGATCTACGATCTGGATGGGCAGTTCATACAGCTCGCTGTATACCTTTTGAGTAATCTCAAGCTGCTCATCTGTAAGTTTTGTCGCATATTGAGAAGAAGAAACCAAAAAATTGCCGTCTTTGTCCCGGTAGTGGAATAACTCGCTCAGCACAAGCCTGTCGCCGATCTGTTCATCGTCCATCTCCAGGCTGAAAATCAGGACAGGAATGTGGCGCTTGGCCACATTGAGGGCAAAGTTCAAGGCGAGGGATGTTTTTCCCATACTGGGCCTGCCTGCCAAAATGATCAAATCCTTCTTTTTGAAGCCAGTGGTGAGCATGTCGATTGAAGGAAAGCGGACGGAAAGGCCGTAGGGCACCTTGCCTTCTTTCCGCTCCACGAGGTTTGTGTAGCAGCGGGAAAGCACGTCCAGAAGCTCTTTCGGTTCTTCTTCACTATTTTCCATTTGCGTGGCAGCAAAAATCAATTCCTGAGCCCTAGCCTGGTATTTTTCAGGGGTTTCCTCTTCTTCGTTGAGAATCATCCGCTCGATCTCTTCAGTGGCCTGCAGGATTTTCCGCTTGGCGTAATCCTCCCGCAAAATCTCAATGCAGGGTTCCAGTTCCCTGCCTGTGACCACGCTTTCAGTAAGGGCAACCAAGGCTGTTTCAGGATCCGCCAGCAGCTTTTCCCGCCTGATCTTTTCGTAAAGGCGCACAAAACTTACCCTGCCCTGTTTTGTATACAAATCCAAAAGCGCCTTGAAGATAGTTCTGTGGGTGGGATTTGAGAAGTGGTAGTCCCGCAGCTTGTCCAAAGCTGTGTCCATTTTGTGGGGATGTTTGATCAGAATCCCTAAGATGCGCTGTTCTATTTCGCTGTCCTGGGATACTTCAACCGGCAGTTTGCTAGCTGCTGTAGTCATCTTTGAACATCTCCTTCCACCGTTTTACAGCTTCCGGATCCACCGGCTTATATGCGCTGGCATTTGCCACTCCCTCGTAGCCGTCACTTGTGGCTGCTGTCTGGACCTGGCCAGGCAGCCTTTTCATGAATCCTTGGCTTTTCTTGCTGTCCTCGCTTTTTTTCTTGCTGCGTTTGCTTTTTTCTTCCTGCCACCTCTTCCGGTGCGCAGCCAGGTCGTCGAGATTTCTGATCCCTTCGTTATACCAGTTCCGCAAGATTCCTTCCAGATACTCTATTCGCCGGGAAGGGGTTTTCACCATTTCTGCTATTGCCGCCACAATCACTTCTATATCCATGCCTTGTTCAAGCACCCAATAGCGGAGCTTCTCTTCCTGTACTGGCCCCATCAAGCCAATCTGTTTTTGGTAGAAGTCGAAGAGTACCTGCAGGGCCTCTGGCGACTGCTGGGCCAGCCTTGCTTCCAATTTCTCGAATTCTTGGAAAGGCAGGGGTTCTTTTACTTCAAGGACAGGGCCTTCCGGTGAAAGCTTTGAGCTGATCAGTTCGTAGCGGAGCAGGTTCTCGAGCGCTTTCTCTAACTGTTCAGGGGTACAGGCAAGTTCCTGCAGCAGTTGCTCTTTGTCCAATTCTTGCATTTCGCTGGCAAAAAGTGTCAGCCAAAGGGCAACTGCCAGCCCTCCGACCTTTTTTTGATATAGAGTGATCAGTTCTTTAGGAACCAAAAGGAGATCCCTTGATCTCCTTTTGGTGGCAAGACGAAATTTGGCCTCGAGCAAATTTATTTCCTCCTACTGTGTTTTTGCAAGCCTGATCAGATTCCGGCCGCTGTGCTTGGCTTGATAGCAGGCGATATCTGCCGCTTTGATCAATTCCTCTGAGGTTTCTGCATGCTGAGGAAAGCAGGCTACGCCGATGCTTACAGTCAGCTCCAGCTGCTCTGAAAAAGGCTTCTGCTCTATTTGCTGGCGAATCCGCTCTGCGATCTCTAAAGCTTCCGCCTGTCCTGTCTCGGGCAAGATTATACAGAATTCTTCCCCGCCGTAGCGGGCTATCAGATCCACGTTTTCCCTGATGACGCTCGTCAGCCGCTTGCTGAATTCAGCCAATACCCGGTCGCCAGTCTGGTGGCCGTGGGCATCGTTGATGCTTTTGAAATGGTCTATGTCCAGCATCAGCAAACTTAAATTCCTGTTATAGCGGCTTGCCCGCTTCATTTCTTTTACTAAAGCGATCTTGAAGTAGCGGTGGTTGATTAGACCGGTGATGGGGTCTGTAATGGCCTGCTGCGCTAGCTGGGAATAAAGGTTGGCATTGCGAATGGCTGAAGCAGCCTGGTTGGCGATAATGGTAAGGATGCGCAGATCGTCCTCATCGAAGGCAGAAGGTTCGGTTTTGACAACTTCCAGTACAGCTATGCATTGATTTTTACTCTTCAGAGGCAGTGCCATGATAGAACTGAAGTTCTGTTCCCACTGTCCATATTGGAAACGCTTGTCCTTTTGGCGATCCGCAACAAGGGCAGCTTGACATCTGTCCGCTACCCATCCTACAAGCCCTGTGCCAATTGGAAGCCGGTTTTCTATTTCTTCCTCTTCCATCAACCCCCGGCCCGCTCCTTTGTATAGTTCGCCTTTTTCTTCGTTGATAAAATAAAGGCGGCACGCATCGTAGGGTATGATCTTGTAAATAGTATCCACAGCTAAATTTAATATTTCTTGATAATTAATAGTGCTGCTTAAAATAGATGTAAACTCATAGATGGCCGAGGTGTTAAATAGTTCGCGAGCTATTTTTTCTTCTAATGCTGTTATTTTTTTGTTCTGCGCCGCAAGGTTCTTCTCTAAGCGCTGTTTTTCTCGGTTAAATTCTGCTTGAAGCAGTTCCTGCTGCCAGCGAACAAGTCCTGCCGGTATGAATACCAGCAGAAGATACCAAAGGCTTTGGTAGCCGAGTAGAAAGCGCAAACCGATTACCACAGCGCCGCAGAAAACAATCCCCCACAAGAGGCTTAGTTGGTAGGCTAAGATGAATAGCGGCAGGGAAAATAAAAGCAGGCTTAGACTTTCAGAATGAGGCTTTATCAGGCTGAAAAAAACCAACCAAATAGCGCTTGCGCCTGACAGCAATTCCTTTGCTTTGCGTTTCATCCTCTTAGCTGCTGGGTTGCGCGACTTGGGGCTTTACTTTCTTTCCTTGTCCTTGCAAGCCCAAAGATGCCGGCAAGCCACAGGCTAAAAATGGCGAGGCCGCTCAGTACTCTTCTCGCAAGTTCCCAGCGAAGCTGGGAAATGGCAGGCTCAATAGAACCGAAGGCAACTATGGCAGGGTTGGAGTTTTTCCACGCAAGCCAGCACCAAATTAGCATTCCCACTGAACTGATTGCTGTCAAAAGGGTAAAAAAAATTTTCTTAGCTTTCATCTGGCGGTTCACCTAGCCTCTCGCTATTTATCCCAATAGCTTCCACCAATATCTTTTGAATTTCCACCCAAAGCTGCCCCAGCTGCATTTGTGCAGTCAGCAATTTGCTCACGTAAGGATTGTGGCTTACCAGTTCTAAAGTTTTCATTAGGTCATCATGGCGCTTTTTAAGTTCTTCTTCGCTTAAGCCAGGCTCTTGACAAGCTTTCTGCTTCGCTTCCAGATCCTTCAACATGATCTCAGCTGCAGCATGAGCTTTAACGTCTGCTTCAGCTTGCTTCAAAGCCTTATACTCATCTGAATTGCTTAGTTTGTCAGCCAGGTCCTTTGCAATTGCTAAAATCTCTTCTCTAGCCATCTTTTTTAGCCTCCAATCCTTTTTAAATATATCACAGCTATCCCCTGTTCGCAAGGTTCGGCAGTGCCCATGCGAAGCCAAAAAGGCCTGCAAAAAAGACCCTTTTAGCGGCAAATAGCCTAGGTTAATTAATTTTACATCTTGAAAAAATAGGTCCGAACAGGGAAAATTTTGGGGCGAAGTTTTTAAAAAATCTATTTGACGAAAGCCACTGCCTATGCTATAATAAGTTTTGTCACAGGGAGTGCCGAAGTGGCGGAATTGGCAGACGCGCTAGATTCAGGGTTTAGTGGGCATTACGCCCGTGGGGGTTCAACTCCCCCCTTCGGCACCAATATTTTCTGGCTTTTTAGTAGTAGCCTAAAAAGGCGATTGACTAACATTTTGACCAACGAAAAAAGAGGACCATCACTGGTTCTCTTACTTTTTTAAATAAAAAACCGGGGCCTCATCGGCTCCCAATAATAATTGTAATCAGTCCTGTTTTCTTTGTTTTCTATATAGCCATTGGGTGCTTAACTATTATTTCAAAGTTTTCACGTTGCTTGAACAGCAATTCCGGTCGATACTCCTTGCTCTCAAATCTCTCTAAAAAATCCGCCTCCGACTCTGAAAGTATCATTAGCCTGCTCAAAAAGCTTTTGCAAGCGAATTCCAATCTCTCCAACTAGATTTGTGTAAGTACTTCGGACTCCAGATAAACTGATGGCCAATGTTATAAAATACATTATTGTTCGTGATCAATTTATCTCTCGCTTATCTTTTTTATCGGACAAAAAAATTTCAAGTGTTTTTTCGCAATTCATCCCACGGCTAAAACCGTATGTTTTCTTGCTATGTTATCGTAAGTTTCTGTCCGTTTTATCAGTTGAATCCCATGTTGCTTCGCAGCATCCTACACTGCTGCCTGCCGTCAGACTGACACAATATTTCCAAAACTTACAGGAAATACTGGAAATCGGCAGAAACTTATAACTAATACCAATAGTACACATAAAGGAGAAGCTGAGCAGTGTATTACAACCGCACGTTGAGCAAAGGTTTTGCAGATCTCTTTATGGACGGCGGGCCGCTACGGTGGCTCATTGACTATGTCAGGAGCAATTCTGATCTAGACTTCCAACTGCGGAGAAATGAACAAGAAGAATGGGCTTCCATT
The DNA here is from genome assembly GCA_001512905.1 of Clostridia bacterium DTU084. Classification (GTDB taxonomy): domain Bacteria; phylum Bacillota; class DTU084; order DTU084; family DTU084; genus DTU084. The sequence continues at coordinate 692 of LFTB01000029.1, read as the reverse complement.
TACCGGGGGAGAACTCAGATTCTGGGGATTAAACCCTCGAGTGAAACAGGTCATCTAACGCTTTTCGCAGATGATGCCCACAAAGAAGTTTGTTCTGACCTCTACGGGAATAAAGCTGTCACCTCTGTTACGCATGTCTATCAAAGCTGCCTGGATAAAATCAGGGATTTTCGTAAAGAAAAAGGTCCGAAAGACTTTTTCTATGAGAACAAAAAAGAGGGATATTATCAGCACATGCTGGCACGTGATTACGGCATTTTAAGTAATGCTGATTCAATTTTTGTTATTGTTGATCGTGAGGCTGTCCCAGGCTACGACAGTAATGAGGAAAAACAAAGCATACTTGGCTCTCTCAAGGAAAGATACAACAAACTCAAGGGAAAGGTCGGCCAAAACTGCTGGGCACCTGGCGATGAGCTGGACTTACTAGCCTTAGATAAAACTGGCAATATTTTGCTTATCGAATGTAAGCACCACGACAAGAACAACAGCCAGCAGATTTACCAGCTTCCCCTGCAGGTCGGTTTCTATCATGAGCTCTTGAGTTCTCGCGAACTTGAAGGAAAGCTGCAGGAAGGTGTGCTGAAGCTGCTCAGCCAAAAGCAGGAGCTGGGATTGATCAGCAGGGATTGGAAAGTGCCGGCACTCTCAGGCAAGATCATTCCTATGATTATCGTGTCGGAGCCCAACTA
>LFTB01000105.1 GCA_001512905.1 Clostridia bacterium DTU084 | reverse complement strand
CTTTTGAGATCACAGACTACCTGCAGGAAGGCGAAAACACTGTTGTGATCTGTGCAGAAGACGACACCAGAAGACAGCTGCAGCCCCGGGGCAAACAGTCTGCCCGCTTTCAGTCCCACGGCTGCGACTACACCAGAATAACCGGCATCTGGCAGACAGTCTGGCTGGAGGCTGTGCCGAGAACACATCTTGCTTCTTTGAAGCTGATGCCTGATCTGAAAAACGGCAGGATCCACATCTCAGGACAGCTGGACAGCGGGGAGGGGAAGATAACAGCTAAGGCTTACTTCAAGGGCAGCAAGGTGGCTGAGGAAACCATTCTTGCAGGGAGGCATTTTCAGTTCAGCATGACCCTTAATGAAGTCCATCCCTGGGAGCCGGGAAATCCCAACCTCTACGACCTAGAACTTGAAGTGGAGGGCGAAGACGGCAGTTCAGATCACGTGTCAAGTTATTTTGGCCTGCGGGATATCTCCTGGCACGATGGCCTCCGAATAAACGGCAAGAAAGTCTTCATGCGCCTTGTCTTGGACCAAGGGTATTATCCAGACGGCCTCTACACAGCACCATCAGATGAAGAGCTAAAAGCTGATATCCTGAGGGCTATGGAGATGGGCTTCAACGGCGCCCGGCTCCATCAGAAAGTTTTCGAGCCCCGCTTTTTATATTGGGCAGACAAGTTGGGCTATCTGCTCTGGGGCGAACACGGCAGCTGGGGGCTGTCCCTGGACAAGCCAGAGGCTCTGCGCATTTTCCTTCCTGAATGGAGAGAGATTATGAAAAGGGATCAGAATCACCCTGCCATAATCGGCTGGTGTCCCCTCAACGAAACCAGGCCCGGCCCCCACAGAGGCCACCAGCAGGAGTTCGTGCGGGCGGTGTGGGAGTTCACCAAGGAGTTTGATCCCACAAGGCCTGTCATCGATACCAGCGGTTACACTCACGTGGCAACAGATATGTACGACGTTCACGACTACGATCAGGACCCGGAAAGCTTCAGCCAGCGCTATCAGGACTTTTTAGAAGGGAAAAAGGTGTTTGTCAACTATCCAGAAGTCGAGCAGTATCAAGGCCAGCCTTACTGGGTCAGCGAGTACGGCGGCATCTGGTGGCAGCCGGACAACCCCGACGAAAAAGCCTGGGGCTACGGCAAGCGGCCCCAGAGTGAAGAAGAGTTTCTACAGCGCTACCGCGCCCTCACAACCACCCTGTTGAAAAACCCCAAGCTCTGCGGGTTCTGCTATACACAGCTGTACGATATAGAGCAGGAGGTCAACGGCCTTTACACGTATAGGAGACAGCCAAAATTCCCTAAAGAAGTGATCCGGGAAATCAACACACAGCCAGCGGCTTTTGAAGAAGGTGAATGAGGTGAACAAGATCAAATATGCCAGGGAGATTCCAGCAGCAGGAACTTGGGATGTAATTGTAGCCGGCGGCGGACCTTCAGGCCTCTGTGCAGCTGTGGCCAGCAGCCGCAGAGGCGCCAAGACCCTTCTAGTAGAGCGCTACGGCGTCTTGGGCGGGAATTTGACCGTCGGTGTTGTGGCTCCCCTCTTAGGCGGCGTCGCACCTGGCACCATGGCAGATGAAGTGAGAGAGATTTTGGGAGGACGGAGATACTTCGACCCTGAGGAAGCAAAAGGCATCCTCACCCGCTGGGTTGATGAAGCAGGGGTGGAAATCATGCTTCAGGCGCCAGTGGTGGATGTTGTTAAAGAAGGAGATAACCTTGCTGGCCTTGTCATAGGCAGCAAAAAAGGCCTGACCTGTCTCCAGGGTAAGATCTTCATTGATGCCACAGGGGATGCTGATGTTGCAGCTTTCGCCGGGGTACCCTACGTCCAGGGCAGGAAAGAGGACGGGCTGGTGCAGCCGGTGAGCTTGATGTTTGTGGTTTCCAATGTGGAAGAGGATGCAATCATCTGCGAACACGAAGCCCACCATGTAGACACACCCCACGGCGATTACTTGGATGTCTGCAAACAGGCCTGTGCCCGAGGCGAACTGCCTGATAACGTGACAATCGTGCGCCTCTATCATGGTGCAAGGCCTTGTGAGCGGGTGGTCAATGCCACCCAATTGTGCGGCATCGACGGCACAGATCCTGTGGAAGTTGCCAGGGCAGAGGTGAACCTGCGGGAGCAGATTGGTCAGGTCATCGCGTTCTTGCGCAAGTACGCCCCTGGTTATGAAAACTGCCAGCTGAAGATCTCACCTTCCACCTTAGGGGTGCGGGAGACCAGACGGCCTCAGACGAAAGTAGTTTTACAGCGAGAAGATCTCGTGACAGGCAGGTTCTTCGAAGATGCTGTAGTGGAAGATGCCATCTTCAGCATAGACATCCACAATCCTGCAGGAGGCGGCCAGGCTGAAGGAATAGCCGCACGAGTTCGCCCCTATACCATCCCTTACGGGACGATGCTGCCGGAGGGAGTAGACAATCTCCTCCTCACTGGCCGGGCCATTGGCGGCACCCACGATGCCCATGCCTCGTTCCGCGTGATGAATATAGCCATGGCGCTTGGCCAGGCAGCAGGTACTGCTGCAAGTTATGCGGTAGAAAAGGGAATTAAGCCTTCTGATGTTGAGCCCAAAGCCATAAGGGACCTCTTGCGGGGGCAGGGAGTTAAGCTCACCGCCGTGAATTGAAAGCATAAACAAAAAAAGACGATGACTTCATCGTCTTTTTTTGTTGCAAGAGGAGATCATCTTTGCTATTGTATTGTTGAAAGTTTATGGGAAAGGGTACTGCCAAGTGAGACGATTTTTCATCTCAAAAGAAAATATTGATGGACAGCAAGCCCGCCTTACCGGCTCCTGTTCCCATCATCTCCGGGATGTGCTGCGGATGCAGAAGGGAGAAAAAATCATCCTCGCCCTAGATGGGCTGGAGTACCTCGCTGAAATTCAAGAGTTCAGCGGGGATGAGGTGCTCTGCCTCCTCCTTGAAACAAGACAGGGCCAGGGAGAGCCGCCTGTTGAGGTTGTTCTCCTTTTGGGAATTCCCAAAGGGGAGAAGCTGGAGCTTGTGATCCAGAAAGCAGTGGAGCTGGGAGTTTCCAGAATGGTGGTCCTTGAAACCGAACGGTCTGTCGTGAAGCTGGACCGCACTAAAGCCGAGAGAAGGCTTCAGCGCTGGCAGCGGATTTCCTTGGAAGCTGCCAAGCAGTGCCAGCGGAGCACTGTACCGCAGGTGGAAGGAGTCTACAAGCTGTCTCAGTATCTTGAGGAATATTTAAAAGGAGAAGCCCTGTTTCTCGTCCCCTGGGAGGACGAGGAGACAACTGGCATCGGTGAAGTGCTCAAGGCTCATTCGCAAGCCCGGCGTGTCTACCTCCTCATCGGCCCTGAAGGGGGGCTTTCTAAAGAGGAGGTGGAGCTTGCCAAAGCCCACGGCGGGATTCCTGTCTCTTTGGGCCCCCGGATCCTGCGCACTGAGACGGCGGCCATCGTAGCGCCGGCTCTGGTTCTGTATCAATTGGGAGACTTGAATTGACAGAATGCATTGGCTCCACGTGCCAGCAGGAACAGACAGCTGTGAACCTCACCACCCAAACTGTCGTTATGGGTGGAGCATCCATTGGCTTACATACGGTTT
>LFTB01000063.1 GCA_001512905.1 Clostridia bacterium DTU084 | reverse complement strand
TCCACAGAGGCCCACGGCTATATTGAAATGACAGCCGCCAAACTCCAGGGCGCAGACATTCATTTGGATTATCCTTCTGTAGGCGCAACTGAGAATATTATGATGGCCGCAACTTTGGCCGATGGAATTACCAGGATCTACAATGCAGCAAAAGAACCTGAGATCGTGGAAGAACAAAACTTCCTCAACAGCATGGGCGCCAAAATAACAGGTGCAGGCACAGATACCATCCAGATCGAGGGCGTGAGAAAACTCCACGGCACCTGCTGGCAGCTCTGTCCGGATCGGATCGAGGTTGGCACTTTTATGATGGCAGCAGGAATAACCGGCGGAGAGATAGAAATCTATGGTGCCAACGAACACCACGTAGCTGCTGTTTTGGGGAAGCTCCTTGAGACAGGCTGTCAGATTGTCCGGGGAAACGGAATGATCAAGGTTCNNGGGTCCTAAAAGGCCAAAGCCGGCCTTTGTCTATGCCCTTCCTTATCCTGGTTTTCCCACAGATCTGCAGCAGCAGCTGACAGCTCTCCTTTCCATTGCAGACGGCACGAGCCTGGTTGTGGAAACAGTGTTCAACAACCGCTTCCGCCACGTAGACGAGCTGCGGAGGATGGGAGCAGACATCAGGGTGGAAGGCCGGGGAGCCCTTGTCCGGGGCGTGGAAAAGCTCACTGGCGCTCAGGTAGAGGCCCCTGATTTGCGGGGAGGGATGGCCCTGCTTTTGGCGAGCCTTGCGGCGCAAGGGGAGAGCGTCATCTCAGGTACAGAGCACCTGGAGCGGGGCTATGAAAACCTGGTTGAGAAGTTCAGCTCCCTGGGTGCGGAAATCCGTCTGCTGTGA
>LFTB01000030.1:6703-6828 GCA_001512905.1 Clostridia bacterium DTU084 | reverse complement strand
TTTGGGGAAGCTCCTTGAGACAGGCTGTCAGATTGTCCGGGGAAACGGAATGATCAAGGTTCGGGGTCCTAAAAGGCCAAAGCCGGCCTTTGTCTATGCCCTTCCTTATCCTGGTTTTCCCACAG
>LFTB01000030.1:0-6470 GCA_001512905.1 Clostridia bacterium DTU084 | reverse complement strand
GGGGCTATGAAAACCTGGTTGAGAAGTTCAGCTCCCTGGGTGCGGAAATCCGTCTGCTGTGATCTTAAAAAAACAGGTGAGAAACTGCGAAAAATATGTTATAATGTCAGATAGAAAGATTGTGGAGAGGGTGGAAACCTTTGCGGGAGCGGCTGGATGTACAGAAAAAACGCAAAAAGCGCTTCACATGGTATTTTCTGTTTTTTCTAGTGATCGTCGCCATCTATTCTTTTCTCAACTCAGCATATTTTACAGTCACCACAATTGAAGTTGCTGGCAACAAGTATTTCACCAGAGAGGAGATCCTCAGCTTCGGTGATCTGACAACTGGCCGCAACATTTTCGCAGTGAATACCAGTGCCAGCCAAAATGCCCTTGCAGACCAGCCGCGGATCGCCAAAGCCACGGTTCGCAAGCAGTACCCCAACAAACTCCAGGTGCAAATTCAAGAGCGAGTGCCTGTGGCCATTCTCGCCTACGGCGGATCTTATCTGGAGGTCGACAAAGCTGGCTATGTGCTGGGAGTGCTGGCGGACAATCAGCCCCTGACCCTGCCTCTCATCACAGGCTCCAGTCCCAGCTATGTGCGCACTGGGATGCGGCTGGAACAGCCGCAAATTCGCGATGGTGCAGCCATCGCCGGCACCCTTACTAAAGACCTCAGCCATCAGATAGCAGAGATCAATGTGACAGATCCAGGCAATATCGTGTTAGTCACTGTTTCAAGAGTGCAGGTGCTGTGGGGCCCTGCCTCACAGCTGGAGGAGAAAGCAGCAGTCCTCCACACCCTGACCAAGGAATTAACGGACAAAGCAGGCAAATTACTGGATTTGCGCGTGCCGAAAAGCCCCGTATTGCGATGAGAAAGGAGGAGCGCTTGTGCGCAACTGGCAGGTATCAATTGCCTTAGTTTGCATCCTGTTGGGAATTTTTTTGGTTGCCCAACTGCGCACACAGCAGGCCAAAGGACCAGCTTCTCTGGGTCGATTGGATGCCTTATCAGAACTATATAAACATTCCGAGGAGCAGCGGGAGCTCTTGGAATTGGAAGTTGCCAAACTCCGTGAGCAGCTGACGGAACAGGAGAAGGCATCAGAAAGTGCAGTGGCTGAAGAGCTGCAGAAACTGAGGATCCTCAGCGGCCTCACTTCCCTTTCTGGCCCCGGCATAGTCCTCACACTGGACGACAGCAAGCTGAAGGGGAACGAAGACGCTCCTGCTGATATGTATTTGATCCACTACGAAGACCTGCTTTTAGTTGTCAACGAGCTGTTTGCCGCAGGTGCAGAAGCTGTTTCCATCAACGGACAGCGGATCATCACCACCTCTGAGATCCGCTGCGCCGGCCCTACCATATTGGTCAATTCCACCCGGGTAACACCTCCTTTTGAGATTCTGGCCATCGGCGATGCCCAGACCCTGCAGTCTTCTCTGGAAATGCGGGGTGGGGTCCTCGAGCCCATGCGGCCGTGGGGTATTCAAATTTCCATCACCCAGAAAGACCAGATCACCGTTCCTCCATATAAAGGGACCATAAACTTCAAGTATGCAGTAGAGAACAGGGGTGAGTAGAATGTGGCTGCCCGTCTTAGGCCTGCTGATCGGAATCCTCATCGGTGTTGGCTGGCAGATCTCCCTGCCCATTGCCTACAGCAGCTACATGGCTGTGGGGATTTTAGCAGCCATCGATTCCGTCTTCGGCGGCGTCCGTGCTGCCCTGGACAACAATTACGACAATGTTGTCTTCCTCAGCGGCTTTTTTACCAACATCCTCCTGGCCATTGGCCTCACGTACCTTGGAGTGAAGCTGGGCGTGGATCTGGTGCTGGGAGCAACTGTGGCTTTTTCCATTAGAATCTTTAACAATCTGGGCATGATCCGCAGACACATGATTTTGGGGATCGCCCGGCGCTGGGGCGAAAAAAAAGCACGCCAAAAAAAGGAAATTATCAACTAGATGTGGAACATATGTATAAGTTTTAGTTTGACTCAAAACAGAATTGCAAGGAGAGATCACCATGGTAATGCCTGCTGAAAGCAGTTTCGAGTTTGAAGACACCTTAGAGAACACGCCTAGTGCAAAAATCAAGGTTGTAGGCGTGGGTGGCGGCGGCAACAACGCCATCAACAGAATGATCGAGGCAGGCCTAAGCGGCGTAGAATTTGTGGCTGTGAACACCGATGTGCAGGCCTTGGAACACTGCCTTGCCCCAGAGAAGATCCAGGCAGGCTCAAAACTGACCAAAGGCCTTGGAGCAGGCTCCAACCCTGAGATCGGACAGCGGGCAGCTGAAGAGAGCAGGGAAGACCTGCGCTCAGCCATCGCAGGTGCAGATATGGTCTTCATTACCGCAGGCATGGGCGGCGGCACTGGCACAGGCGGCGCACCGGTTGTGGCAGAGCTTGCCCGGGAAATGGATATCTTGACTGTGGGCGTGGTCACAAGACCCTTTATGTTTGAGGGCAGAAGAAGACAAAATCAGGCAGAACAAGGGATCCTCAAACTTAAGGAGCACGTGGATGCCCTGATCGTGATCCCCAACGACAGGCTGCTGCAGGTGTCAGAGAAGCGCACCTCTCTGCTGGAAGCTTTCCGGATGGCAGACGACGTACTTAGGCAGGGAGTGCAGGGCATCAGCGACCTCATCACCCGACCCGGCTACATAAACCTCGATTTCGCTGACCTGAAGGCTATCATGAGCAATGCAGGCTCGGCTCTCATGGGTGTGAGCAGAGCTTCAGGCGAAAACAGAGCTGTAGAAGCTGCGAAAATGTCCATCAGCAGCCCGCTCCTTGAAGCGTCCATTGAAGGGGCAAGGGGGATCATCCTCAGCGTAGCAGGCGACTCCAATCTGGGGCTGCAGGAAGTATACGAAGCTGCAGAAATGATCCAGGAGGTTGCAGACAAAGACGCCAACATCATCTTTGGAACAGTGCTTGACGAATCCCTGAAAGAAGAGATCGTGATTACAGTCATCGCCACAGGTTTCGATCAGAGGCCGGAGGCACCTTCCCAAGACAAAGATGATGCCCTTCCATTCCCGACGTTCAAGGACAATGGACTCGACCTGCCGAAATTTCTGCGCACGGGCAGATAAAGGAGGAATCGGGCGAGAGTTTTTGAAAGATCAGGGGAGAAGCATTCGAGGTGATAAGGGATGTCAAACGTGATATACCTCGATGAGGTTTTAGTGAGACTGTGCGGAGATTTTCTGGTGAATCTTCTCCTCCTGTGGGCCACCGCTCAAATCACGAAATTGAGGCGCCCCAGATGGCGGCTTGTATCTGGCGCTGCTTTTGGCACCATCTACGAACTCGCCTACCTCGGTGCCAGCTGGCGGCTTTGGAAAGGGTTTGCTTTTTTTGCGAGCCCTCTCGTCATGTTTGCAGTGTTTGCCGCCATGCTTTTTATTGCTTTCGGGCCGCTGAAGTTCAGGCGCCTCCTCACAGTTGGCGGCTACTTCATCCTCATCGGCCTCATTACCAGCGGCGCAGGGCTGGTTGCCAGCTACATGTTTGCGGAAAGCTCCCTGGTGAAGTACATAACCGCCTTTGCTGCCATTTTGGTGGTGGCTGAACTGGGCTGGGGCGTAGTCCACAAGGTTGTCTGGCAGGAACTTCTCCATGTCCCCATTACTGTGAAGCTCGGCTCAAAAGAGGTGGAAATCGAAGCCCTCCTGGACACTGCAAACCACCTTCGGGATCCCCTCACAGGGGAGAACGTGATTATTGTGGAAGCTGAAGCTTTAAGCCCCCTTCTGCCGGAAGACTTTCTCTCTGTTGTTTCAGCCAAGGAATTTGATTTTTCGGATCTCACACTGGCTGTGGCCAACACGCCGTGGGCGAACAGGTTTCGCCTGCTTCCCTACACCTCCATCGGCATGGAGCACGGGATGCTCATCGGCTTTCGGCCAGATGAGGTCAGCTTCGTACAGGGTAAAACAAAGCACAAGGTGGAGGATGTGCTCATCGGCATTTACCAGCGCAGCTTTCCCCCAGAAGGAGAGTACAGAGCGCTGATGCACCCTGAGATCCTGCAACTTGCTGCGTTTGATGCTAAATAAATTAGGGAGAGGTTTGCCTTGCCAAGAATATTTCTAGAAAGGCTGCAGTTGCAGCTTCGTCTGTTGGGCGTGCAGCTTCTCATCCGCCTCAAACTTCTTCCTTACCGGGGAATCTACTTCATAGGCAGCAGTGAAGTCCTGCCTCCGCCCTTGAAACCTGAGGAAGAGGAACACTTTCTGGCGGCTTTGGCTGCAGGGGACGAGAGCGTCAAGAGCGTCCTCATCGAACACAATCTGCGCCTTGTTGTCTATATTGCGCGGAAATTCGAAAACACCGGCGTGGGGATCGAGGATCTGGTGTCCATCGGGACCATCGGCCTGATTAAGGCTGTGAACACCTTCGATCCAAGCAAAAAGATCAAACTTGCCACCTACGCCTCTCGCTGCATTGAAAACGAAATCCTCATGTATCTGCGCCGCAACAGCAGGAACAAAGCAGAGGTTTCCTTTGATGAACCATTGAATATAGACTGGGACGGCAACGAACTGCTGCTTTCCGATGTATTGGGCACAGATGCAGACCTGACCTACCGCAAAATCGAACAGGAAGAGGACCGGAAGCTTCTGGCAGTAGCCCTTGAGAACTTAAACGGCAGGGAAAGGTACATTATGGATTTGCGCTTTGGCCTTTCTACAGGCCGCGAGCGAACCCAGAAGGAAGTTGCTGATGAGTTGGGCATCTCCCAGTCATACATCTCCCGCTTGGAAAAGCGGATCATCAAAAAACTGCGCCTACAAATGGCGAAAATGGAATAAGCCATTCTTTCGAAGGCCACCGGCTCTGCCGGTGGTTTTTTTGTATCTGCAGAAAAATCCTGCCTTTTTCTGTCCCCCTGTATAAAAGCGGTACTTCAAGGCAATAATGAGATCGAAGACAATCAGTGGGGGGAGAGGATTTGCTACCTAACAAAGTTGAAATTTGCGGTGTAAACACTGCCCAGCTCCCTATCCTCACCAGCAAGGAGATCCGCAGCATGCTCCAGCGGCTCCGCGCAGGAGAGGAAGGAGTGCGGGACGAACTCATTCGCGGCAATCTGCGGCTGGTATTATCTGTAATCCAGAGGTTTAACAACCGGGGAGAGTACGTTGACGACCTCTTTCAGGTTGGCTGCATTGGCCTGATGAAGGCCATCGACAACTTCGATCTTTCCCAAAACGTCAAGTTTTCAACCTATGCTGTGCCCATGATCATCGGCGAGATCCGCCGCTATCTTCGGGACAACAACCCCATTCGGGTCAGCCGTTCCCTGCGGGACATTGCCTATAAATCTCTGCAGATCCGGGACAAGCTGGTTTCTAAAAACGGAAAAGAACCAACAGTGGCAGAGATCGCTGCTGCATTGAATCTCAAGCGGGAAGAGGTGGTCTTTGCCTTAGATGCCATTCAAGAGCCAATCTCCCTGTTCGAACCCATCTACCACGATGGGGGAGATCCAATTTTCGTCATGGATCAAATCAGCGATTCCCGCAGCGAGGAAGGAAACTGGCTGGAGGGGATCGCCATTCGCGAGGCTTTGGACCGCCTCTCGAGCAGGGAGCGGATGATCCTTACACTCCGCTTTTTCCAGGGGAAAACCCAAATGGAAGTGGCAGAAGAGATCGGCATCTCCCAAGCCCAGGTTTCAAGGCTCGAAAAAGCAGCTCTGCGCCACATGCGGCGCTACGTATAAGGAAGGAGTGAAGCAGTTGCGCACAAGGCTTGTCTGCAGCGGTGGGCTGCTTCTGGTGGCAGGTCTTATCTGTTATACGGTCTTATCTGTCTTAGGCTGGCCAAAGCAGGAAGTTACCGCTTACAACCCAAATAATCTCATCCGGCTTCATGTGATTGCAAACAGCAATAGTAATTTTGATCAACAGTTAAAGCTCAAAGTCCGGGATCAGGTGCTTCAGGCAACCCTGCCCATGCTTTCCAACAACACCTCAGCTGAAACAGCTGACAGAGCCATCAAGAACAACTTAAACTACATAGAAGCTGTGGCTAGGGCTGCTCTGTTGCGGGAAGGATACAACTACCCAGTCCGGGCTGAATACGGCTGGAAGGATTTCCCCGACCGCCGCTACGGAGACCAGCTGGTTCCCCAGGGCAGCTACAGGGCACTGCGCCTCGTCATCGGTAGCGGTGCAGGACGCAACTGGTGGTGTGTTCTCTTCCCCCCGATGTGCTTTTCAGACCTCGGGAAAAGCGTGGAACCTGCAGAAGTGCAGACGTCCAAGGTGGAGATAAAGTTCCGCTTGGTGGAAAGACTACAAGAGCTGGGCAAACAGCGCCTGGCACAAAAATAGTGAAGAATAACAAGCACCATGCAAGTGGTGCTTGTTTAATTATCAGGTATGTTATTTGAAAGTTTGAACGAATTTAAAACGGCGCATTCCCCACCCAATACGGAGTATGGGTGGGGTTAGCCG
>LFTB01000089.1 GCA_001512905.1 Clostridia bacterium DTU084 | reverse complement strand
TAAGGGACCATATTTAACCAAGGAGGCAAAGCTAATGAACAATGTTGAAAAGAAGCAGTTGGTTTATGGTGATGTTTTAGTTGTTGGTATTGATATTGCCAAAAAGGTACACTGGGCACGTGTGTTAGGACCTATGGGAGTAGACGTAATTATGCCTTTCAAGTTTCATAATACCAGAGAAGGTTTCATACGTCTAGAGTCAAAAATCAATGAAGCTCGGAATAAAGCGGGAATACAGCGAGTTATTGTTGGCATGGAGCCTACAGGTCATTATTGGAAGCCTTTAGCCTATTATCTTAAGGAACGAGAGTATTCAGTAGTTATAGTAAATCCTCACCATGTCAAAAAAAGCAAGGAATTAGTAGATAATAGCCAGACCAAAAGCGATCGTAAAGATGCTGGAATTATCGCAGATTTAGTAAAGTCGGGAAGGTTTCTTAGCTGTCTTTTGCCAACTGGCATTTATGCTGAACTACGCAATCTGTCTACAGCTAGGATTCAAGCAAGAAAACTCTTCAATGGTGCTCTTACCCAATTGCAGGCCATTCTAGATGAGTTTTTCCCCGAATACACCCAGGTCTTCAAAAATGTTCTTGGCAAGGCCTCTACATGGGTTTTAAGACACTATCCTTTCCCAAAGAATATATTGTCTCTAACTGAAAAAGAACTGACTATAAAATTAAAACAAGCAAGCAATAACAGAGTTGGCTTGAAAAGGGCCAAACAACTGCAAAATGTAGCTAAGGAATCCATCGGAATAAAAGAGGGTTTGGAAGGTGCGCATCTGAAGCTGATGACAATAATGGACAGATTAGAATACGCTGCATCTGAGATTTCGAAAATAGAGGCTGCTTTAGAAAGAACTCTTGAGAAAACAGGTCTGGCAGAATATCTACTTAGCATTCCGGGGATTGGCGTAATAACGGCTGCTTGGTTATTAGCCGAGGTTGGTGATTTATCTAAGTTTGATGATTGGCGACAGATAAGGAAGCTAGCGGGATTGAACCTGGTAGAAAATAGTTCGGGTATGAGGATAGGTTCAAAGAAGATATCTAAGCGGGGGCGCCCTGGATTAAGAAATGTATTGTATCTTGCCAGCCTTGTATTGGTGGCTAAGAACGCTGAATTCAAGGCTTTATATAATT
>LFTB01000004.1 GCA_001512905.1 Clostridia bacterium DTU084 | reverse complement strand
CATGGTGAACAAGCAGGTTGTAGTGACCCTGGCCAATTCGGACATCCAAACCCTGGAAGATTTGGCAGGGAAGAAAGTGGGGATCCAGGGCGGCTCCAGCGCCAACATCGCCCTCGACAGGCATCCTGAAGTCAAGGAGAGCCTGGGCAGGCTCAGCGAATACTCTGACAACGCCAAAGCTTTGACGGATTTAGAGCTCGGCAGGCTTGATGCTGTGATCGTCGACGTCTGCGTCTTCGGCCACTACCACCAGATCAAGCCTGGAGTTTTCCGGATGCTGGATCAGGATTTGGGGTCTGAGGATTTCGGCGTGGGCATCCGCAAGAGCGACCAGGCCTTCAAGGCTGAACTGCAGAAGGCCATCGATTCCATGATGGAAGACGGCACTGCACAGAAAATCGTCGATAAATGGTTCGGTGAAGGGGCAGACGTTCTTGCAAAATAGTTTTCATTAACAAAGGACACAGCCTCGTCTGTGTCCTTTCTTAGGAGAGTCATGCGGTGAATGATTTTTTTCGCTATTTCGTCAACCTGATGCCCCAGATGCTGAACGGTCTTTCCGTTACTTTGGGCATTTTCGTTTACACCCTCATAGGTTCCATTCCCTTGGGCGTAGTCGTCGCTTACTTGCGGCTTTCCAAAAACCCGCTGTTGAGCAACTTCATTAAAGGTTATATCTGGGTTTTTCGGGGCACCCCTCTGATTCTGCAGGTGGTTTTTCTCTACTACGGTCTGCCTCACCTGGGAATCCAGCTGGATTCCTTTCCCACGGCAGTGATCGCTTTTATTATCAATTATACCGCCTATATCGCTGAGATCTTCCGGGGAGGGATCCAGTCCATAGACCGCGGCCAGCACGAGGCAGCAGATGTTTTAGGCTTGAGCAAGACCCAGACTCTGCTCCTCATCGTTTTGCCCCAGGCCTTCAAGCGGGTCATCCCAGCCCTGGGCAACGAAGCAGTTACCTTAATCAAAGACTCTGCCCTGGTGTACGTGATCAGCCTTTCGGATCTGCTGCGGGTGGTTACAGTCGCATCGATCAGGGATTTTACAGTCACACCGTTTTTTGTGGCAGCTGTCTTGTACTTGCTCATGACCTTTGTCCTGGAGCGGATTATAGCGTTTGTAGAGGCTCGTTACAGTTATTATGAGTAGGAAGGAATTGCTGATGAATAATACTCGAGAGCCCCTTGTTGAAGCGAAAGGGATCCATAAAAGTTTCGGGAAGCTGGAAGTGCTCTGCGGCATTGACCTGACCATAGCCCGGGGCGAGGTTGTGGCCTTGATTGGCCCTTCAGGTTCCGGCAAAAGCACCTTTCTGCGCTCCTTGAACGTCCTGGAGCGGATAGACAGAGGCAGCATTGCAATTTCCGGTTCCTATTTGGTCCGGGATGTGGATGGGAAAGCGCAGTATGTGTCAGAGGCGGAGCTGAAGAGGCTGCGCCGGAAGATGGGCATGGTCTTTCAGAGCTTCAACCTGTTTCCTCACCTGAGCGTTCTGGAGAACCTCACCCTTTCGCCGATCCACGTGCTGGGCAAGGGAAAGCAAGAAGCGCAGCAGCAGGCCATGGCACTTTTGGAGAAGGTAGGTTTGTGCGACAAAGCTCACAACTATCCCTTTGAGCTTTCTGGCGGCCAAAAGCAGCGGGTTGCCATTGCCAGGGCCTTGGCCATGGATCCTGAACTTCTCTGTTTCGATGAACCTACCTCTGCCCTGGATCCGGAGCTCACTGGCGAGGTCTTGAAAACCATGCAGGACCTGGCCAAAGAAAACATGACCATGCTGGTGGTGACTCACGAGATGGGCTTTGCCCGGAATGTGGCAGATCGGGTTGTGTTTATGGACAGGGGTCTGATTGTGGAGGAGGGGCCGAGCAAGGAGCTTTTGTCTTCACCCAAAAACCCCCGCCTGCGCGCTTTTTTGGGGCTGGTTTCCTAACAGGCTAATGAAGGATGAAAGAGGGAGCTTTCGCAAGAAGGCTCCCTTTCTTGTAGGTATTCTATTCACGTAGCTCTTGTCTGGCTAAGTTGCCCATGATTTGGCTTTTTGGGTTGGCGATGGTTCCTGACTCTTAACCCGTTTTCCTGCTGCAGCGTGATCACTATTTTATAAGCAGCCCGTTGCGCAAAAAAGACCGGAAGCTAACTTCCGGTCTTCAGTTTTGGACTTTTTGGTTCTTGGTAGTGTTCGAGGATGATCTGCACAGCCCGCAGGCGCACAGAAGGGTCCTCGGAGCGGAGAGTTTCCAACAGTGCTTCTCTGGCTGTGTTTACCAGTTCCCTGTTGATCACAGAGCTGCTCGGCCGCGTCTTTTCTGCTTCAGCATGGACTTCCTGCTCTTCGGGTGTGGAGGTTAAGCTTGCCAGGAGAGCTTCCAGCTGAGGGCCGTATTCCTCAAGGGAATAAAGGGTAAGCTGGGGTCTGAGGGCTCCTCGCAGGGCAGGACTGAGCTTAAGTCTCGGATAGCCCTTTTTGTCCAGCAGCCATTCCACTTTCCGCTGGTGAGGATAACCGTCTTTTGCGCACTGGCGGTTGTAGAAGTAGTCGCTTTTGATTCGGGCGAAATAAATGAATTTACCGTAAGGCACGATCACCAGGTCTTCAGGCTTCATTTGTGTGCAAAAGCGAAGGATCATGTTTTGCTGCATTTTCAGAGTCCGTTTGCTGATGTTTGGGCTTGCTGCCTGCAGTTTTCCAAACAACTGATCTTCTGGAATTTCATCAAGGGCAGACAAGTGAGGCCAGCCAATGGCGATGATCTCGTCTTTCAAAAACTCTTCCATTCTGTCTGTATGATCGGGATTTGGACGTACCACCCAATAGGCAGGATTCATGGATATTCCCCCTCTGAATAATATTTTTTCCTATCGATAGCTATATGTTATATAATATGCATCTGGGGAATATTTATACACTGCTAACTTAACATACAGATAACAAAAAAGGGAGCTTGTGCTCCCTTTCTCGAAAGCTAATTATTTTCAGGTACCTGCCCTTCTTCCAGCTTACTTGCAGTTCCAGGCTCGTTCGGACCGATGGTGCCAGCTGGAGGTGGGGGAGACTGATGCTGCAGGTCTGCCATCACTGTGCTGTAGGTTATGTATCCGCCGGAGAGACTTTTCACCTTTTGGAAGCCGTGCTGCTTTAAGATTTTAGCAGCAACGTAAGCTCTATGGCCCACCCGGCAGTAGACGATGATTTGTTTGTCCCGCGGCAGTTCGCCCAGGCGATCCCTTAGGGAATTCAAAGGGATCAAAATGCTGCCCGGAATATGTCCTGCCTCATACTCTTTGGGCTCCCGCACATCCAAAATCACGCTTTCTTTTGCGATGCTGTTGGCCTCCTCCCACGTGATGAGCTCCACATCTCCTGCAAGCACGTTTTCTGCCACAAAGCCTGCGATGTTCACAGGATCTTTTGCAGAGGAGAAGGGCGGGGCGTAGGCATGCTCCAGCTGCGCCAGATCCCAGACCGTGCCTCCGAAGTGCATGACTGTTGCGATCAAGTCTATGCGCTTGTCAACGCCGATCTTTCCCACAACCTGGCCGCCTAGAACTTTGCCGGCAGGGGAAAAGAGCAGTTTAATTGCCAATTGTTTGCCGCCGGGATAGTAGCCGGCGTGGGAGAGAGGATGGACGATTGCAGAGTGGTAAGGCGTTCCCTGGGCTTTCAGGGACTTCTCATTGCTGCCTACACTTGCAGCTGCGAGGTCAAAGAGCTTGATAATGTTGTTGCCCATAGAGCCGCGGTATTCTGAATTCCGGCCGCAGATGTGATCAGCTGCGATCCTACCCTGTTTGTTTGCAGGCCCTGCCAAAGGGACAATCACCTGCTCGCCTGAGATTGGATTTGTCACCTCAATTGCATCTCCTACGGCATAGATGTCCGGATCTGAAGTCTGCAGGTTACTGTTTGTGACAATGCCGCCCCGCTTGCCGATCTCTAAGCCCGCCTCTTGGGCAAGCTGGATCCGGGGACGCACTCCCAAAGCCAAAGCGATGAAATCAGCATCCAGCTCTTTACCGCTTGCCAGCTGGACTTTAACTGGCTTGCCAGGAACAAAGCCGGTCACTTTTTCTCCCAAATATAGCTGAACCCCATTTTGACGGAGTTCGTGATGAAGGAAAGCTGCCATTTCCGGGTCCAAAGGATCCATCACCTGGGGCCTCATCTCCACGAGCGCAACATCTAGACCCCGCACTTTGAGGTTCTCCGCAAGTTCCAGCCCGATGAAGCCTGCGCCCACCACAACCGCCTTGTTGGGATTTTTCGTTTGGATGTATTGGACTATCGCATCTGTGTCAGGCACGTTGCGGAGGGTGAAAACCCTCTCCCGCACCTCTTCAAGGCCTGGGATTTTCGGGATCACAGGCTCAGCTCCTGGAGAAAGGATAAGTTTATCATAGCTTTCATAATATGTGGAGCCGTCTTGTTCCCTCACCAGCACTTGTTTTTCCTTCCTGAGGATCTGCACTACCTCAGAGTTAAGGCGCACGTCGATTTTAAAGCGCTCCCGAAAGTTCTCTGCAGTTTGGACTAAAAGCCTGTTTCGCTTTGTGATGATGCCGCCTATGTAGTAAGGCAGGCCGCAGTTGGCGTAGGAGATGTAAGGGCCTTGTTCGAAGATGATGATCTGGGCGTCTTCGTTTAAGCGGCGGAGCCTTGCAGCAGCGCTGGCACCGCCTGCAACGCCGCCCACAATCAGTACTTTCATTTTACGTTCACCTCACAAGTTGATAAACTAATTCCACCCCAAATAGAACCTGCACAGAGAAAGACCGCAACTGTTGAATTTTCCTTCCTGTGCCAATGTTGATCCAGGATTTTCATCTATTTCTGCC
Source organism: Clostridia bacterium DTU084 (assembly GCA_001512905.1). GTDB lineage: Bacteria > Bacillota > DTU084 > DTU084 > DTU084 > DTU084. The sequence continues at coordinate 3,437 of LFTB01000004.1, read as the reverse complement.
ATTTCTCCTCTAAATTGAATATATATTTGATAATTCGTTCTCTTGCTTGAAAAACCCTCCCGATTAGACAGCTGCAGTCTTGCGGTGAAAACCCCACATCCGACAGCAAGATCCATTCTTGTTAAGGCCGGATTTCAACTTCTGTGCCGATTTGGACCTGGTCGTACAGTTCTTCCACGTCGCGGTTGCGCAGCCTGATGCAGCCGCTTGATGCATGTTTGCCGATGGATGAAGGCTCATCTGTGCCGTGAATGCCGTATTTTTCTCCCCTGGGTGCACGATCGTCCGGCTCTTTGAGATCTTTGTGGAGAGGGACTGCCAGACCCATCCACCTGGTGCCAAATCTGCTAGGCATTTCTTGAGCAGTGAGATCAGATTTGTTGGCGATTTTGAAAGTGCCCTCTGGGGTGAAGTGAGGCTCCTTGCCTGTTGCTACCCGATAGCTTTTGACGAACTTGCCGTCTTTGTAGAGGTAGAGTTTGTTGTTTGTTTTCTCTATGATGATGTAGTCTTTGCCGGCAGCTGGCGGCTTTGGGATTTGAGGTTGAAAGCTTTTGTAAGCAAACAGGGCTGAGGCTATGATGAGGAGCATGAAGATTCTCGTGCGGATTGTCAACACCTCCTGTTTGCTAGGTTTTCCAGCTGTCTGATCCTTATGCCGTTGAGATAAAAAGGCCAGTTGCAGCAAGCATTTGAGCTTGATTGCCACTGGCCTTTTTGTCCCCGTTTGACCGGATTCGGTCAAAAACGTTGGAAGGCACAAAATGAGATTGTGAACCTGTCAGGAGCCGCTTTTTATCTCATTAAATGTCTGCTTCAGCAATTCGTAAATTTTCATGTACCGATTGCGAAAGAAGCTGTTTTTCAGCAGAACAAAATTGAACTCACGCTGTTCAGAAAAACCGGATATATTGATCACAGAAAGCTTTCCATCTTCTATTTCCTTTTTTGCAGCCACTTCAAACAGAAACGTTATCCCTAGCCCTTTGGAGACCATTTTCTTGATGGCAGCCATATTTCCTATTTCGATCACCCTGTCAAATGCGTGGAGGGAATAATTGTTTTTCTGCAGTATGTTTTCGAAGATTTCCCGGGTGCCTGAGCCTTGTTCTCGTAAAATAAGGCGGCTTTTTGTAATATCTTGAAAGGTTACTTCCCTGTTTGCAAATTCCGATTTCGGCGAGCACACAGGAACAAAATTTTCGAGGCTGAATAGGGAGGAATCGTACTCGGACTTATCAAACAGCCCTTCCACAACAATGAAGTCCAGTTCGCCGCTGTTGAGCCTCTCAAGGAGAACCTGTGTATTGGCTACTGACATATGAAATTTCATTTTCGGGTGCCTTGCAAGCAGCCGGGAGAGGATCTCAGGCATCACATATTCGCCCACAGACAAGGTGGCTCCGAAGGAAAACTGCATGGTGCTGGTTTTGACTGAACGAATGTTTTCTTTCAGATGCTTGGCATCTGAAAAGACGGTTGTGGCAAACTGTTTCAGCAGTTCTCCTTGAGGCGTCAGCTTGATGCTTCTGCTTGTAATGTCCACAAGCTTGCACTCGTATAATTCCTCGAGGTATTTAATATGCTGGGATACTGCAGGCTGGGTAATGTGCAGCATTTCCGCAGCTTTGGTGAAACTTCCAGTAGAACACAGGGTGAGAAACGTTTCGTGTCTGAAGTCAAGCACAGCCATCATCCTTCTATAAGTTTAATTTATGCTAATATTAGAAAGTATAATTTTATTTTATCACAGGGATATGTTAGAATCAAGCTGGGTTGTATTACCAAATAAAAAAAAGAAAGGACAAGACTTAAAATGGAAGGTGCTAAAAAATACTTATCAGGTATCGTGCTCTCTGCGGTAATATCGGCTGCTGCATATCTGCTCAGTTTGGTTGTCCCTGCTGGTATTCTCGGTGGGACACTGATTGCGCTGCTGTTGGGAATGTCGCTGAATCCGCTGGTTAGCAGGTATAAGGTTTTTGAGCCGGGTATAAACTGGTCTTCCAAAATTATTCTCCGTGCAGGTATCATTCTTGCCGGAATAACCCTGAGCTTTTCGCAGGTGGTGCAGGCTGGCAAGTATGCCTTGATCTTGATGCTGTTTACCCTCACCACTGCTTTCGGAGTGGGGTACATATGCAGGAAAGTTTTCAACATAAACTGGAAGCTGTCCAGTCTTTTGTCAGTCAGCACTGCAATTTGCGGAGGAACTGCTGTTGCAACGCTGGGACCCACTATTCGGGCGGAAAACAGAGATATCGCTTACGCAATATCCGCTACATTTATTTTTGACCTTTTAACTGTAATCGCCTTTCCCTGGATCGGGCGGCTTTTAGGCCTCGGCGATACAGGATATGGGCTTTGGATCGGCACTTGCGTTAATGATACATCGTCGGTTGTTGCAGCAGGCTATGCGTTTTCAGACGCAGCGGGCCTCCTTGCCACAATCGTAAAGCTTACTAGAACGCTCTTTATCGTGCCCATTGTGCTTGTCTTTTCTTGGATCTACGCAAAGAAAGAAGTATCTTCGCAAGCTGCTGAAAAGGTGAGCATCCGCAAAATATTCCCCTGGTTTATTCTCGGATTCTTGGCCGTGGTGGGTATTAGGAGCACAGGCTTTGTGCCGGCCAATCTTGTTTCTAATATTTCTTTCATGTCAAAGTTCTTTTTGTCAATGGCACTGGCGGCAATTGGGCTTAAGACCAGCTTTAACGAAGTTGCTGGAGTCGGCATAAAGCCGATGGTTGCTGCAGTGGTTATAGACGTTTCTGTAGTATTTGTGTCCTTGTTTGCCCAGGCAGGAATACTGCATTTTCTGGGATAATTGTTTTTTGAATCACAGAGCCAACTATGAGCGATAGGGCGAAGCTCAGTGCATTAATAGTGCCGACTGGGACTGGGGTTCGTTTGCCTGAGATTGCGGTTTAATAGATAGTTGTGCAGGCAGAAAAAGAAGATTGAGATTTATTGTGTATTAGTGGGGCCGCGAGGCCCTTTTTTGTTCTTTTAAAGCAACACCTCCCGTTTAAAAATGCGAGAAGGTGAAAGTAAAGGACATTTTGTAACGCAAAATTTCTAAAGAGCTTGTCTATGCTTCCAGGCAAAATTGACAAGCTATGATAGAACTGCATTTAATTTAAACACCTGAGTGTAGTTTCCAAAATTACTTTATAGAGGAGGCAATTATGCAAGCTTCTCTCCCGGAAAATTTAAAAGCTTATTCAAAGGAGATTAAGACGTTTAAAGATAAGATTAAGATAAGGAGTCTTAACCCCATTTCCATGTATGCTTTTGAAGAAAGAAACGCTATTAGTTTTTGGATAGTGATAAAAAAGGAGCAGTTTCGTGATAGATTAGAATATGCAGAAGCATTTTTTGAACGAATTTAAAACGGCGCATTCCCCACCCAATACGGAGTATGGGTGGGGTTAGCC
>LFTB01000108.1 GCA_001512905.1 Clostridia bacterium DTU084 | reverse complement strand
GATCACATTGTAAATTTTCCGCAAAATGCATAAATAGGCAAAAGAACTGAACTTCACGTTCTGCTTGGGGTTGTACTCCTCGATGGCGGCAAGAAACCCGATAATTCCTTCCTGGAGCAAGTCATCGTCGTCCATGAAACTGGCATAATGTTTCCGTACTATGTAGCGGATCAGGGGCAAATAGCTTTTGATCAATTCCTCCTTAGCTTCCGAATCACGTTTTGCACGGTTTATTAACTCCAGTTCGCAAGCTGCCTGCATATATGCTACCCCCCACCGAGCTTGTCATTCTTATTTTTATATATATGGTGGAGGTGTACAAAATAGACCTTTCTCTTTCTTTTTACCTGTTTCAGGTACAAAAAACGTTGGTTTTTCAAGCAAATAGACAGATTTCAGGTAAAGGTATTTCCAAAAGCTGTCACTAACATAATATCTAGATCTAGATTGAGGAGGGCCTGGCTTTGTGCCCATACAAACGTGTCGATTCCAATGAACACTTGGAGCGGATGGCCCGAGCTATTCGTCGCAATCCTGAAATCACTGTGCAGGAATTGAAAGACCTTTTGGGCTATGCCCAGGAAAAATCTATCTACTACTGGCTGCAGAAGCACTCGTTTAAAGGGATTAAACATTTCAGACGAGCAGTGCTCACCGGCGCCTATCCTCCAGGCTATCCACTGCCTGCTGACCACCCAAGCCGAAGCGCAGAGGGCCTGGCCAAAAGCGTGCCCTTGGCCACAGGCTTTACTCCTCAGGGAGAGGTTAATACCTCAGAACACAGAGTACCGGTACTTTTGAATTGTTCCGAGTCAGCTTTTGCCTACCACATAGATACCAACGAATACTTGCCAACCATCGCGGCTGGCGATTTTCTCATTGTAGAGCCCGAACAACAGCCCCAGCAGGGGAGCCTCGTGCTGGTTTTGGATCGGGAAAAGCCCCTGCTCTATCGCTTCTACCCAGGCCAACCACCGCTGTTGGTCCACCCTGCCAATCCCCACCACGCAAAAAAACACACCGACAGTCTGGTGCTGATGGGACAAGTTGTGCAGCTTTTGCGCCTCTTCGCCTAATCTAGCCCCAGCTCCCGAGCCATGCTCACCAGCTTCCGCAGGCGGTGATTGACGCCGCTTTTGCCCAAAGGCGGCTGCATTGCGGCTCCCAGTTCCCTCAGGCTTGCCTCAGGCATGGCAATGCGCAACTTGGCCAAGGCCAGAAGATGCGGCGGCAATTTCACACCGCTGGCCAGCAGTTTAGAGCAGGCTTGGGCTTGCCTGATACCTGTTTCAACGGCTTTCGTGAGGTTTGCTGTTTCGCAATTCACGAGCCTGTTGGCCTGATTGCGCACTCCCCGCACTATTCTCGTGTTTTCCATCACCAATGCTGCCCCATGGGCGCCAGTGAGAATCAGAAATCTGCTGATTGCCTCTGCATTTTTGATGTAGACCAGGAAAAATTCCTTCCGCTGTCCGAACTTTCCCGCAATCCCAAGCCCCACCATCAGCTCGCAAAGCTCCCGGGCAAATTTTTCTCCCTGACAGACAAATTCCAAGTGATAGCTCCGCTCCGGATTCGAGATGGAGCCAGTGCCTAAAAACACGCCTCTGAGAAATGCGATTGCGCAGCAGCGCTTCCGGACAAGCTCTTCTGGCACGCCTTCTCCCCAAAGGCCCATTTCTGTCAGCAGGGTTTTGTCCCTTGGTATGGTGAGGCGCAGCAGGTATTCGTGTCCCCGCTTGAATCTCGTCTGGGGCGATGCCAAAACTGTGGGCCTTACGCCATAGCGCTCCCGGAAAAGGCTGATGGCCTTCCGTGCAACAGCTGCCCAGCGGGTCTGCAGTACAAGTGCCATGCCCCCTGCTCCCTGCAGTTCCAGCGAGCCTGCCCCTTTCAAAAGGCCAGCCAGCTCAGCTTTCTGGCAGCAAGCCTCCTCAGGAAACACCCGAGCCAGTTCAGAGCGCAAATCCAGCATTTGCCATCCTCCCCTCTGCCCTGCAGAGCCAATAGGCTAAAAAGCCGACAACCATCCCTGTGGGGACGGCAGCAACTGCCAAAACCCCTAGATAATAAACAAACCCTCCGAAGTCAGCGAGGAGGCTGTAAACCAGGAGCTGGGCCAGGTTGTGGCTCAGCGCCCCTGCTACGCTCAGCCCCAAAAAGCCGAAGCGCGGCCGCGAAAACTTCGAAAGGGAACTCATCACTAGAAAGCTTGCCAAAGCGCCGGAGAGGCTCAGCCAAAAGGCAGTGGTGCCGAAAGTGGCTGCGAGAAAAGAACCCAGAAGCACCCGCAAGAGGGAGAGGGTAAAGGCAGAACTGGGTCCTTGGATTTCTAAAACCGCTAAAGTAACGATATTTGCCAATCCCAGGCGCACACCAGGAATGGGCAGTGGCGGCAGAAAGGCCTCCACAAGGTGCAGGATCAGGGCCAAGGCCAGAAACAATCCTTGCCGTACAACCTTTTCAGTGCGTAAGGGCATGGTAGTCACCCTTTCCTAGAACCTGGACGGAAACGTGATTGGGCGCACAAATGATTCCCTGCCCCCTTTTGGTGATCCTGCCGCTGTGGATGCAGATCTGATCCGGGCAAGGTGAAGAGATAACTTGTGCCTCTCCTCTGCCAACCTTCACTACAGTCTTCCCCAAAGGACCCTGCACTTCTATTGTTTTTTCCGGACCCGCCAAAGGAAGTTGCCAGCTTGTTTCCTGGCCCCGGACAGCTACCAGCTCTCCGGTTCCTCTGTTCAGCAAACAGCCCAGGCCAAAGAAAAAAGCCAACAGCAGAATCAGGACCAAATCTGCTCTGGTATAAAAATCTCGCTTGGGGGCAAAATTTATTCGAGTATCTTGCAAAGGATGTGAGCCTCCTGCTGGCGAAAATACTTCCTATCATCACCGCTGCTGTGGCTGGCATTACCATGGCAGTTCAAGGCACCTTAAACTCCCTCCTCAGCAAGGCCACCGGGCTCCTTGAGACCACCTTTTGGGTTCAGCTAACCGGAGCAGTTGTGTCAGCGCTGCTCCTGTTCGTCTTCCGCCTGGGCGACGGCGATCTGTTAGCCTTGGGAAAAGCACCCTGGTACTCGCTGTTAGGGGGAGCGCTGGGAGTCTTAATCACTTTCTTTGTGGCCAGCAGTATCTCTAAGGTAGGGGCAACTGCTGCCACTACTGCCATTATTGTCGGCCAGGTGACCACCGCAGGGCTCCTGGATCACTTCGGCGTCCTGGGTTTGAAGAGCTGCCCCTTTGTCTGGAGTGATGCCCTGGGAATCGTCCTTTTGGCCATTGGTGCGAAACTGCTGCTCCACTAAAGTATAACATACCCTCACAAGCAAATAAAGGAGTTAGCCACCCTTTGTCGAACCTTGTTGATGAGGTGGCAAAAAGTGTTAAAGAACTTTTATCTGGACTCCCACAAACTAAAAGAAGCACTTATGGAAGCTGAACAGTGTCCTATTTGTCAGATCGTGGAAGATGCAATCAGCTGGCACTTGGAAAGTTTCTTGTCGGAACACATCTGCGATGTGAAAATCCGCGCCTTGTGGCGGGAAGCAGGCGGACTATGTCCTGGGCACACACAGCTCCTTGAGAAAAGCGGTCCTCCCCTGCCCAGGGCGATCCTCTACCACGACCTGATCACAAGTCACATTCCCAGCCCGCCCCAAAAAAGAAGGTGGCGGAAAAACAAGCCCCAACGTAAATGTCCAGTCTGCGAACAAGTGGCACAGATCGAAAAGGGATATCTCGGACTGCTCTACGAAAGCCTGGCAAAAGGCTCTTTCCATGAGCTTCTGGCAGCCAGCTCGTGTTTCTGCCTGCCCCATTGGCGCGGCTTTCTCGCTGTGAGCAAACCAGGGGCAGCCCAGGATGCTTTTCAAAAAGCCCAGCTGGAAAAAACAGCAGCCTTAACTAAAAACTTGTCGGAATTCATCCGCAAACACGACTGGCGCTACAACGACGAAGCCCTCCTGCCGGAGGAAGGGAGCAGCCCCAAGGCTGGTGCTCGTTTTTTAGTGGGATCTCCGTGGTTGGGAAGGCAAAGCGGAAGTGAAATCAATGTATGATGTGATCGTCATCGGTGGAGGGCCTGCCGGCAGCCAGGCAGCGCGCCTGTTGGCTCGCCGGGGGCTTGAGGTGGTGGTCTTGGAAAAAGGTGGCCCTGATCACGTTAAATGCTGTGCAGGCGCCCTCAGCGGCAGGGCGCTGCCCTTTTTGGAGGGGATCCAGCTTCCACCAAGTACAGACCTGAAAAATGTGGAGTTAATCTACAAAAACAAAAAGATCCTCTACACATCCCAGTCGCAAATCGCGAAATTTGTGGTCCGGAGCCAATTAGACCAAACCTTGCGGGAAGCTGCCCAAAAAGCAGGCGCCCTGATCCGCTATCAGACAGCTGCGCAGCAGGTTCGTCTTTTCCCCGATAGAGTGGAAGTGGAGGTTCGAGGTGGAAAAGTGCAGGGGCGGTATCTGGTGGGCGCAGACGGAGCCACTGGCATCACAAGACGCCTTGGAAGCGAATCGCCAAAGCGGATGGCCATTGGCCTTGAAGGAGAAATATTTCTCCCTGAAGCTTTGGATAAATATGCAGAAAAAGTCCTGATCGACATCAGCTGGCTTTCTTCAGGCTACGCTTGGCTCTTTCCCAAAAAAGACCGCTTGTCTGTGGGCATCGTCAGCTTCAGCGGCAGACCCGTAGCTTTGAGAAAGCATTTTCAGCGCTTTATCGACAGCCTAAAACTCCCGAGCCCCAAAACCCACCTCGCCCATCCCCTGCCTGCCTTAGCACCGGAAAAACTGGTTATCGGAAGGTGCCTCCTTGCAGGGGATGCAACGTCTTTGGTTGACCGCTTCTCCGGCGAAGGAATCGCCTATGCCCTGCACAGCGGTACCTTGGCTGCAGAGGCAATTGCCTCTGCCCTGGAAGAAGGGACGAGCCTCGAAAGCTATCAAGAGCTTGTAGAGGAAGAGATCTATTCCCAGCTCAAGATCACCTCTAAACTGCAGAAGGCCTTCTGGTTCTGGCCCTGGCTTTCCCACTTCGTCCTCCGAAGGCACCCCTCTTTGATGGAGGAATATTTCAGCACTGTTGCCGGCCAAAAGTCTTATGCTGAGCTGGCAGAGAAGCTCAAGCAGGAATTTGTGCGTGGGCGCTGGTTAAAACGTGAATCACAATAGCGCATTCCAGCCTCTTCTGCTGGATCCTGCAGCCCAGCTCATCGGGCAGCATCAGATCTCCGTTTTTTGCTAATGCATTGGCATGACAGCCGCCGCTGCAGTACAACTGAGCCCAGCAGCTGCGGCATTTTTCTTTGTTGAAAATATGAGCCTGACGGAACCTGTCTCCAAGCTCGGGCTTTTCTATTCCCTGAAAGACAGTACCTATGCGATAAGCTTCCTGTCCCACAAACTGGTGGCAGGGGTACAGATCTCCCCTGGGGCTCACAGCCAAATACGCATGGCCTGCGCCGCAGCCTAAAAGCCGCTTGGCAAGGCAAGGCCCTTTGGCCAGGTCGAAATTAAAGTGGAAAAACGAAAAGGGCTTGCCTTCCCTCTGGCGCTGGAGGTAATAGGAGGCGAGCCTTTCATATTCCCGCTCTATTTTCGGCAGGTCTTCTTCCCGCAGCTGATATTCTTCGTCTGTAACCACAGGTTCCAGCGAAATGTTGCTGAACCCTGCCTCCACCAAAAACTTTACGTCCTGGGTGAAATCCAGGTTCCAGCTGGTGTACGTGCCCCGGACCCACCAATTGTCGTCTGCCTTTTTGGCCACAGCCTCTTTGATCTTGGCTAAAACCCTGCTGTGGCTGCCGCTGCCGCCAAGATCCGGACGCATCCGGTCGTGGACTTCAGGTCTGCCGTCTATGCTCAGGATGAGGCCCATGTTCTCCTCATTTATGAAAGCGAGCTTCTCATCATCAAGCAAAAGGCCGTTTGTGGTAAGGGTGAACTGAAGCTGCTTTCCATATTCAGCAGCTTGCTCTTTACCGTAGGAAACCAGCTCTTTAACCACGTTCCAATTGAGCAGCGGCTCGCCGCCGAAAAAGTCCGCTTCGCAATTCTGCCGCGGTCCGCTGAGCTGCATCAAAAGGTCTATTGCAGCTTTGCCCACCTCGCTACTCATCAGGCCCCGCTCTCCGCCGAAAGCCCCTTTGCCTGCAAAACAATACTTGCACCGCAAGTTGCAGTCGTGGGCTACATTCAAGCAGAGGGATTTGAGATGTGTTGGTCCCTCCTCCAGGTTCTCAGCATAGAGGGCTCCCTGCTTTGCAAAACGCTCTTCAGCTTGTCTAGCCTCGCTTGCAATGGCTGCAAGTTCAGCCAAAGCATCCCCCTCGGGTTCAGCGCTTTGGCCATCTAGCAGCTTCCAGCTGAGATCGTCAAGCTGCCAGATGGCGCCAGTTTTGCCGTGGACTAAAATATTGATCCCGAATAAAGAATAACGGTGGAAAGTTCCACCGCTTAGGTATGAGATAGCGTTCATGTTCACTCTTCTTTCTGGCAGTTCTGGTTGCCTACTGTACAAGATGTTTTGCATGCAGACTGGCAAGAAGCCTGGCACTCCCCGCAGCCAATCTGTTTGTCGCTGCTCAAAATGGCTCCAGCATCAATTCTTTTGATATGTTTCATCATTAAAACCCCCTTTGCCAACATTATAGCACAGAACAATTAAATGGAAAAGAGCAGATCCTGCAGAGCTAGCTCATGTAAATTAAGGTTGCAAGCTTTATTATCTTTTGTCATTATATAAGGCGTTTCCGATGAGACTCTTAGCAGCTGGCATAATCCTAATTAGCGAATATGGCTGGAAAGTGCTTTTCGAAGATAATTATAATTATTGGCGGTATAGGATTATTGTCAGTTTTTCAATTTTAAGCGCATTTCTCCTCTTATTCTGTCCCTCTGTGCTTCTCTAGGGACAGGCGAGTTGTTAGAGAAACACATTAAAAATCTAGGTTTAAAATGCGCGTTCCGCCTTCTTTTGTTTAGTCTGCTTTTCAGCTACTGCCTTCTCTGGCAGCCTGCTGGAAACGAGATCTACTATACAATAACGAAAGTTATAAAGCCAGAGCTCATTGCGGTATTTTTGTTTTAGGACCTCCAGCAAATTATTTAATTCGGACTTTCTTGGGAAAAATCAACGAAAAAATAAAGACGATTCACAAATAGACTCTAAAACATTACGAGCAGGGCGACATATTGGAACGCTGGAGCGTTGGCTGCTTGTGTTGCTGCTTCTGTGCGGCTATGCTGAAGGCTTAGGATATGTCCTTGCGGTAAAATCTCTAGTGCGCTTTCGACAATTTGAAAAATCCCATTTTACAGAATACTATCTATTGGGAACTATGTATATCTTATTTGTCTGATTTACTTACAAAGAAGGGTTTTCTAATGTATTTGGGGATGAAACTTGATCTTGTTGCCTCTCGGAAAATTATCGAGCGAAAAAAAGTTTTTCAAGTGGCTGAGGAAATCAATTTACTTTACAAAGACCACCTCGCAGCGAAAATGATCATAACCCACGGCGACGAGGCCCAGGCCCTTCTCTTCCCTACATGCTCTGGGCAACTGTTTGATCTAATCGAGGAGATCTGCCAAAAAATGGAGCCTGTTGCCGTGCGCTTTGGCTTCGGAGCAGGCAATTTGACCACTTCCCTCAGGCCAGAGGCAATCGGAATGGATGGACCTGTCTGGCACAGGGCTGAAGAGGCTCTGCGCCTAGCCAAAAAAAGAAAAGGTCTGTTATGTTTTCCTTCCCTAGCACTGTCCTGCCTGCCATAAATGCTCTGGCTAATCTCCTTTTTTCACTGAGAAGCGGGTGGACCTGCGAGCAGAGAGAAGCAGTAGTTCTTGTCTCAAAACTTGCTTCCCAACAGAAGGTTGCAAATTATTTAGGAATTTCTCCTGCAGCTGTAAACCAAAGGCTGCGTGGGGCAAACTACTCCCTATATTTAGAGGGCAAAGAGGCTTTGGGCCAGCTTTTAGAAAGGGAATTAAGCGCCTTTGCTGCGATTCCTAAATAGGAGAATGTCCAAAAAGGAGTTCTGCCAACGGGGCAAAAAGGGCCTCCAGCGGCTTTGACAGCTCATAGCTGCCAAAAGCCGCCCTGATGCTCAAAGCCATCCCCAAGGCCAAAAGGGCCAAGAAAACTGAAAAGGTTTTCCAGTCTTCCTCTTTGATTAGAGCTGGCCCTTCCAGAAAAAAGATGGCCAGGTACAGGATAATCAGCAAAAAAATCATTTGTCAAGTCTCCGTTCCAAAGCCGGCCCCCCTGTCTTAAGACCGCTTGATACAAGCTTCATCTCGATCGCGTAGCTTATCGGTGGGAGTTTCTCTGGCCAGTTTGTTCTCACTCGGTGCCAATACTTTGGATCCTTTGTGTGGATGAAATGGCCAAAACCAAAGGGGTCTACCTGCAGCTTCATTGCAGTTTCAATTGCCTGCTGGATCTCGTTTCTGATTACGGCTTCGCACTGCCGCTGCAGTGAGCGGGCGCTGGCAGCGAGATTTAAGTTCCTGGAACTTGCCTGTCCGCCTAAAGAAATTTCTCCCTCCACACCTATTACCAGCCGTCTTTCACCTCCATTGGCTTTTAACTGTAAATTGCTCCTTACCTTCACGAGTTCCAAAGACACCCTCTGCTGAGTGCCTGGAACCTTGACGTTTATAATTGCACCTGTGGGGGGATTTAATATCCACAGAATCCCTCTCACCTGGTTTTCAGGCAGCCAGCCTACCATTTTGGTCTGGCGGAAGAGGGCTTGCCCTTCTAATTGAACCTTGACGCCGGATGCAGCCTTCACATCCCCGTCTTTGCTGCTGAAACTGCCAGGCAAGGTTTTGGTGGGAACCAGTTTCAAACCGCAGAGCATGGGAGATACCCCGTCTGTTGCAAGGTCTACCGAAAAATCACGGACAGTGGTGACGAGATTGGAGCTGGCGAGTTTAGCTATGTTTGCCAGGCCAGCCAGCTGTAAACCCAGTGTGTCGTCGATGCTGCCGACAGTCTCAATCACGAGTTTCTTCGCCTTACCATGGCTCACGAAGAGCAGCACGCTGCTTCTCACCTCTTGATCCCGCACACAAAAGTCCAAAAATTCTGCAAGGCCCTCCTTTGCAGCCTCCTCTCCCAAAATTATCCCTTGGCAATGGGACCAATAAACTCTCCTCGGCACCACCTTGGCTAAATTTCTAATGGCGCTGAAAATAGATTCGCCAGCTGCTTCCACAAGCCAGCCTTGCCGCCCTTTTGCCGAATTGCTCTTCTCTCCCTGCATGCCGCCTGGCTCAAAGAGCTCTACGGTCACATGCCACCTGTCCCCATCTTTATCAATCGCCGCAGAAGACACAAAGGCGAGTTCATTTATTTCCCGCCTGTCCCAGCAGCCGGCAAGGAAACATAAACAGAATAGCAGCAAAATCCAGCGCTTCATTTTTCCTTTTTCCTTTCCTCAACCTCTGCCTCCAGTTCAAGATGCTTTCGGGAAATGCTGCTTGTCTGCCGCGTAGGGTCACTGCTGCCGATTATCTTTGGCCTCTTCCGCATAGCCCACCAGGGAGCCCTGAAGAGTTCGTCATGCTGATCGCGAGCGAAAAATGGCGCCATTGGCGTCATAAAAGGAAGACCAAAAGAGCGCAGCTGCACCAGGTGAGTCAAAAGGAGCATGAGCCCATAAAAAATGCCAAACAATCCCAAAACTGAACTCAAAAGCATCATGGGAAACCGCAGAAGGCGCACGGATAAAGAGAGCTCATAGGAAGGAAAGAGAAAAGCAGCGATTGCTGTTGTGGAAATCACGATTACCATCGCTGCTGAAACAAGCCCCGCCTGCACTGCAGCTTCACCAATCACCAGCGCCCCTACAATGCTGATGGCCTGTCCCAACGGACGCGGCAGGCGAAGGCCGGCCTCTACCAATATCTCGAAAATCAGCTGCATCAAAAATGCCTCTACTGCTGCAGGATACGGTACCTGTTCCCGCTGCATGGCCAAACTAATGGCCAGTGGTGTAGGTATCAGCTCCTGATGAAAGGTTGTCAGGGCAATATAAACTGAAGGCAGAAAAAGAGTAATAAAAAAGCCCAATGTCCTCAAAAGGCGGATGCCGAGGACCAAATGCCAGCGGTGATAATAATCCTCTGGAGAATGAATGAGGCTGGTAAAGATCATGGGCACATAGAGGACAAAGGGCGTGCCGTCTGTCAAGATCAATACCCTTCCCTCTAGGAGAGATGCTACCGCTCGATCCGGACGCTCTGTAGTGCCGATCTGGGGAAAAATGGAAAACGGGGAGTCTTCAATTAATTCTTCTAGGTAATTGCTTTCCAGAACACCATCGATTTTAATCTGGCGGATCCTGCGGCGCACTTCCTCTACAACCGCTTCAAGGGCTACTCCCTCTAGATAAAGAACAGCCACCTTTGTGTTGGTAAGGTCGCCTAAAACAAGTTTTTCCACCCTGAGGCTCGGGTGGCGGAGCCTCCTGCGGATCATGGTTAAGTTGGTGCCAATGTTCTCTACAAACCCCTCCCTGGGCCCCCGAACCAGCGCTTCCACCTGAGGTTCGCTTACAGCGCGCTTTTCAAATTCTTCTGTTTCCAAAAGCAGCGCCTCACCCTCGCCGTCAGCCAGAAGAGCTGTTTCGCCGTTGAGGATTCCCCGGACCACTCCGCCAAAACTTTCCTCAACTTTAACGTTGCCTACAGCAAGGCCCCTCTCCAGCCAGCGCACAAGGTCAGTTCCCAGCCTCAACCCAGCGTCCTCAGCCTGAGGGCGAATCAGCAAAATTTCGTTAAGGACTTTCTCAACGCTGGTTTTATTCACCATTCCGTCCAAGTAAACAAGAGCCAGCTGGCCTGAGTTGACCTTCAGGCGCCTCGTCACCAGATCTGCTGCCTGGCCGAAAATCTCTTGTATTTTCTCCAGTACAGCCTCAAGTTCCGAAAACAGGGGCACCTCATTTAACGTTTGCAATAATTCCTCAGGTGCTGGATCATGTCGAAATTGGACCTTCTTTCCAGTTTTTCTCCTCAGCTTACGCATCTGATCTCCTTGATTGATTGCTCATGTTCTTATAAAGATACCCAGATTTGGGAATATCTATAACTGTTTTGGAGGTGACTTTATGCAGGAGCGGATCAGCAAAAAGCAACTGGTGGCCCTTTTCAGCAGCTACTTAATTGGCACTACCACCATCGCCTTCTCCTCCACCTTTGCTGGCCGGGCAAGCTGGATTGCACTCGTTATCGCTGCCAGCTTCGGGATGGGGGCCCTTTGGCTCTGGTCCAAAGTTGCCCTCAGCTGGCAGGAGCCATTAATTGATGGCCTCGTGCGGCGGTTAGGAAATTTTTGGGGGAGCATCATTTCCCTCTGTTATCTGTTCTATTTTTTAATCCTGGCCAGCTTGATTCTCTCAAATATCTCTGCCATCACTATAATTGCCTTTATGCCTGAAACTCCGCCTGTGGTGATTAAGGGAGCGTTTTTGTTCACTGTGCTTTTGGCCACACGCGGGGGCATAGAGTGCCTTGGCAGGCTTGCAGAACTCCTCTTCCCTTCTCTGTTGGTAGTGACGGTGCTGAGCGGAGTTTTAGTCTTGAGCACACCTGACCTGATCCGGTGGGATTATCTCCTTCCTCTGTTTGATATCCAGTGGAGAAAACTATTCCAAGCCAGCTGGGCAACTTTTGCTTTCCCCTTTGGGGAAACTGTGCTGTTTTCCAGCATCCTTCCCCTGACCACAGACGCAAAAGCTGGAAGGAGGTATCTTTTTTTAAGCCACATTGCCGTCGCGCTTATCTTTGTTTGCGACTCCTTGCTCCAGATTGCTGTTTTCGGCAGCGATATTCAGCAAACTGTTTTCCCAGGTCTTTCACTTGTGAGGGGAATCAGGGTGGCTAATTTCCTCACCCGGCTGGAAGGGGCGAGCGTTTTCGTCTGGGGTTTTGGAGCCTTCCTGAAGCTGGGCATCTGCTGCTGGAACATAGCCGCAGGCCTTATGCAGTTGTTTAAACTCAGCCACTACCGCCCTCTCCTTTTCCCATTGGGGCTGGTAATCTGCACCATCAGCTTAAACCTCTTTACCAACTACAACAAAACTGCCGTGTTCGGCCAATTCATTTATCCTATCTTGTCCCTTCCATTTCAGGTCTTATTCCCCCTGGTTTTATATCTGCTCTCACTTAAAACTACCAAGCCTTAAGCTGTTCTACAGCCACGCCGCTTCTGCGAACAAGCCCCTTGACTTTCACTTCAACGGGAACCTGTGGAAATTGTGTTCGCCAATCAAGCTCCTTCCACTTTTTGTTGTTTGTGCTGCCCCGGACAATCTCTCCAAAACCGATGAAATCGCTGCCCAGGCGCTGAGCCAGGGCTATTGTATTCTTTATTTCCTGCTTGATCTCATCTGCGGCCCTTTTCCCTACCTCTTTGAAGAAAGCTTCGTCTACATGAGGTCCTCGTCCGAAGATCTCTGCCACTTCCCCTCTGGCTTCCATCTCCACACTGATCCTGACCTTGTTCCCAGTGATATGGGGTTTAATTTTGCGCTTAATTTCCTGTACGTCAAAAGCAACTTTCCTTTCGTCCATCCCAACTATCACCAAAGGATCTCTTGGCTTTCCCGTGATCCACAAATAACCCCTTGTCTCATTAGGCGTCAGCCAGCCGCAGAACTTGCTGCCGCGAAACACCCCCGCTCCCCCTAACTGCAGGGTTTCGTTCTTCTCCCCCTGCCCTAAAAGATCGAGTTTGCCTTTTTCCAGAAGCGGAATTATTGCTTCCCTGCCTGGGGTGGTGAAAGCGGTCAGCAAAATGGGAACAGTAGCAGTTGGGACGAAGCCGATATTTGCGGTTTCCGTCTCCAGCCCTTCTATGAAGGAGCCGGAAACCCGCTCTTGTATTGGTTTGACCTTCATCAGGTCGTAAGCCCTGCCCCTGGCCAGGAAAATTTCCGTTTCCACACTCAGTTCCCGTTCACGATTCAGCCAGTCTATACATTCTGGCAAAGAATCTTTGGCAAATTCCTCGCCCAGGATAATTGCCTGCAGGTGGCTAAAGTGCCCTCTTCTTCCGTGTTTTCTGGTGAAGTAATTGTGAAAAGCTTCGTAGAGGCTGCGCCCCCGGACAGTGGTCAAGTAATATGGGAGCTCGCCGCCACTTGAAGAGCTGCTTTCAGTGGATACGTTCAGCTGCTCTACATTCACTGCATGAAGACTCACCAGCACGCGTCCTGAAGGTTCTCTATCTATTCCCATCACCATAATAAATTTGAGATTTTCGATCTCTATTGCGTCCCAACATCCTCCCAGAAGAGGCACCACAGCTAAAAGCAGCCAAAGCAGACTCTTTCTCATTTTTGCACACCCCCTTTGAAGGTGAAGGGAAGTAAAACCAGCGGCAGCACAACCCCTACCACTATACTCACCACCTTGGCAAAGCCAAACTGCAGATGAAACACACTCAGCTGATCCGGGGGCAGAAAAGCAAGCGGAAAGGCCAGAATTAGAATAATAGCGCATAACAGTCTATAGTTTTCCTGGTTGAAAACAGCTGCCAATAGTTTGCCTGTCAAAAACACCAAGAGGCTGGTTTTAATATAGACAGATATGTACCAAACTGCCATGAAAAAAGGCTCAAAACGATGGATGAACCTGCCGATTGCTACATTCCTGGCAAGCCTCAAGACAGGATAAGGTACAGAGGCAGTCCAAGTGGCGCCAAAGGCCGCCAAAGATGCCACTGTGACACCGGTAAAGACCAAACCGATAAAAAAAGAAGCCAAACCAATACTTCTCCAGGCTTTTTTTTGGTCAGACAAAGACGGTATTAATGCTAACACAATCACTCCTTCCCCAAAATATGGAGTTACCAATGACGTGCCCTGAATAATCGGCCACAGTCCATTGCCAAAAAACGGTTTAAGCCTCTGGAGGCTCATCAATGGCAGGGCACCTATGACCACAAACAAAAAAAAGAGCAGCAGAACAGGGAAAAAAGCTTGCGCTGAACGGGCAATGGTCTCCAGTCCCAAGTAGACAAGGAGAAAAATATTGATGCTGAAGATAATAAGCAAGACACTCAGAGGGGTGAAGGGCATCATCCCCACATTTATGGCCGTGCCAAAAATTCTATGCATCAAAGGAATATAGCTGAACAGGCAGACTGCCAAAAACAGGCAGACTGCCTTGCCCCAAAATTTGCCCAAAAGAGCCTCGAGGGCTGTCGGCAGGGGACCAGGCGGCAGCCTTAATGCAACCAGGGCAGAGAGGGCCAGCACGAAAAAGCCCAGAACAGATCCTAACAGTGCGCTCATCCAACCAGATTCCTGCGCAACTTTGGCCAGCATTCTCGGCAGGGTAAGCTGTATTGTTGAAGGGACGGTGAACATCACAAGCAGCATCAGCTGTCCGGGATCGATTTTCTCCAAAGTTCTCATTCCCCTGACAAATCCACCTCTCCGTCGGGATTAGCTCCGTCTTTTTCCCAGTCCCGCACTATTTCAGCCTGCCTCCTCCGATCGACCGTCCTCAGCCAGCCGGGCCGCGCATCTGCTTGCCAGTGGGAAGACCTAAACAAGAGATCTTGCAGTGTTCCCGGCCACAGCGGAGCTAAAGGCGTCATGTAAGGTTGGCCGAAGGATGTGATGGCGCACTGCACAGCAACGATAGCTGCCATGCCAGCCATGATGCCGTACAGACCCATGGTTGCGCCTAAAATCATAACTGGAAAACGCAGGAGCCTGACGCCCTGCTCTCTGACGTATAAAGGCACCATAAAAGAGGCGATGGCAGAAATTGCCACAACGATCACCAAAATAGGGCTCACCAGCTGCGCTGATACTGCTGCCTGTCCCAGCACCACAGCCCCTACAATGCCGATGGTCTGTCCAACAGGCGAAGGCAGTCTCACTCCAGCTTCAAAAACCAGCTCCAGGACAAGTTCCATGCTGAAGACCTCCAAAAAAGCAGGGAAAGGAACGTTTTCCCTGGCAGCTGCGATGCTCAGCGCCAAGGGTGTAGGGAGCATTTCATGGTGAAAGGTTGTGATGGCAATATAGATAGCTGGCGCCCAAAGGGCAATTAAACCAGCTAAAATCCTGGCCACCCTGAGAAAAGCGGTAAAAGGCCAGCGGAGATAGTTATCTTCTGCAGTCTTGAAAAAATCGTAAAAGTTGGCAGGGACGATGAGGCATGTGGGGGAATTCTCCAGCAGGATCGCTATTCGTCCTTCTGCCAAAGAGCTTGCTGCCAAATCTGGCCTTTCAGTGTAAAAGGTGGTGGGAAAAACCATCTTGGGATGATCCTGAATCAGCATCTCCAAAATACTATTGTCCTCCACCATATCCACATCCAAGCTGCGGATTCGCCTCCTAGCCTCTTCAACCAAAGCAGGATTGGCGATCCCCTCGATATACACAACAGCCCCATCAGTTTTAGATAGCCTGCCCACCCGAAAGGACTCGAACCGCAGTTTGCCTGTTTTCAGCCTCATGCGTACTAAAGCCATATTTGAAGAGAGGCATTCTGTAAACCCCTGGTGCGGGCCGCGCCTTGCAGCTTCGTCTTGTGGTTCTGTAATTCCTCTCTCCGGCACCCTCTTTAGCCCTACTGCCAAAGCGATCTCTGAGCCTTCCAAGAAGATGATTACCCCACCGTAGAAGATGTTGCTTAACACCTCGTCTTCATATTTGAGCTCTCGGACTTTGGCAGAGTGAATCAAGTTGGAACCAATCTTTTTGCTGAGGGTATCCCCTGGCAGTTCTTTTAAGGTGAGCTGTTTCTCCCTCTCAAGCAGCGGGCGCAGGATTTGCCTGTCGAAAAGGTTGGAATCGGTAAGGGTTTCTATGAAACATATCTGCGCTACAACTTGTGGGCTCGTGGGAATTACTAGCTCCCTCAAGTGGAAGTCTGCATTTTTTCCAACAAGCTCTTGGAGCCTTTCAGCATTGGCCTTTGCTGAGGTTTTAAGTTTGACTCTCTGCTGAGCGTTCTGCTGTGACAGATCTAAAGGGGAAAAGTCTTCAAGCTGTTTTTTTCTCCTTCTGGGGAAAGGCAAGCGCAAATTCATCCCCCCTTGCTAATGTTACCTATAGTGTTGGCCATCATCAGCCACAATATTATTTTTTTCTTCAGCCTTTTGGAAAACTGCCTTCTCTTGGGGAGAAATATGCTGCTGCCACCCATTCCCAGAAGGTTTGAAGGAGTAATTGCAGAATACCTCCAACATTAGCCTTAATTCTCCAACCCTGGTAGGGAGAAACAAGGCTGACGAAATAAGGAAAGGAGGGTAAATGTTGCAGAAGAAACACTTATGCATGGCGCTAATTTTCACACTCACCTCACTTTCTGCAGCCCACGCTTCCCTGCTGAGCCTGGGGGGCAGCTGGCAGCTTGATGGCGAAGTTTGGAGCGGACAGCTCCAGCTTCCGGATTGGGAAGAGAACCTCTTGGGCATAGAGGAGCCGCCCCAGGTCACAAACCCCAGCTGGACCCAAAAGCTGAACTTGGGCTTTAGTTGGCAGAGCCAAGAGGGAACTGGCTTCGGCCTGGAACTTATGGATGCCGGCAACTGGGGAGTTGGCTATGCTTCAGATGGCAGCTGGGGCAGGCAGAGCACTTTTGGTCCTCTCCTCATCCACGAGGCCTTCGGCTATCACGATGGAGGCCCCTGGCAACTGCGAGCCGGCAGATTCCAGCCAGACTGGAACAACTCCCTTTTGGGAGGAGCCCCTATTGCCCTGGAAGGCTTGGAGGGAAGCTGGCAGATTGGGAAACTCCGGTTTTCAGGAGGAGCCTTCCGGCTCAGCTCTCTGTATTGGCCAGGCACAGATTTTGTGGTCTCAAGGGATACACTATTCTGCTTCTCTGTAGCAGGCCAAAACCAGAACCTTGCCTGGGAGGTCCTGGCAGTGCCCGATGAATTCGGCGCAGCCAGAGCCTTAGGCGGACAGGTGGCCTTTCCAGCCTTTGGCGGTATAATCCAAAGCCAGGGCGCCCTTTGGCAGGATCAAGGAAAAGCAGCGCCTGCCCTTGAGGTTTCCGGCAGCTGGCAGTGGCAGCGCTCCGCCCTCACTTTGGCAGTTGCCGTGGTGGACCCTGAGTTTGCGCCCATTCTCTCAAATCTCGGGGGCAGAGAGGCAGCTCAGCTCCTCTCTGAGACGGCCCTACCTTTCACCACGGGTTCCGTGGGACTGGCTGCCTCTTGGGGCAGACAATTGGAGAAGTTTGTCTTAGAAGTTCACACAAAAGCCCGCAAGATCGAGGAATCCTGGCAGAAGAACCTGGGCGCTGCCCTCTACTTGCCCCATGGATTCTCTCTTGCCTGGGATCTCCTGGCTGCAGAATCTTTATCTACAAGGCTTAAGGCGGGCTGGAATATTTCATTCTGAGGAGGACATTATGAAGCAGCTGATAGTGTTCAGTGTTTGTCTCGTGTTGCTCGCAGGAGGCTCGTCCGAAGCAAACTGGGGTTTGGCAGGCAGGAAGATCGTGGTGGATCCAGGCCACGGCGGCAGAAATCCAGGTGCTGTCGGGCCCACAGGGCTGAGAGAAGCCGATGCCAACTGGCGAGTCTCCACAGCTGTCAAACACTACCTTGAAACCCGGGGAGGAGCAAAAGTGCTCTTGACCCGTCCCCAGAATCAAGATGTGAGCTTGGCAGGCAGGGTAGCCAAAGCAAACAATTGGGGGGCAGACAGGTTTATCTCCATCCACCACAATGCATCGACAAACCCCAATTTGAAAGGCGTTGAAACCTACTGCGCACCTGGTGCCAGTTGGGCAAGCCAGGACCTGCGCAACAAAATTCAAAAGCGCCTGGCCCAAGGGCTGGGAACTGGAAACCTGGGCGCAAAGACAGCAAACTTTTATGTGCTTCGCAACACCAACATGCCTGCAGTGCTGGTTGAAGCTGGTTTTGTGAGCAACAGGTATGAAGAGGCAAGACTGAAGGATCCAGCTTACAACTGGAAAGAAGCATGGTATATTTACGCTGGTATTGCCGATCACTTCAATGTGAAACCGTAAAGGCAAAAGAGGCTGCACCTTTCAGGTCAGCCTCTTTTTCTCTTTGCCTAGATGTTTTTTGTGCGGCATCAGCTCAGCCAGTCCCGTTCAAGATCAGCAGGTGGCTGCCTGGGGTAAAATTGACTGCTTCGTTTGCCGCCAAGAGCGAATCTACGCTTTGGCCGTAGCGGCTGGCAACTTTCCAAGGTGTGTCCCCTGGCTGGACTATGTAGTAGATCATTGAAATGTCCTCGTCAAGCTTTGTCACATCTGTGGCTTCTGCTACCAGCTCCAATTCCTCAACAGCAGACACCTGGGCTTGAACCCTTCCTCTTAGTTGGACCCTCATGGAGGCTGGATCCAATAGTTCCCAAGCCAGATCTGTAAGTTCCAGCTGACAGACTGCTTCCATCCCCTCCTCGGCGCCGCTGATGGGAACCATCTGTTCTATGTGCAGGACATCTGACCACGTTACCTTCCGGAAAGGAGAGTCAACTGTGGTGTCATCCACCAAATAGAACAGATCAAAACCAACTTGTGCTTCTACCACCACCCTCTCCTCTACTATCCTCTCCTCCTGGGAGCTGATGAAAGGTACAAGGCGGAGCACCTGGGCGATTGGCAATTCTCCTGCTGGCAGAATTAGGCCCCCCTGCACTGAGAACTCGTTTGTATTTTCACCGATTAATACCTCGTGCTGGAAGGTCTCTTTTCTTTGGGCAACTACCAAGTCGCCTTTGGAGCTCAGATCTGTAAGGAGGCGGAGCTTGCGCTGTTCAAACAAATCCAAATTTACATCCAGCTTCAAATTGACTGCAACTTCCCTGGGGGCTTGGGGAGTTAATTGAAAATCTGAAACTCTCAGCTTTACCTTGCCTCTAGCTTTCTCTCCCAAAGCAGGGATGCTGACAGAGATGTCAAAAGGCAGTACTCCATGCATCTGGACGCTCCCCAGCTGAGGAGGCACGCCTTCAGGAGAGGCTGTATAGTACAGCAAAGACAGATCCATACAGCCGGAGATTTCCGCTTGACCCTCTCCAAAATTGAGATTCAAATTGGTTGCTCTAGCATCTGCTTTCCCCTGGACAATTTCCCCCAAATCAGGAAGCTCAGGCGGCAGGATCAGCACCCCGTCCACTGCTGCCTCCTGTTTTATGTTCTCCAAAGGCACTGTGTAGCTGACGATCTTTTTCTCCAAAGACAATTGTCCAGGCGGCACTGAAAGGGCATCTGTGGCAAGGGCGATCTTTTTCTGTTCAGAAAGTTTCACCTCAATTGACACCACAGCGCTGTAGTCCAGCTCTTTGCCAAAACCTTCATAACGGGAACCCTCAACAGCCAAGCGGGCATTTGCTGTCATCCCTGATTTTGCACCGCTTGCTTCCAGTTCTTGTTCGAAAGGAAGACAATTTAGCCACCTTTTTGCAACCAGGGCCACCCCTCCCCAGCTGTCTGTGGGCTGGTACAAGAGGTCTATGTTCATGGAACCTCTGATGATCACCTTTTCCTCTTCTACCTCGACGCTCTCCAAAACCGGCACTGCATCGAGAGCCACTATTCTCTCCAGTTCCTCTTCCAAGGCAAATGAACCTTCCACCACTGCCTGACCATTATGTTTGCCGCAAGGTACAGACAGCCAAACCTGTTCGTTTTTTAAAGTAATTGCCATTTTCCCTTTCCTCCTTTCATTGATTTGAAAAAGCCCCGGCCAAACACCCCTTCTTTACACTATATGCAGGCGAAAAAAAAATGTGCCTGGAGACTATACTGTTCTCAGGCACATTTTTTCATGAAATATTAATTTTTTGGCGCTGACGGGGCAGGTCCCGTTCTTCGATGCCAGGAATTACAAAGAGGCGAGGCTTTTCCTCGCCTCTTCGTAAGGAGACTACTGCAGCTTGCCTTTAATCTTTTCCATGAGCTTATCTACACTAGACGGATCAGAGCCGCCTATAACCTCGTCGCCAATCTGCACAGACGGGCTGCCTGCACAGTTTTCAAGGCAGAAGGTGGCGCGGACGTCCACTCTCTCCTGCAGCCCTTCCTCTTTCACCCTGCGGAGGAGTTCCTGCAGGGTATTGTATGAGCCGCCCAGATAGCAGCAGGTGCCGACGCATACTGCCACTTCAACTTTTGACTTGCCGTTGTTTGTGACCAGGTTGATCTCCTCGCCTGCAATGCGCCTTCTGGTGCCGTATTCTGTGTGCAGCAGCTGGTGGGAAAGCTCGCCGCCTGGTTCTTTCAAATATTTGTTGTAGAGGTTTTTCAGCAGCGGGTTGTCCTGGCTTTTGCGCAGGGTCTGCTGTCTGTCTACGGAATAAAGTCCTTTGCGCCTCTTGGCTCTCGCGTTTGTGTCGTTGGGGATGGGCTGTCCGCCGCCGCCAATGCAGCCACCTGGACAGGCCATGACCTCGATCAGGTCATAGGCAACTTCGCCTGCAGCAAGCTTCTTCAAGAGCTCCTTGACGTTGCTGAGGCTGTGCACAACTGCCAGCCGCACTTTCGTGCCTGCCACATCTACCTCTGCCTCGCGAATGCCTTCAAGTCCCCGGACCTCTGAGAAGTTTACCTGGAGAGAACTCTGGCCTGTGGCCATCTCGCTTGCTGCTCTCAGCACTGCTTCCGCAACGCCGCCGCTGTTGCCGAAGATCATGCCTGCGCCGGAAGACAGGCCGAAGGGCATGTCCAAAGACTCTGGTTCGAGGTTGTTGAAGTCCAGACCGTACTCTTTAATCATCCTCGCCAGTTCCCCGGTTGTGAGGACGTGATCTACATCTGCAACTTTAACGCCATCTATCTGGTTGGTAAACTCCGGACGTTTAGCTTCGAACTTTTTGGCTGTACAGGGCATAATGGACACTACAACCAGATTCTGCGGCTCAACGCCCAATTCTTTGGCCAGGAAGCGTTTGGCAACAGAGCCGAACATCTGCTGAGGAGACCTGCAGCTGGAAAGCTGGTCCAAAAGTTCCGGATGGTACTGCTCAGCATACTTTACCCAGCCAGGACAGCAGGATGTGAACTGGGGGAGCTTCTCTCCCTTTTGCAGCCGCTCCAGAAATTCGTGGGTTTCCTCAAGAACCGTGAGATCTGCAGCAAAGCTTGTGTCGAAAACCTTGGCAAAACCCATTTTCTTCAAGGAAGCCACCATTTGCCCCATGGCCACTTGACCTGGCTCCAAGCCAAACTCCTCGCCAATTGCCACCCGGACAGCAGGCGCGATCTGCGCCACAACAACTTTCTCTGGGTCGTTGAGGGCTTCGAACACATCCTGAATCTCAGAGCGGACAACAAGGGCACCTGTGGGACAGACTGAAACGCACTGACCGCAGTTGACACAGTCCACATCAGCTAGGTTCTTGCCGAAAGCGGGACTGACAACTGCCTCGGAACCGCGGTTGGCGAAGTCCAGGACGCCAATTCCCTGCACCTCAGAGCAGACCCTTACGCAGTCGCCGCAGAGGATGCATTTGTTGGGGTCCCGCACAATGGCAGGGGAACTCGTGTCTATGGGGAGCATTTTTTCCCTGTAGCCGAACCGGACCTGACGCACTCCCATTCTTTGGGCAAGGTCCTGCAGCTTGCAAGCACCGCTCTTTTCGCAGGTTGTACAATCCCGATGGTGGTTTGCCAACAAGAGCTCCAAAATCATCCTTCTCGAGCGCTGCAGTTTCGGGGTGTTGGTGCGCACAACCAGTCCTTCCTCAGGCGGGACAGAACAGGAAGCCACCATCCCCCGTCCCTCTACCTCCACCATACACATCCGGCACGCACCGTAGATGCTGAGCTCAGAGTGATAGCAGAAAGTTGGCAGCTCTATTCCAGCCTTGCGAACTACCTCTAAAAGATTCTTTTCATCTGTAAATTCCACGGCTACGCCGTCTATTATCATCTCTGCCATGCTGGCACCTCCTTTAGCCAGTAATTGCTCCAAAGGGACATGCTTCTTTACATGCACCGCACCTGATGCACTTGTCTTCATCGATTACATATGGTTCTTTGATCTTGCCGCTGATTGCATCGACCGGGCAGGTCCGGGCACACTTGCTGCAGCCGCGGCAGAGCTCGGGATCGATCCAGTAGCCTGCCAAAGCTTTGCACTCGCCTGCTGGACACTTCTTGTCCCGTACGTGGGCCAGGTATTCATCCCGGAAATACCGCAGCGTTGTGAGGACAGGATTAGGTGCGGTTTTGCCTAATCCGCATAAGGAAGTCTCGCGGATTACCGTACCCAGCTCTTCGAGGTAATCCAGGTCCTCTTCCTTTCCTTCTCCTGCTACGATTCGCTCCAGAATCTCCAGCATCCTCTTGGTACCTTCACGGCAGGGCACGCACTTGCCGCAGGATTCGTTTTGGGTGAAGTTCATGAAGAAGCGTGCTACCTCAACAATACAGGTGTCTTGGTCCATGACCACCATGCCGCCGGAGCCGATCATGGCGCCCGCTTTTGCTAGAGAGTCAAAGTCAAGGGGCAGATCCAAGTGTTCTGCAGTCAAGCAGCCGCCAGAGGGACCGCCGATTTGCACGGCTTTGAATTCTTTTCCGCCTCTTAGCCCGCCGCCGATCTCGTAGACCACTTCCCTGAGGGTGGTTCCCATGGGAACCTCGATGAGCCCGGTGTTGGCAACTTGTCCTGTAATGGCAAAGGTTTTTGTGCCTGGGCTCTTTTCTGTGCCCAACTTCCTGAATTCTTCGGCGCCATCGCGGATAATCAAAGGCACGTTGACAAAGGTCTCTACGTTGTTGATGATGGTTGGCTTGCCCCAAAGTCCTTTGTTGGCAGGAAACGGCGGTTTGGGTCTTGGCATGCCCCGCTCGCCTTCGATTGAAGCAATCAGTGCAGATTCCTCGCCGCAGACGAAAGCACCTGCTCCTTCTTTTATCTTCAGGTTAAAGCTGAAGCCGCTGCCTAAAATGTCCTCGCCTAAAAGTCCTCTCTCTTCTGCGTCAGCGATGGCTTTCCGAAGCCTTTTTACTGCCAAGGGATATTCAGCCCGCACATAGATATAGCCCTCAGATGCGCCGATGGCATAGGCTGCAATGAGCATGCCTTCGATTAGGCGGTGAGGGTCTCCTTCCATCAAGCTGCGGTCCATGAAGGCGCCTGGATCTCCTTCGTCGCCGTTGCAGATTATATACTTGGGGCTGCCTTCTGCTGCCCGGGCAAACTGCCATTTGCGGCCTGTTGGGAATCCTCCACCGCCGCGGCCTCTCAGACCTGAAGTTGTAACCTCTTCGATAACATCTTCTGGCTTCATTTCAAAGAGGGCTTTCTCTAAAGCCTCATAGCCGCCGTGGGCCAAGTATTCCAAAAGGTCGTCAGGGTCTATATTGCCGCACTCAGAGAGGGAGTAGCGGTGCTGCTTTTTATAGAAGGGGATGTCCTCTTCCTTGGCATAGCTTTCTTTGGTAACTGGATGATGGTAGATCAGCCTTTCTACGATCTCGTCCCCTTTAAGAGAGCTCTCCACGATCTCTTCCACATCTTCCAGCTTGACTTTCGTGTAGAGAATGCCGACTGGTTCAATTCGAACCAGAGGTCCCATTTCGCAAAAACCGTGACAGCCGCTTTTTGCGACATCGATGCCGTCTTCCCTCTGGGCTATAACTTCCACAGCCAGCCCCTGCTCTTTAACTAGTTCGCAAAGGCGGTTGTAAATCGCCAGTGACCCGTTGGCCACACAGCCGGTACCTGCGCAGACCAAAACTCTTTTCTTTGTTTTCAGCTTATCCTTCCCTTCCTGCCGCAGGGCAGCAAGAGAACTGCGGTCTAGCTTCATGCGGGCACACCCTCCTTCTGGATAATCTCGTCCAGGATCTCTTTAACCTTCTCTGGCGTCACCTGTCCGTAAACTTGCTCGTTCACCATCATTACCGGTGCAAGGCCGCAAGCGCCGAGGCACGAGACCATCTCCAAAGTGAAGAGGAGATCGTCTGTGGTGTTTTTCCCTTTGCTTAAGCCCAACTTTTCTTCGATTGCTTCCTTAAGCCCATTGGAGCCCCGCACGTGGCAAGCTGTGCCATCGCAAATTTTAATCACGTATTTGCCCTTGGGAGCCAAGGAGAACTGGGCGTAGAAGGTTGCAACGCCGTAAATAGATGCTGGGGAAATGTCCATGGCTGTAGCGATGTACGTTAAGATCTCTTCTGGCAGGTAGCGGTATTCTTCCTGCACCTCTTGGAGAATAGCAATCAGCGAAGAGCGCTTTCCTTCATATTTCTCAATAATTTTGTTCACGCGCTCGAAGCTTCTGGTCTCCTTTGTCAACTGAATCCCTCCTTGTCAGCCACAGCTTAAAAATACTCTACTGTGACTTTTTTGTTCATTTTTTTTAGTTGCTGCGCCAGCTCTCTGACCAGCTGGCTTTTCAACCCCAAACTCAAGGGGAAATTTGGATTCTGATGAGCAGGATTGATGGCCCTTCCCACCAGAAAATTGATCTCATCGCTTTTTTTGAGAATCCTGGCAAGTCTGCTTGCCCCATCAAAACCATCTAACGGCTCTTGGCTCTCAAGGAGCTGTTTCGCCTGGGACAAGGTGATCACACCTTCAGTTACCAGATCCACTCCCTGGAGCTTGCCTGTAGGGGGCAGGTGCCCCGGCTCTCTCAGGTCCACTTCCAGCTCCTCTCCCCATTCCCTGGCGATGATTTTGCTGGTTGTACCGCCGCAGACCACTTTTTTGCCAGGAGCCGCAGCCAGCGTTTGCGCAAACCGCGCATCTTCTTCAGGATCCAGAGGCGGACCAACTGCAAGGGTGACCGCACGGCTCTCCCTGCCGCGCAGGACCACAACAGTAGCGTCGTCGCCGGGTCTGCCTTCATATAATTGCTCTGCAGCCGCACCAAGCCACTTGGCCACATCTTGTGCCTCGCTGCCGGATGCGCAGAGTTTTTCTGCGTAATCTGCCACCTCTTGCCACTGCCAACCCAAGTTCAAAATCCCTCCTGCACCAGCATGGACTATTCCATCTGTGAACATGATTAAATAATCATTTTCAGAAAGCTTAATCTTGCTTTCGCGGATCTTCTTGCCAGCCAGTTCATATTCTCGAAATTCAAACCCTTGTCTTCTGCCCTGCTGGATGAAAACAACTGGCGGATTATCAAACTCCACAATCTCTGCCTGGCCATTATCCTCAACTGTTGCCACTGTGAAGGTGGAGTAGGCGAGTTTTCTCTCCTGACAAACAGGCAGCGTTTGGGAGATGGTTTCCACAACCTCGACAAGACTTGCGCCGCCTGAAAGCATGGTAACTATGATCTTGCTGGTTAAAGTGGAAAGTATATTTGCCTTCACTCCGCTCCCCAGGCCATCAGAGAGCACTACCACTAGTCTCTTGCCTTCCCTGCCGATTTGGATGCTGTCTCCGCAGAGTTCCTCTCGCCACTTGTTCAGCTGGTGGTACCCAACCTCCAGGTGCACCTCACTCACCCCCCTGACCGATAATCTCGATGAGTTTGGTGAGCAAGAGTTTGGTTTGAGCTGTGGTCTCACCTAACAGGCCTGCAATTTCCTGGGCCACTCGCATCTGCTGCTGAATGACTTCTTGCGCTCTGCCGACAGTCTCCCGACGGAGCTTTTCCATTTCTCGTTTCTGCTCAATCTGCTCTGTGATGTCAGTGAAGATCCCAACCACAATTCTGTGCTTGGGTACTTTGAAAATATATTGGTGTGTGACAAGGCCTTCGTAGGATACTTGGCCTTGAACAGGTTTGTTTTCCTCTATAGCTTGAATAAAGTATACTGGATCCAAAAGCAGTTCTAGCGGCTTTCCTTTCATTCTACTGCTGGTAGCGCTGAACATTTTCTCAGCTTGTGGATTCAGGTCCAGGATGGTCAGGTCGTTGTCTGTAACGATTATGCCGTTAGGAGTGGAGCTTAAGACCAGGTTAGCTAAAGATTCTGCTCTTGAGCGCATGTTGGGAATACACATCTGCACTTCAGCCATGCCGTTGAAAACCGCTTTGGCTTTTTCCCGACAGGAGTTGTAGCCGCACGCACCGCAGTTTAGTTCATCTGCGATGGTGTATTTGCCCATCCGCTCGAGGATTTCGTCTAGCTCTGCCTCTGTTGGTTCTTTATCTGAAACAGGTTTTGGCTGGTAACTGCGGGAAAGGTCCACATCTTCCTCTTCTATTACCAAAGGCCTTTGACTATAAGCCTCCAGGCGTTTTTTCGCCTGCCAGAAGCTTTTGACAGTGCTTAAGGGGCCTGCGATGCATCCCCCTCTGCAGGCTAAAAGCTCTGTGAAGCGAGGTGCCGCCTCTGCATCGAAATGCTGCAGAAATTCCAAGCACTCTTTTATGCCGGAGATAGCAAGTCCTTCTTCAAATTCGCATTGGCCGATTGCTGCTAGCTGGCCACCGTCCAGTGGGAATTTCCGTGCTGCTTGTTCTCCCCATTTTGCAGTCTCTTCCATATCGTTAACAGTTAGTTGAGAAAAATCTGGTTCATCTAACCACTCGCGTAATTCTTCAAAGGTAAGTGCTGCATCTACTGCGCTTTCTAAGCCTTCTTCTCCAAGCTCTGCTTTTTTTGCCACACAAGGCCCGACAAACACCACTTTAGTGTCTTTATCTCTGCTTTTGATGAGTCTGCCGTGGGCAATCATAGGCGAGACTATTGGCGCCAAGTATGATACCAGGTGGGGAAAATAGATTTCCACAAGTTTCACCACAGCTGGACAGGCGCTTGTGAGCCAGGGGCCTGCTGGAAGCTTGTGGTGGGCTCTGGCAACAAGTGCCGCTCCCACTGCAGTCTCTTCAACAGCTGCAATCTTCTTCTCCATGAGCTTTTCTGTGATTGTTTCAAGGTCCCAATCCAGGCACCCTGCAAAAGAAGGGGCCAGGCTCACTATCACCCGCTCTCCTCGATCAAGCCATCTCTGCACAAGGGGCAGATCTTCTCTAACAACCTTTGCTCTTTGGGGACAGACGCGGACGCATTCAGCATCTCCAATGCAGCGTTCCGGCACAACTTGCGCGTGTCCAGCCACCACTTTGATGGCCTTCACAGGACAGGAGCGCAGGCACTTGTAACAGTCTTTGCAGTTGGTCTTCAGAGTGCTGATTACGCCGTGCATTTCTCCACCAGCCTTTGTGCAATTTTTCACAAGCTTAGCCTAAGTTAATGATACCACATGCCCCCTATAGATTCAAGAGCAGGAGAAAACTTTTGTGCACTTTTTCTCAAATTCATTATACTGGGAATAAGTCAACTGGTGATTAAGCGATTATTAATCATTTGTTAAAGTTTTGCCCTCCCAAAAAATAAAAAAGGGGAACCATTTGCACAGCTCCCTCTTCGTTCAGAACATGTCCTATTAAGGTTTACAACACGCAATATTTTTAGCCACACACAAACGTTAGCATCAAGCATGTTGTTACGCAGCATTGTTGCTTTTGAAATACAGGGTTATCAGCATTCCTGTAAGTGACAGCAACTTCGGCGTACCCTTATATCTTACATTTCGAACCCTTGAAAAAATATTTTTAGATTTTTAAGCTGGGAAAATATGAGTTTTTTTGTATCATCCAGCTATTGACAGAATATTCTTTAAAGGATTTTCCGTTTCTGTGTCTAATATATAGCTATACTCGCAGAAAGGAATAATCCTATGCAAAATGTACAGTACGTTGATTCAGTCACAACAGTATCAGCTTTAATGTTTATGGTTCAAAAACTCTGCGACCATATTGAATTTCGCAAGTTCATTAATAGCCAGCTAAGATGGGATCCATTACAGTGGAAAACTGCACCAGGTTTGCTAGCTGAAGCTTTAATCATGAACACTTTGTTTGGACGTGATGCACTATACAAAGTAGAAGAATTCTATGAAAAGATTGATACAGAAACTCTTTTTGGGGAAGGAATCTCCCATGAAAATTTTAATGACGATGCATTTGCTGCTCTGTTAGATAGGATACATGAAGCTAATCCCAAAAAACTATTCAGCCTGTTCGTATTCAACGCCTTGAAACATGAAGATATATTTTTTGAGAGCATTCATGCTGATACCACTTCCATTTCTTTAACAGGCGAATATAAGGAGCAGCAGGAGTCTGCTATTAATGTTACCTTTGGACATACCAAGGATCATAGACCTGATCTAAAACAAGTCATGCTCGGCTTAATAGCTACGAAAGATGGTCTGCCTATTTTTGCTGAACCCTTAGATGGAAACAAAGCCGACTC
>LFTB01000087.1 GCA_001512905.1 Clostridia bacterium DTU084 | reverse complement strand
GCGTTTGGCTGAAGCAATTTTTAAGTTAGAGGAAGAAGAGGTTCCTGTAGGGACTTTGGACATCAACCTCTACCGGGATGATCTGAGCACCATCGGTTACCAGCCAATTGTCCGTAAAACAGAGATTCCCGTAGATATATCAGCTCGAAACGTGGTCTTGGTTGATGACGTGCTCTACACTGGCCGCACTGTCCGGGCAGCCTTAGATGCGTTAATGGACCTTGGCAGGCCTAAATCCATTCAGTTGGCAGTCTTAGTGGATCGAGGCCACAGAGAACTTCCCATCCGGGCAGATTACGTAGGCAAAGACGTTCCTTCCTCGAGAAAAGAGATCATTTCCGTGCGGATCATGGAATTTGATGGTAAAGAGGAAGTAGTCATAATTGACGGAAAAAGCGAAAGGACTTAGCGCCTTTCGCTTTTTTTGAGAGGAGGCCTTATGTATGGCAAAGTGGTACCATAAAGATTTACTCGATATCAAAGACTTAAAAGCAGAAGAAATCGAAACCATTCTCGATCTGACCAGTTCCTGCAAACAGATCTACCAGCGCCAGATCAAGAAATTTCCCACCCTCAGAGGGAAAACAGTAGTCCTGCTCTTCTTCGAGCCCAGCACCAGAACCCGAACCTCCTTTGAGATTGCCAGCAAATGGATGAGCGCAGACCTTGTGAATGTTTCAATTGCACAGAGCAGTGTTGTGAAAGGCGAAAGCCTCTACGATACTGCTCGAACCATCGAAGCCATGGGCACGGATCTGGTTGTGGTAAGGCACAGGTCAGCGGGAGTGCCTCACACCTTGGCTAAACTCTTGAGCTGCAGCGTCATCAATGCAGGCGATGGCGCCCACGAACATCCAACCCAAGCTTTACTGGACTTATATACAATTCGGGAGCGGCTCGGCAGGATCCAGGGGCTGAAGGTGCTCATCGTCGGCGACATTCTCCACAGCCGCGTAGCCCGTTCACAAATTTACGCTCTCCAAAAGCTGGGCGCAGAAATCACGGTTTTGGGACCCAGCACCCTTATTCCCAAAGGAATTGAATCTTTTGGAGTGAAGGTGGGCACCTCTTTAGAGGAAGAACTGCCTAAGGCAGATGTGGTGAGCTTACTGCGCATCCAAAAGGAACGCCAGGAGCGAGGGCACTTTCCCAGTCTTGCTGAATACGCGGAACTTTACGGAATAAACGAGGAGAGGCTCAAGCTCATCCGCGACGACGCGCTGATCATCCACCCAGGTCCCACAAACTTAGGGGTTGAAATTACCCCTAAAGCTGCTGAGGACAAGCGCTCTGCCATAAATCAGCAAGTGACAAACGGTGTGGCAGTGCGAATGGCAGCCTTGTATTTGCTTTTGGGAGGAGGACAAGAAAATGAGCTTGTTATATAAAGGCGCCCAGCTCATAGACCCAGGTTCCGGCTTTCAAGGGCTGGCAGATATCCTGATCTCAGACGGCACTATTGTTGCTGTTGGCAAGGCTGATGAATCCTGGCAGGCAACAGAAGTTCGGGATGCAACTGGAATGCTCATCTTCCCAGGACTTGTGGATTTACATACACACCTGCGGGAGCCAGGAGGAGAACACCGTGAAACCATTGCCACAGGCATGGCAGCTGCAGCCCGAGGCGGATTCACCACAGTCTTTGCCATGCCCAACACTGACCCTGCAGTGGACAACCCTCAATTGGTAGAGTTCGTCCGGGCCCAGGCGAAAGCAAAAGGCACCATCCGGGTTGAGCCTATCGCAGCCATCACCAAGGGCAGAAGGGGAGAGGAGCTTGCACCAATCGGGCAGCTGGCAAAGTCTGGTGTGAAGGTACTCTCTGATGACGGCTCCTCAGTTGCTGATGCGAGGTTAATGCGCCTTGCCATGCAGTACGCTAAAATGTTCGGGCTTGTAATCAGCGACCACTGCGAAGATGCAAATCTGGCCCATGGCGGTGCTGTCAACGAGAGCGAAACCTCCACCAAACTAGGCCTGCCTCCTTTGCCTGCCTTGGCAGAGGAAGTGATTGTAGCCAGGGATCTGCTGCTGGCTGAAGAGACAGGCGCTCGCCTCCACCTTGCCCATCTGAGCACTAAAGGCAGCGTGGAGCTTCTGCGCAGCGCCAAAGCCCGCGGCATTAAAGTCACTGCAGAGGTAACCCCCCATCACCTCACTTTAACAGAAGAAGCAACAGCAAGTTACGATACAAATATGAAGGTAAATCCCCCCCTGCGCGGAGAAGAGGACAGGCAAGCTTTAATTGCTGCGTTAGCAGACGGAACCATCGACTGCATTGCTACAGACCACGCTCCTTGGGCACGCCACGAAAAAGAGGTGGAATTCGACGCAGCTCCTTTCGGTATGGTTGGTTTGGAAACAGCCCTCAGCGTGATCTGGACAAAGCTTGTGGCGACGGGCGTTTTGCCTGCCAAAAGGGCAATCGAAGCCCTCTCCACCAAACCATGTCAGATCGCAGGAATAGATGGCGGCAGCTTAAAAGTCGGCGCAAGGGCAGATTTGGTGGTCTTCGATCCAGACGCAAGCTGGAAAGTGGATCCGGAAGAGTTTGCTTCCAAAGGGAAAAACACACCCTTTGCCGACTGGTCACTCCAGGGCAGGGTTGTAGAAACTGTTGCGGCAGGAAAAGTTGTTTATAGATTGGAGAATGAAGATGCCTGAGATCGCAAAAATTATCCAGAACAAAGCTTTAGGAGGAAATTTGTACAGACTCGTCCTGGAAAGCCAGAGCCTGCAGAAAGCAGTGCCCGGCCAGTTTGTTCATTTTCTCGTCCAGTCGCAGGCAGAGCCTCCCACCTGGGATCCCCTCCTGCGCAGGCCGCTGAGTGTTTACGATCTGGAAGAGGAAAAAGCTTCCTTTCTCTACAGAATAGTGGGGAGAGGCACAAAACAACTGGCCAACCGCAGACCAGGGGAAAAGATAGATTTATTGGGCCCTTTGGGCAGAGGCTTTCAAATTACACAAGACCCAGCCCTTTTGATCGGAGGAGGGGTGGGGGCAGCGCCGCTGCTTTTCCTCGCCCACAAGCTCAAAGAAAAACAGCAAAAGTTCGTTGTTTTGCTGGGCGCCCGCACTGCCCAGGAGCTTGCCCACGCTGGTGATTTTGCCAAATACACACAGGACCTGTTCTTAGTCACAGAAGACGGCTCGGTGGGCAGGCGGGGGCTTGTCACTGATTTTGTGCCAGAGGTGGCAGCTCAATTCAAGGTCCGTCCCAAACTCTACGCTTGCGGGCCCAATCCGATGCTGGCAAGCCTTGCAGCCTTTGCAAAGGAAGCAGCCCTACCCTTGGATGTTTCCCTTGAGGCAGCAATGGCCTGCGGTGTTGGCGCCTGTTTTGGCTGTGCGTGTCAGCTGAAAGACGGCAGCATGGCCAGGGTCTGTGCAGACGGGCCTGTTTTCCCATACGAAGTCTTAGATTGGGGAGAAAAAAATGGCTGATTTGACAGTTAGTCTGGGACGGTTGAAGCTGAAAAACCCGATCACAGTAGCATCCGGCACCTTTGGTTTTGGCCGAGAATATGCGTCTTACTATTCCCTCAGCGAGCTGGGTGCCGTTATTACAAGCGCAGTGACTTTGGAAAAGCGAGTGGGCAACAAGCCGCCGCGGCTCGCAGAAACCCCTGCTGGAATCCTCAACTCCATTGGCCTTGAGAACCCTGGAGTCGAGCATTTTCTGCAGGAAGACCTGCCCTACCTGCAGAGAAGTGGCGCTACTGTCATCGTCAACATAGCAGGCAGGACAGTGGAGGAGTACAGAGCTGTTGCAGAGCGCCTCTCTCAAGCAGAGGGAATTGCAGCTTTGGAAGTTAATATTTCTTGCCCCAACGTGAAAGAAGGGGGGATCACTTTCGGCACAGAGCCGCAAATGGCCCAAAGGGTCACTGCCTCAGTGCGGGAAGTCTGGCCCGGACCCTTGATTGTAAAGCTGTCGCCAAACGTGACAGATATCGCTCTGTTGGCCCGGGCTGTGGTGGAGGCAGGTGCAGAGATCCTTTCCCTCATCAACACCATCACCGGCATGGCCATTGATCCTGAAACCTGGCAGCCGAAGCTGGGCAATATAGTCGGAGGCCTGTCAGGTCCTGCCATCAAGCCTGTGGCTGTGCGGATGGTCTGGCAAGTGGCACAGGCTGTAGACGTCCCCATCATCGGCATGGGCGGGATCGTGGCTGTTGAGGACGTGGTGGAGTTTCTGCTGGCCGGCGCTACCGCAGTATCTGTGGGGACAGGCAATTTCCGCCAGCCTACCCTGGCAAGAGATCTAGTCGGCGAACTCGATGAATATTTGACCACCCACCAGCTGACAACTGTCCAGCAGCTTATCGGTCAGGTGGGAAAAGGAGGAGACAGATGGCGCACTTGTGTGTAGCTTTGGATTTCGCCCATGCAGACGAGGCCATAGCCCTCGTCCGGCAGCTGACCCCACAAGTTAAGTGGTTTAAGGTGGGCATGGAGCTTTTCAACCTGGCAGGCCCTCAGATCGTAGAAAAAATCAAGGGGTTGGGAGCTGAGATCTTCCTTGATCTCAAGCTCCACGATATTCCCCAGACAGTGGAGAGAACAGCAAAGGTCTTAGCAGCCCTTGGGGTTGGCATGTTCAACGTCCACGCCTCAGGCGGCAGGGCGATGCTGGCAGCTGCAAGACGAGGTGCAGACAGCGGTGCTGATGAGAATAACCTTCCCCGGCCGCACCTTCTGGGCGTGACAGTGCTTACAAGTTTGGATCAAGCAGCCCTGCTTGAGGTTGGAATCGACGAGCCCCCCAAAAAGCAGGTTTTGCGCCTCGCAAGGCTCTGCAAAGAAGAGGGGCTCGATGGAGTTGTCTGCTCTCCCCTGGAAGCTGAAACCCTCAGGCGAGAGCTGGGAGGAGAATTTCTCCTCGTCACCCCTGGTATTCGGCCAGCCTCTGCAAGTCTTGGTGACCAGAAGCGGATCTCCACCCCCGCCATGGCTGTAAAGGCAGGCGCTGACTTTTTGATCGTGGGCAGGCCTATTACCAGGGCTGAGGATCCCCTGGCAGCTGCAGAACAAATTTTAGCAGAAATGAGGGAAGAAGGATGACAGAAGCTGAAGTACTACAGATATTCAAAGATGCCGGTGCGTATCTGGAAGGACATTTTCTCCTTACTTCAGGCAAACACAGCGGCCATTACGTAGAAAAATTTCAAGTTTTGCAATACCCTGAGCTTACCGAAAAGCTCTGCGGGGAGCTTGCTGCCCGCTTTCAAGGACAAAACATCCAAACTGTTGTAGGCCCTGCCACAGGCGGCATCATTCTCTCCCAGCTGGTGGCAAGAAAGCTTGGCGCAAGAGCATTATTTACAGAAAGGGAAAACGGCCAAATGGCCCTGCGTCGCGGCTTTCAAATCCAACCGGGGGAGCGGGTGCTGGTGGTGGAAGATATTGTTACCACAGGCGGCTCTGTGCACGAAGTGTTAGCTGTCCTCTCTGAGCTGGAGGCAGACGTGGTTGGCGTCGGGCTCCTTGTAGATCGGAGCGGCGGCAAGGCCAATTTCAATCTGCCCACTGAGGCTCTGCTGCACCTGTCCATCCCTGTCTACGAGCCTTCAGATTGTCCTCTCTGCAAAAACGGCATTCCTCTCACACAGCGGGGCAGCCGCTACTTGAAAGGAGGAAAATCATGAAAGTAGCAATAGTCATGGGCAGCAAATCGGATCTGCCCATCATGGAAAAAGCAGCAGAAATTCTCTCAGAGTTTGGCTTGGATTATGAAATGCGCATTCTCTCCGCCCACCGGACACCAGAGGAAGCTGGCGAGTTTGCCCGGCAGGCAAAAGAGCGCGGCTTCAGTGTGATTATTGCCGGCGCTGGCCTTGCAGCCCACCTGCCTGGAGTTTTGGCCAGCTGGACCACCCTGCCTGTAATCGGCGTTCCCTTGTCCAGCAAAGCCCTTGGCGGCCTGGATGCGCTGGCTTCCATCGTCCAGATGCCTCCAGGCATTCCTGTGGCCACTGTGGGAATCGACAATGCTCAAAATGCAGCCCTTTTAGCAATAGAGATTATGGCTTTGAGCGATCCTGTATTAGCAGAACAGCTCATCTTATACAGAGCGAAGCAAGCCGCAAAAGTCATGGCTCACGACAGTGCACTTACGACAGATGCTTAAAATTGGCCTGGGCATCACAGCCCTGCTGCTCTTGACACGAGGGGTTTTTGAGCCAACCCAGCTGGCTGTTACAGAAATTGCTCTGCCAGAAGGCCCGCAAGCAACTATCGCTGTTTATTCAGATCTCCACCTTGCCAAAGGCAGAGCACCCTTGGCCAAGCTGAAAAAAGCTCTTGCAGATCTTGAACCGGACTTGGTGTTTGCCTTGGGCGATTTCAGCGAACGCCCCCTTGACCAGCACGAGCTTGCCTATCTCAGTTCCCTGGCATCTTTAGCTCCAACCTTTGGGGTCCTGGGCAATAACGACACCAGTCCCGAGCTAGTCCGGCAGCTGGAAAGGGCAGGCCTGACAATTTTACAAAACCAGGGAGTTAGGCTCTCTTTCCAGCAAGGCGACATTTACATCTATGGTGTAGAAGATGTGAGGGCAGGCAAACCCAGCCTTTCAGGCCTTGCTGGGGCCGCCTCTGGCGACTGCGTGATTCTGCTCTCCCATTCTCCTGAAATCATCAACCAATTAACCGACCAAAAAGTTGATTTGATCCTCTCCGGCCACACCCACGGAGGACAAATTTGCCTGCCAACTGGCCAGGCCGTAATCACCCACAGCAAGCTGGGCCCCAAATACGATTCAGGCCTTTTTTCTCTGGACAATGCAAAACTCGTAATCACCCGGGGCGTAGGCACCAGCGGTCTGCCGTTTAGGCTCTTTTGCCTGCCTGAACTTGTGGTTTTAAGGCTGGGGAGATAAGGTTTTCTTAGGTTTTCAAAATTTCAACAAATCTTGACACTCCTTTGCGGAAAGGGTATAGTTAGTATTGGCAAAAGGTTAACTAAAGGTTAAAGGACTTTTAACGATAAGTTAAGAGTCCTTTCCTTAGCTGCCTGCAAAGCTGGACCAGAGAGATGGAACAAGGAGGATACGTGATGAAGCTTGCCTTTTCTACACTAGGCTGCCCTAATTTTACTTGGCCGGAGATCTATTCCATGGCCAAAGATCTAGGCTTTGACGGCATTGAAATTCGCGGCCTTGGAAGTGAAATCAAAGCATCAAAGGCGCAGCCCTTCACAGATTCGGAACTGCCCCAGACCTTAAAGAAACTCAAAGAATTAAGGCTCGAGATCCCCTGCCTATCTTCAGGCTGCTGCCTGGCTGAAGAGAACGAAGAAAATTACCAGGAGATCGCAGAATATATAGAGCTTGCCGCAAAGCTAGGCACGCCGTACGTAAGGGTGCTGGCTGATCTGGAGCCCCAGCCGCAGTCTGAGGTTGATGAAGAGGTAGTCTTAGCCTCCCTGCGCCGCGTGCTTCCCTTGGCTGAAGAGACAGGCGTCACCCTCCTCGTTGAAACAAACGGCGTCTTTGCAGACACTGCCCGGCTGTGCAGGCTGATGGACGAGGCAGCAAGCGATGCTCTGGGAGTGCTCTGGGATACCCACCATCCTTACCGGTTTATGGGCGAAACCCCAGAGCAGACCGTGCAAAATCTTGGTGCATATATCAAATACGTTCACATAAAAGATTCGGTGGTGGAGGACGGCAAGATTCAGTACAGGCTCATGGGCGAAGGGGACCTGCCTGTGGACCAGATCATGCTGGCCCTCGACTCCATCAATTACGACGGCTACATTTCCCTGGAGTGGGTGAAGCGCTGGGCCAGCGAGCTCAGCGATGCTGGTGTGGTTTTTCCCCACTTTGCCAATTTCATGCGCAGATATATCAAGGGGACTCCGGCAAGAGGCAGGCTGTTTGACAACAAGGCCAAGACAGGAAGATATATCTGGGAAAAGGACCTCTTGATTGATTTAACCTTTCCCCAGGTGCTGGACAGGGTTGTGGAAGAGTTCCCAGACCAATATGCCTTCCGCTACACCACCTGCGACTACACCAGAACATATTCTGAATTCCGCGACGATGTTGATGAGTTTGCCAGGGCTTTGATCGCCTTGGGCGTCAAACCCGGAGATCATGTAGCCATATGGGCAACTAACGTTCCCCAGTGGTTCATTACCTTCTGGGCAACAGTGAAAATCGGCGCAGTCCTAGTCACTGTCAATACAGCCTACAAGATTTACGAGGTGGAATACCTCCTCCGCCAGTCGGACACCCACACTTTGGTGATGATCGACGGCTATAAAGATGTGGATTACCTGAGCATCATCAGAGAGCTCTGTCCAGAGCTTGAAACCAGCGAGGCTGGAAAGCCCCTTCGGATAAAACGTTTGCCCTTTTTGAGGAACATCATCACCGTCGATTCCAAGCTGCCAGGTTGCTTAACCTGGGAGGAAGCGTTAGCTTTAGCTGATAAAGTACCCCTTGCGGAAGTGCAGCGGCGAGCTCAGGCAATCAGCAGGCACGATGTTTGCAACATCCAATATACATCAGGCACTACAGGTTTTCCCAAAGGCGTCATGCTGACCCACTACAACGTGGTCAACAACGGCAAGTGCATTGGGGACTGCATGGACCTTTCCACAGCTGATAAAATGCTGGTTCAAGTGCCCATGTTCCACTGTTTTGGCATGGTGCTCTCCATGACAGCCGCCATGACCCACGGCGCCACTCTCTGTCCAATACCTTATTTTTCGCCGAAAACCGCACTGGCTTGCATCAATCAAGAAAAGATCACCTGCTGCAACGGTGTGCCCACCATGTTTATCGCCATGCTGGAGCACGAGGATTTCAAACGCACGGATTTTTCCCACATGCGCACTGGTATCATGGCAGGCAGCCCTTGTCCTATCAAAGTGATGCAGGATGTAGTTGACAAAATGAACATGAAGGAGATCACCATCGTCTTCGGGCAAACAGAATCTTCCCCAGGCTGCACCCAGAGCAGGGTTGATGATTCCATTGAACTGCGCGTCAATACTGTGGGCAGGGCTTTGCCTGGTGTGGAATGCAAGATCGTCGATCCAGTCACTGGTGAAGACTTGCCGCCAAACACAGACGGAGAGTTTGTGGCGCGAGGCTATAACATTATGAAAGGCTACTACAAAATGCCTGAAGCAACTGCAGCGGTCATCGATGAAAACGGCTGGCTGCACACAGGGGACCTCGCCAGGATGGACGAGAACGGATACTTCAAGATAACCGGCCGGATCAAGGATATGATCATCCGGGGAGGCGAGAATATTTATCCCAAAGAAATAGAAGACTTCATCTACACTCATCCCAGTGTCAAGGATGTCCAGGTAATTGGCGTTCCAGATGAGCAGTACGGCGAGGAGATCATGGCCTGCGTCATCCTCAAGGAAGGCTGCAGCCTCACTGCAGATGAGCTGAAGGAATACGTCCGCTCCCATATGGCGAAGCATAAAACCCCTCGCTACGTGGAATTTGTTGACGAGTTCCCCCTCAATGCTGCAGGCAAGGTCTTAAAATACAAAATGAGGGAATGGGCTGTGGAAAAGCTGAAGCTGCAGGGTGCCGCCGGGATCGATACTGCCTAGCGGCTAAATTATGCCCCACCGGAAGGTGGGGTTTTTGCTGGTAAATTTGAGGGAATTTGTTATAATTGTGGTAGAAAAAGCTTTGGCGAGGTGTTCTTTTGACCAAGGAAACCTTGTTTCGCTGCCCAAACTGTCACCAAGCATTGATAAGAGGAGAGAAGCAGTATTACTGCTCTGGTGGCCACACATTCGATCTTGCAAGAAAGGGATACGTAAACCTGCTCCTTCCCAGCCACACCCGCTCACGGGAACCTGGGGACAGCAAACAGATGCTGCAAAGTCGCAGAGCCTTTTTGAACAAGGGCTATTACCAGCCTTTTTCCGATGTTTTAAACGAAACTGTGCTCAGAACTCTGCAGAGGGAACGGCTCGCCTTGCTGGACGCAGGCTGCGGCGAAGGCTACTATCTGGCAAGGCTAGCAAGCTGCTTGCGGGAGAATTTAAGTGAAAAAGCAGAGCTGTACGGTATAGACATTTCAAAAAGGGCTATTAACTATGCAGCAAGTCGAGATAGGAACCTCCAGCTTGCTGTGGGCAGCAGCTACCACCTGCCAATTGTGAACGAATCCCTGGACTATTTGCTCTGCATCTTTGCGCCTCGCCACGAGGGAGAGTTCGCCAGGGTCCTCAAACCCAAAGGCTTATTGCTGGTGGCAGCTCCAGGCCCGGACCACCTGTTCAGCTTCAGGCAGGTCCTCTATAAAGATCCTCCTCCCATAGGCGAGAGGGGGACAGTGGGGGAAGGATTTAAGCTTCTGGCAGAACGCCATGTGAGTTATGAGGTGGAGCTCAGGCAGAAAGAAGATCTGCTGCATCTTTTTAGAATGACGCCGTACTGCCGGCACGCAGAAGGCACTGAATTTGAGAGAATAGAGGCGCTGCAGATTGAGGTGGATTTTAAGCTTCTGGTATACCAAAAAATCTGAGCTAGGAGGGGAGAAATGAGGGCTGCGTCTGAAGCTAGACAGTTTTCAGGAGAAACCTGGCGGGTTTTGACAAACCTTCCCAAAGAACAAGTGGGAAAAATAATCGCAGCTGCTTTATCACAAGCCTTATGGGCAACTTTCCACAGCAAGAAAATCGCTATTCGTGAAGCAGGCAAACTTACTGTAAAGCTGGGGAAACAAATCTGGGTTTTTCTGAAGCATGAAGCCTGTACGCTCAATGAGGAGCGAGAGCTTTATCTTCAAAACATAGGGCCTAGATTCGAAAGAACTGGCAGGATTTGGAGAAGGGCTTTACGGAAGAACGCCCTCTCGAAGCTAGCCGCCTTTCGTGCATTATCCATTGCTGAGAAAAAGGATATTGTAGTTTCGGGTTTTCTGTGGCTTGGCACCTTCTTTTTAGTAGGCGGAGGATTAGATTTTGAAGGCGGAGCACCTGATCTGGATATTAAAGTCGGCGGTATAGGCCAGCACAGAAACCTCATCTCC
Source organism: Clostridia bacterium DTU084 (assembly GCA_001512905.1). GTDB lineage: Bacteria > Bacillota > DTU084 > DTU084 > DTU084 > DTU084. The sequence continues at coordinate 28,208 of LFTB01000087.1, read as the reverse complement.
CACACCATCCTCCTGGGACTGTTTCTGGAATTCCTGCTGAGGTTAGCTGTCGGCCTCTTCAGGGCGGGAAAGGAATACCTGCCTCAGGAGAAGAGCCTGATCTGGAAGCAGGTTGAAAAAATCGCAATTTTCCTCGAGAAAAACGAAAACGTCCTGGTCAGCGGCATGTGGACCGGACTTGCCGTCCACCTGCTGAAGGATGCCAGTTTAGGCGCTGCCAGAACAAAGCCGTATACCGGCATTCCTTTTTCAATGCCAACAGAAGCGCACCAGGCTCTTTTTGCAGGCAATTCCTTTTTCTCCTTCTTGTTCGGCAAAAACCCAGCAGCAGAAAAAGAACAAGATTAATTTCAAAGCATAAACATCTCCTCACCTTGAATATGAATAGAAAGAACAGAAGGGGAGGAGATGCCGGGTGAAGGATGCCCATGCAATAGAACTGGTGGAACTAATCGAGGGGCTGGGAACAGATCCCCAAAAGGGCCTGAGCCATGGTGAAGCGAAGCGTCGTTTGGCCCGTTTTGGCGAAAACTGCCTCTCTGCACAACAGGGACCAGGGCCAGTGGCGATTTTTCTCAATCAATTCAGCGACTTTATGGTTTTAGTCCTCATGGGAGCTGCCCTTCTCTCTGGCTGGCTGGGAGAGTGGAGCGATGCAGTAACTATCTTGAGCATTGTGGTTTTAAATGCAGTGCTGGGCTTTATCCAAGAATACAGAGCTGAAAAGTCCCTGGCAGCCCTCAGGCGTCTGTCTGCACCAACTGCCAAGGTGAAGCGAGGCGGCAGAGTGGTGAAAATTCCAGCTGCTGAATTAGTACCTGGGGATCTGGTGCTTCTGTCTGCAGGCGATGGAGTGCCTGCAGATCTGAGATTGATCAGTGGGACTGAGCTTGAAATAGATGAATCAACTCTTACAGGCGAATCGATGCCAGTTCACAAATACAGCAGCCTGCTTAACGTGGAAGTTCCCTTGGCTGAACGCAGCAACATGGCCTGGATGGGCACCTTGGTCACCAAAGGTGATTCTTTGGGCCTTGTTGTTGCCACAGGCATGGAAACCCAGATGGGGCAGATCGCAAGCCTCCTCGGCGCAGGCAGCCAGGAAACTCCTCTTGAGAAGAGGCTTGCCCAATTGGGCAAGTACCTGGTCCTCTTCTGCGGAGCAGTCTGCGGCCTGGTTGTGGCTTTGGGACTGCTGCGCGGGGAACCTGTGGAACAAATGGTTATGATCGGCATCAGCCTTGCAGTTGCTGCCATTCCAGAAGGACTGCCTGCCATCGTCACCATTGCTTTGGCCTTGGGCGTACAGCGGATGAGCCAGAGAAGGGCCATCGTCAGGCAGCTGCCGGCTGTGGAAACTTTGGGCTGTGTGAGCGTGATTTGTGCCGATAAAACAGGAACTTTGACTGCAAACGCCCTCACTGTACAGGCTCTTTATCTAGCTGGGAGGAAAATCACAGTCAGCGGGATAGGATATGAGCCTGTGGGAGACTTCTATGTAGGAGGGAGAAAGCTCGCTGACACCTCTGATCTCCAGTTGGCCCTGAGGGTCGCTGTACTGTGCAATAAAGCAGAGCTGCGCAGAAAGGGAGGATTTTTGAAGAAGGACAAGTGGGAGCGAAGGGGCGATCCCACAGAGGTTGCTCTCCTGGCTTTGGGAGGGAAGGGGGGCGTCTTTCGCGAAAAACTGGAGGCGTCCGGCTACAGGCAATGCGGGGAAAAGCCCTTTGATTCAACCCGCAAAATGATGAGCGTCCTCTGCCGCACCCCCCGAGGGGAACTTTTGGTTATGGCAAAAGGCGCTCCTGAGGTGATCTTAGGAAAGTGCAGCAAAATACACCACCAGAACCGGATTCTGCCCCTGGACGACTCTGCAAGGAAAAAAATTCGTCAAGCCCAAGAGCAGTTTGCAGATGAGGCTTTGCGGGTATTGGCTTTAGCCTACAGACCCTGGTCTGGAAAAGAAGAGGAATATCTGGAAGAGGATCTGGTTTTCCTGGGCCTTGTGGGGATGGCTGATCACCCAAGAGAAGGAGTGCGCTCTGCCATTGCCAAAGCCGAAAGGGCAGGCATCCGCACTGTCATGATCACAGGGGACCATGCAGGCACTGCAGCAGCCACAGCGAACAAACTGGGGATGAAAGTGGAAGCAGGCGAGGTTTGGGAAGAGGTGCAGCTTGCAAAGTTGAGTCCAGACGAGCTGCGGAAGGTGGCAAGGAATGCCAAGGTCTTTGCCCGGGTTACGCCAAAACGCAAACTGGACATAGTCAAGGCCTTGAAAGAAGCTGGAGAGATCGTGGCCATGACAGGAGATGGAGTCAACGACGCACCAGCCCTGCAGGAAGCCCACGTAGGTGTTGCCATGGGCAGGGATGGGACAGATGTTGCCCGGGAAGCTGCAGAGGTGGTACTCACAGACGACAACTTCGCCACCATTGTTGCTGCCATTGAAGAGGGCAGGGGCATTTACAAAAACATCCGCAAATTCATCCGCTACCTTTTAGGCTGCAATGTCGGAGAAATCCTGGTGATGCTTGCGGCTGCGATTTTAGGCCTGCCAGCACCCCTTCTTCCTATTCAGCTTCTGTGGCTGAACCTGGTCACAGACGGACTTCCTGCCATGGCTCTGGGGATGGAGCCACCGGAGCGGGAGCTGATGGAAGAGCCGCCCCGCAGTCCGGACGAAGGCATATTTTCCCAGGGGCTGCTGCGGAAAATTCTCGGGCAAGGTTTGGTTGTGGGCGGTGGCGCCATGGCCGCTTTCATCATCACTTTGCACAATTCCAACTGGGATCTGGCTCTTGCCAGGACTGTGGCGTTCAGCACCTTGGTTTTCAGCCAGCTGGCCTTTTCCTTCCGCTGCCGCTCTGAATACCACATCCCTTTGGCCTGGCAGGGGAACCCTCATTTGCTTTTTTCTGTTTTCCTCTCCACTGCAATGCAGTACCTGGTTTTAACCTGGCAGCCCTTGGCAGCGCTTTTTAAAACCGTGCCTCTTCAGGCCTCTGATTGGCTGGTGGTCTTCTTCCTCTCATCGTGGCCGGTGCTGTTGTGCCAGTGGGTTATGGAGCTTATCACATCTGCCAGAAGGCACTGGAGCGTGGTTAAAGTCTAGAAGGATTGTTTAGAGCGAAAGAATATGGTAAAATAAGGTCTAAGTCCTTGTTTTTCTGAGCTTGAGGGAGGAAAAACTTAGAAAAGGACGAACTAACTAAGCAGTAGCTTTTCTAGCGAACATGAAATACCAAAACATGCAACAACATTAAAGGGGGAACTACAAGTGTCTCAGGCTAAACCTAAGCCACCCAGCTTGACGCTGCAGGAGCGTCGTATCGCATTAGAAAAAGCACAAAAGCTGCGGAAAGCGAGAGCTGAAATCAGGCGCAAACTGAAAGAAGGAGAACTGTCTCTATCCCAACTGTTGACCCAGGAAGCAGACGAAGTAATTGCCAGGATGCGAGTGGATCACGTCCTGCAATCTTTGCCTACTGTGGGGAAAAAGACATCTGATAAAATAATGGCTGAAATAGGGATCGCCACCAGCAAACGTCTAGGTGGACTGAGCGCACGGCAGCGGGCAGAGCTTTTGGCCTTTGCCCAGCGTTTTGAAGACAAGAAAGAAGCATAGGGGGAGAGCAAATTGGAAGTGATGCTGATCAACATTGGCTTTGGCAATATCGTTGCTGCCAATAGAATTATTGCCATAGTCGCTCCGGAATCTGCTCCCATCAAGAGAATCATTCAAGAGGCGCGAGATCGGGGTATGCTCATCGATGCAACATACGGCAGACGAACCCGTGCTGTGATCCTCACAGACAGCGATCACGTAATTCTATCTGCTGTGCAGCCGGAAACAGTTGTCCACCGCGTCTTGACCAACAAACCAACAGGCGAGCAGGCAGGAGAGTAGGGTTGAACAAAGGACTTTTGGTGGTGGTTTCAGGACCATCAGCTGTAGGGAAAAACACGGTCCTTTCCCAGTTCCTTGTCCGTTATCCCAACTCTCGCTATTCCATTTCAGCCACAACCCGCAAGCCGCGGCCTGGTGAGATTCCAGGAAAAAATTACTATTTTTACAGCCGGGAGCAGTTTCAGAGCCTCCTGGAACAAAACCAATTCCTGGAATGGGCCAAAGTATACGATGAATACTATGGGACTCCCCTTGCTCCCATTTTGGAAGGCTTAGAGAGCGGGCAGGTAATAGTGATGGATTTGGACGTCCAGGGAGCTCTGCAGGTGAAGAGGAGGCTGCCAGAGGCGGTGCTGGTTTTTCTGCTGCCGCCTTCTATTGCAGCCTTGAAAGCAAGGCTCATCAAGCGGGGGACAGAAAGCGCCCAGGACATGGACAAGCGCTTGGAAGCTTGCCAGGAGGAGATTGCCAGCGCCCGCTCCTACGATTACCTCGTCGTGAACTGTGAGGTAAGCCGGGCTGTGGACCAGCTGATCTGTATCGTTGAAGCAGAGAAACTGCGCCTTTCAAGACAGGCTTATTTGATCGATATCTTGACTGAAGGAGGTACCATTGGGAATTGAATAAGCCTTCTCTAGATGATTTATTGCAGGTAGCGGACAGCCGCTACAGTTTGGTTATTGCCGCAGCAAAACGTGCGCGGCAGCTTTTGGAAGGTGCCACCCCAAAGGTGGACACCGGTTCTAATAAACATGTTACCATAGCTTTGCACGAAATCAGTGAAGGGAAAATAAGTTATCAATCAACAAAGACGGGGATTAAATGAAAAACATTCTCTTAGGCGTAACTGGCGGCATTGCTGTCTATAAGGCAGCTGATCTGGCCAGCAAACTGAGGCAGGCTGGCTTTAAAGTGCAGGTTGTGATGACGAGGTCAGCTGCACAGTTCGTGGCGCCCCTCACTTTTCGGGAGCTCACAGGCCAGCCGGTGCATCTGGATATGTTCGCAGAGCCAAAAAATTGGCAAGTGGAACACATCTCCCTTGCCCGCTGGGCTGATTTGTTTGTCGTCGCGCCAGCTACAGCCAACATCATCGCAAAGCTTGCCAATGGCATTGCAGACGATCTCCTCACCACAACGGCTCTGGCCACTACTGCTCAGCTTTTGATCGCCCCTGCCATGAACTCACAGATGTATCTTCACCCTGCAACCCAGGCCAACCTGGAAGTCCTCAGAAGCCGGGGGGTGCAGTTTGTAGGGCCGGCATCAGGCTTTTTAGCCTGCGGTGAGGAGGGGGTAGGCAGACTTGCCCCTGTGGAAGAGATTTTGGCCAAAATCGAGGAGCTCCTTGCGCCCAAGGAGCTTTCCGGCAAAAGGGTTTTGGTAACAGCAGGACCCACCCGGGAGGCCATAGATCCGTTCCGCTTTCTTTCCAATTATTCCTCTGGGAAAATGGGCTATGCAATAGCGCAGACTGCAGCCCATCTTGGTGCAGAGGTGGTTTTGATCTCAGGCCCAACCAACCTCCCGTGTCCCCAAGGCGTGCAGAGAATTTCTGTGGAGAGCGCAGCGGAAATGTACCAGGCAGTGCTCCACCATTTTCCCAATGTTGATGTTGTGGTGAAGGCTGCAGCTGTTTCAGATTGGCAGAGCGCAGCCTACAGCCCCCAGAAGCTGAAAAAGGGAGAGCAGAAGGAGCTGGTCTTGAAGCTTGTGCCGACACCAGACATCCTTTTAGAGCTTGGAAAGCGGAAAGGCAAGCAATTGATCGTGGGCTTTGCTGCTGAAACGGGAAACCTGGAAGAGTACGCCAAAGAGAAGCTGCTAGCCAAAGGCGCAGATCTGATCGTGGCCAACCCAATCGGCAGGCCTGATGCAGGATTCGGCAGCGAAACCAACCAAGTTACCGTAATCACCCGGCAGGGCACAGACAGCTGGCCCCTCTTGAGCAAAGAAGAAGTGGCAAGACGCCTCTGGAAAAAAATCGCCTCTCTCTTAGAGGAGGCGGAAAGCCTGTGAAGTATGCCCAGGTTATCATATCCATTCCGACGCGCCAAATAGACCGGCCCTTTGATTATGCCATCCCTCAAGCCTTAGAGGCAGAAGTGCAGCTGGGGACTAAGGTAGAGGTCCCTTTCGGTTCGAAAACCGTAGAGGGTTATGTGGTGGGTTTAAATGACAGCACCAAAGTTGATCCTGAAAAAATAAAGACTATTCGGGCTGTAGCGCAGGATGCTCAGCCTATTCCTTTGGAACTTCTTAAGCTGGCAACTTGGTTGGCCAGCTTTTATCAATGTCTGTACCTGGATGCCCTGCGGCTCGTGCTGCCTGCCTGGACCCAGACTACTGAACGAAAAGTGAAAACTGCTGCCCTCGCCTCTCCCATAAGCGAGGAAGAAGTTGCCCAGATGACAAAAACTTCTCCCAAGCAGGCTGCCATTTTGAAAGCGCTCTCAGAACACGGCCCGCTGTCAGTGCAGGAGCTGATAGAGCTTGCAGATTGTACTGCTGCTCCCCTGCATTCCCTGGCGAAAAAGGGTAAAGTTCAGCTGGCCTTAAAGCCCCAGCGCAGGCATGCCATGGCAAAAGTAAGCAGTACCTTCTGCCGCCCCACGTTAACCGGCCAGCAGAAGCAGGCAATTGAAACCCTTGCCGAGCTGCCGGAAGGTGGGGTGGGGCTTTTGTGGGGGATAACTGGCAGCGGCAAAACCGAAGTTTACTTGAATTTGATTCAGCAGAAACTAGATTCGGGTAAAGCAGCCATCACCCTGGTACCGGAGATCGCCCTCACCCCGCAGATGGTTGCGAGATACCGCAGCCGTTTTGGCGACCAGGTGGCTGTGCTTCACAGTCAACTGGGCGCGGGCGAGCGCAGAGACGAATGGGAGCGGGTGCGCACAGGAGAAGCACGGGTGGTTCTGGGCCCCAGATCAGCTTTGTTTGCTCCTATAGATGACCTTGGCCTCATCATTATAGACGAGGAACACGAGCCTTCCTACAAACAAGAGGCGCCGCCCCGCTATCATGCAAGGGAGTGCGCCATCAAGCGGGCAGAGTTTGCTGGCGCCCAGGTTGTCCTGGGGAGCGCAACTCCCAGCCTCGAGAGCTTCTACAAGGCTCAAAGAAGCGATTTTCAGCTTGTCTCCCTGACCCAGAGGCCCACAGGCCAAAAGCTGCCTCAAATTCAGCTGGTTGATATGCGTCAGGAACTGAAGGACGGCAACCGCAGCATGTTCAGCTGGAGCCTGCAGGAGAGCCTGAAAGAGTGCCTTGCAGCTGGGCAGCAAGCCATTCTCTTCCTCAACCGCAGGGGGTACAGCACCACTGTCCTCTGCCGGGAATGCGGTCAGGCAGTGCGCTGCCCAAAATGCGATCTTCCCCTGACTTTCCATTTCAATCAGCATCAGCTCCGCTGCCACTACTGCGACTACCACCGCCTGCCGCCAGGGCTCTGTCCCAACTGCGGCAGCAAGAGGATTCGCCACTTCGGTACTGGCACGGAAAAAGTGGAAGCAGAGCTGGGCAAGCTGTTTCCAGGCGCCAAAATAGCCCGCATGGACGTTGATACAACTAGAACAAAAGGCTCTCACGAGAGGATCTTGGGAGAATTCCGTAAAGGAAGCGCACAGATTTTGGTGGGCACGCAAATGGTGGCCAAAGGACTAGATTTTCCCAATGTCACTTTAGTAGGTGTGGTAATGGCAGACCTCACCTTGAACCTTCCTGATTTCCGCGCAGCAGAACGCACCTTCCAGCTCCTGACCCAGGTAGCTGGTAGGGCAGGAAGGGGAGAGAGGCCCGGGAAGGTGTTAATTCAGAGCTACCTGCCTGAACACTACAGCATTCAGGCAGCAGCCCGCCACGATTATCTGTCCTTTTTCAACCGGGAGCTCCCTTATCGCAAAAGGCAAGCCTACCCTCCCTTCAGCAGGCTGGTGAACATAACTGTCAGCGGTCGTGAGGCTGGTGTGGCATTTAAAATTGCCAAGGAACTGGCTGGAAAGCTTACAGGTTCCATCACAGGACCACTGCCTGCACCCTTTGCCCTCCTCAGAGGTGAGTGGCGCTATCGGATCATGGCTCGCTTTCGGCCAGATGAAGCAGTACCAGAGGACTGGCTGGAGGCCCTCACCACCCTCAATTACACTGCAAGCGGAGTGAAAATAAGCGTAGATGTGGATCCGGTCAGCATGCTGTGAGTTTTATTGCATAGGGCTTGAATAAAGTTTATAATATAGTTAAGGAACAGCAGAGGTGAAGCGTAACAGATGGCACAGCTTCCTATAAAGAAAGGGACAGATGGGATCCTCAGACAGAGAGCGAAACCTGTACCCAAAGTTACCAAAAAAATCAACAAGCTCCTGAAAGATATGCTCCATACCATGTACAGCGCCCAAGGTGTGGGGCTTGCTGCTCCGCAGGTGGGAAAGAACCTGCGGCTTGTGGTAGTGGATGTAGGGGAAGGGCCGCTGTGTTTGGTCAATCCAGTGCTGGATCAGTTTGAGGGAACCCAGCTGGATCAGGAAGGTTGCTTGAGCCTGCCTGGGGTTGTAGGCGATGTGCGGAGGGCAGCGAAGGTAAGGGTGGAGGCACTGGACGAAAACGGCAAGCCGGTGCGCTTTATTGCCGAAGGCCTATTGGCCCGCTGCTTGCAGCACGAAGTGGATCACCTGGACGGGATCTTGTTTATAGACAGAGCAATTAAAGTTAGGGAGGCTTAAACTGTGCGCATTGTCTTTATGGGCACCCCGGATTTCGCAGCAGCTTCCCTGGAAGCTCTCTTAGCTTCGCCCAACCAGATCTTGGCTGTGGTCACTCAGCCGGACAGACCCAGGGGCCGGGGGCAGAGGCTGCAGCCTTCTCCTGTGAAAATGGTGGCTGAAAAAGCGGGCCTCAGGGTGCTGCAGCCTCAAAGCGTCCGTGAGGAATCTTTCCAGCGGCAGCTTGAAGCTTTGGTGCCGGATCTCATTGTGGTAGTTGCCTTTGGCCAAAAGATTCCACCGGAAATTTTAGAGCTTCCCCCTTACGGCTGCATAAACGTTCATGCATCCCTTCTCCCACGCTGGCGGGGAGCAGCTCCTATCCAGGCAGCCATTATGGCGGGAGATGCGGAAACAGGCGTCAGCATTATGTATATGGATGAAGGCTGGGATACAGGGGATATTATTCTCAAGCGGGAAGTGGAGATCGAACCGGCGGAAACCGGGGGCAGCCTCCACGACAAACTGGCAAAGCTGGGAGCAGAAACCCTTCTTAACGCAATTCGGCTTTTAGCTGAAGGAAAGGCTACCCGCACACCGCAGCCGGAAGAAGGCGCCTGCTATGCTCCCAAACTCACCGGCGAGAGCCTCCTCATCGACTGGAACCGGAAAGCAGAAGCGGTGGAGCGGCAGATCAGAGCCTTAAATCCCTACCCAGGTGCCAGAACCTACCACAACGGAACCCTTCTCCGCATCTGGCGGGGAAAGGTGGTGCGGGGAGAGGGTGGAGAGCCAGGCCAGATTCTTTCCCTTTCCAAAACTGGGATTGTAGTCCAGGCCAAGGATGATGCATTGCTGATCGAGGAAATCCAGCGGGCAGGGGGCGGGAAGATGCCTGCAGGTGCCTTCCTTAACGGCTATTCCTTGGCTAGAGGGGATTTTTTCAGGCGAGATGAATAAACGTTTGGTGCTGGTGGCCCTCGGCGCAGCTTTGGTTTTCCTAGCAGCTTCGGCTGCCCTTATGCTGTGGCTCCTCTCAAAGCAAAGCAGGATCCTGCAGCTTCTCTTAGCAGCCTCAGCTGTTGCGCTTCTCGCAGCCCTTTTTGTGGGCGTCAGCTCTCTTGTCCTGCTTCTTCTCTGGAACAGGCCCTGGCCTTTTCTTGAGAGAATCGCAGCTTGGGCTGTGGGGTTTCTGTATCCAGTGGCACAGAAATTGTGTCAGCTGGGCGGCATAGGCTCAGATTCCCTTGCCCAGTCTTTTATTGCCGTGAACAACCGGCTGGTGAAGCTAAAAGCAGAACCCTCAGAGCCAGGGAAGCTCCTCCTTCTGCTTCCCCACTGTCTGCAGTGGAGTCAATGCCCTCATAAGCTGAACCTTGACGCTGTGGGCTGCAAAAGGTGTGGCCGCTGCCAGCTAGGTGAGCTTTTGGCTCTTGTGGAAAACTACGGCGTCAGAGTTGCCTTTGCCACAGGCGGGACCCTAGCCAGGCAAGCTGTTGCCCAGCTGAAGCCCAGCTGCGTTGTGGCAGTGGCCTGCGAGCGGGATCTGCTGAGTGGAATCATGGAAACGAGTCCCCTGCCTGTTTACGGCATCTTAAACGACAGGCCCCAGGGGCCTTGTCATAATACCCAGGTGGATTTGGCGAAGATAGAGGAGGCACTGCAATTATTTTTGAAAGGGAGGTAGTGAGGTGTTTTATTTTGGGGATCCAACTTTTATTTTTTTAATTCCTGCCCTCATTTTAGCGTTTTACGCTCAGGCCAAGGTGCAGAGCGCTTTTCATAAGTACAGTCAAGTGCCGGGTTCAAGCGGACTGACAGGCGCTGAGGTGGCCAGAAGGCTTCTAAGCCGCTACCACGTCCATGATGTGGCTGTAGAGCCAACCCAAGGCATGCTCTCGGATCACTACGACCCGCAGAAGAAAGTACTGCGCCTTTCTCCGCAAGTGTACGACAGCACCAGCATTGCCGCTTTGGGCATAGCAGCTCACGAAGCTGGTCATGCCATGCAGCACGCTCAAGGTTACAAACCTTTAGTCCTGCGTACTTCCATTGTGCCTTTGGCAAGCATTGGCTCGCAGCTGGCTTTCCCCCTTTTTTTCCTGGGCTTCCTCTTCGGCGGGAGGACCCTCATGGATGCGGGGATTATTCTCTTTACTTTGGCAGTTGTCTTCCAGCTGATCACACTGCCTGTTGAGTATAACGCAAGCTCCAGAGCCATCAAAATGCTGCACGAAAACGCCATTATCGGGCAGGGCGAAGTTGCAGCGACCCGAAACGTTCTTTCAGCTGCAGCCCTCACTTACGTGGCAGCAACTGCCATGGCAGCCATGCAGCTTTTGCGCTTGTTGTTTTTAAGAGGAAGTCGGAATGACTAGCCCTTCTCCAGCTAGGGTTTTGGCTTTCAAGACCCTGCTTGCAGTTGAAAAAGAGGGAGCTTTTGCCAGCCTCTATCTCCAGAAAGCGAAACTGGCAGAGCGGGAGCTGCGCCTGGCTACAGAGCTCGTCTACGGCACCCTCAGGGAGCGATCCCTGTTGGATTGGTGGCTGAAGAGGGGAACTGGAAAGGAGCCGGGCAAGCAGTCTGCAAGTGTGCTTACTATTTTGCGTTTGGCTCTGTACCAGTGTGCCTTTTCTTCTTCAATCCCCAAGCACGCTGCTGTGGACCAGGCAGTCCTTTTGGCAAAAAAGTTTGTGCCCAAGGCAGCTGGGTTTGTGAACTGGGCTCTGCGGGCCGTCCTTAGAAAAAAGGATCCTTTTGCTCTGCCTGAAGATGACGGTTCTTCTGACTACCTTGCCACCCGGTTTTCCCACCCCAGGTGGCTGGTGGATCTGTGGCTCGAGCAATTGGGCCTGGATAAGACGCGGAAGCTTCTGGAAGCAAACCAACAGCCCTCACCTCTTTCCATCAGGGCGAACACCCTCCGCACAGATGCCCGAAAGCTCAGGGAAGCTTTGGAGAAAGAGGGGGTCCAAAGTGTTGCGGGAAGGCTCCCTGAAGCCTTGCGGATCAAAAGCGGTAGGCCTGCTGGAACTCCAGCTTTTCGGGAGGGGCTTTTTCTCATCCAAAGCGAGGCTTCCATGCTGGCAGCTCACATTTTGGCACCAAAAGCAGGCCAGCGGGTCTTGGATCTGGCTGCTGCTCCTGGCAGCAAAACCACGCACTTGGCAGAGCTGATGGAAAACCAGGGTGAGATCCTTGCCTGCGACCTTTATCAGCAGAGGTTGAAGCTGGTGGAGGAGAATTGTCAGAGGTTAGGCATCAAGATTGTGAAAACCTTATGCGCAGACGGCAGGCAGATTAGGGAACACGTTCAGGAAGAGTTTCACAAGGTGCTTTTGGATGCGCCTTGTTCAGGCTTAGGGGTAATGAGGGGCAAGCCTGATCTGAGGTGGCACAAATCTCCTGCCGAGCTTGAGAAGCTTCCTTCCTTGCAGCTTGAGCTTCTGGCTGCTGCAGCATCAGTTTTGGCTCCTGGCGGGGAGCTCTGCTATTCAACCTGCACCATAAACAGAGCCGAAAACCAGCAAGTAGTTGAGGCATTTTTAGCCGCCCATCCCAATTTTCAGCTCGAGCCGCCGGGAGAAAGAGTGCCTGTGGCGGACCTTCCCAAAACATCAACACTGCAGCTGCTTCCTTCAGAAGATGACTTAGACGGATTTTTCTTTGCGCTTCTGAAAAGGGTCAGCTGAGGGTGGAGCAGGATAGGGGACTTCCGGCAGCTCCAAGTTTTTGAGGATGGAAATGAATCTCACAGCAGCGACAATAATCACGCACAGGAGCATTGCCCAATCTGCAGGCATCCCGGCTTTCAACAGGAAAGTAAGGACAACTGCTCCGCAAATGGCAGCTGTGGCATACAGACCAATTCCCCGCCTGAGGACGGCGGGGATTTCTGCTGCAAAAATGTCTCTGAGCATGCCGCCGGCAGTGGCAGTGAGAAAGCCGGTGAGAATGCAGCCAGCAAAATTGAAGTCTGCCAGAAAACCCTCAAAGGTGCCTATGGCGGTGAAAATGCCGAGGCCCATGGTATCGAAGATGGTAAGGATGTACATGTGCTTCAGAATATGGCTGACGAAAATAGTGGCGAAAGTGGTTACGATGACGACTATGAATAAGTAGAGGGTGTTCTCCAAAAATGAGGGAGGAATGCGGCCGATAATCAGGTCCCGGAGCAGTCCGCCGCCGAAAGAAGTTAAGAAGGCCAAAAGGAAAATGCCGATGAGATCCATCTTCTTTTTCAGCGCAGTGATGGCTCCGGAGATTGCAAAGGAAATCACGCCGATGGCGTTTAAAAACTCATAAAGCAATTCCAAATAGGTGCGCACCTCGTCACCGCCCTTAAAAAGTAAAGCCTCTTCCCACAGGAAGAGGTTTTTTGCTGAATGGTCGGGGCGCCGGGATTTGAACCCGGGGCCTCACGGTCCCGAACCGTGCGCGCTACCAAGCTGCGCTACGCCCCGCTGACACAAATAGTATACATGAAGACTGGGAAAAAAGCAACGCCTTTTTTTCGGGGGAGTTGGCAGAATAATTCTGCAATAAGCTCTTGCCAGTTGGTTATAATAATTTAGGGTATATTTTTTCTTTCTGCCAGGAGCTTGTAAAACAGGAGGATTTTGGGATCTCAGTGACGAAATACTAGATAGATCTTGCAAGTTGTAATGTTTAGGAGGGGACAGTTGTGTGGCAGACTTTTCTCAAGGGTGGGCCGGTAATGTGGCCAATTTTATTTTGTTCTGTGCTCGCCCTGGCGATCGTTTTGGAAAGGCTGTTTTTCCTTTTGCGAAGCAGAAAAGATCCTTCTGGCTTCCTGAGAAGATTGGCCTGGGCCATGGGCCAGGGAAGATGGGTGGAGGCTTCCTCTCTCATAGATGAAGCAGATACTCCTGTGGAAAAAGTTATTGCAGCCGGTTTTGCAGAGTTTTTAACCATAACTGGCGGCAATTGGCGCTTTGATGTGGACAATCCCTCTGAACAAGAGGTTTTAGATTCTGTTGAAGAGGCTATGGAATCGCAGGGCAGGCAGGAAGTGGACCGGATGCGGCAGCACTTCCCCATTTTAAGTGTGATCATAACCATCGCTCCCATGCTGGGATTACTGGGGACTGTAACCGGTATTATCAATAGTTTCAACGTGCTCAACGCCTTGGCTGGTGCTACGGATCCTCTCAGGCTCAGTGTCGGCATTGCAGAAGCGTTAATCACTACAGCTGCAGGCTTGATTGTAGCCATTCCTGCTCTGTTATGCTATACCTATCTCAACACTCTTGTGGAGAGAAACGTCAGCGAGCTCAACCGCTGGGGAGATGAGTTTCTGAGAGTCCTCAAGACAAAGCGAGGTGACGAGCATGAATATCCAAGTTCCGCGACAACAGCCGCGGTTAGAGATCACTAATGCCATAGACATCATGTTTTTCATGCTGATTTTCTTCATGCTCTTTACAACTTTCCATTCTCAGCAGAAAGGCATGGATGTAAAGCTTCCCCAAGCTGAAACCGGGGAAGCCACTGCCGTTGAGGACTTTATCATTTCTGTTGACGCTGACCGGCAGCTGTACTGGCAGGGCCAGCCAATAGCCCTGGCAGAACTCGAGTCCATGATAAAAATGCAGCTGCAGGAAAATCCCCAAAGCAGATTCATTGTGCAGGCGGATCGGACAATTCAATATGATGACCTGGTAAAGGTACTAGACAGGGCGAGGCTTGCAGGTGGCACGCAAGTTGCTTTGGCAGTGCAGCCTCTTGAAAGCTCGTACTAGAGGGGTAGTTTTATGTTGGATTCAGCAAAATACAGGGGTTCGCCGCTTTGGCTTTTTATCTCCTGTTTGCTACATTTTTTAATCTTGCTGATTCCCCTTCTTTCTCCCGGGGGAGGGGAGGCGCCTGGAAGGCGCGTTATTGAGCTTGTGGAAATGGGAGGTGCTGGTTTCGGTGGTGAGGGTTTGGCAGCAGAGCAGCCTCCGGTTCCCATCTCCCTGCCGCAAACCCAGTCTATATCTCCTCCAAGCACCACCACAGCTGCATCCTCCCAAAAGGAAAATCTGCCCAGCAGTGAAGAAGTGGCTATGCCAACAGAAGAAACCCCTACAAGCACAACAGAGCTAGCGCAGGTGCTTGTTGTGCCTGAGGCACCGCAGCAGAGCACTTCTCCGCCGGCGCACAAAGTTGCTCCGACTGATCCCATCCAGTCCAGCCCTTCTACTGCCAGCCAGCAGGAAGGCGGAACACCGCAGCTTCCAGCTCCTGCTCAAGGAAGTGGAGACCGCGGTGCGGGGCACAGCGGATCAAGTGGAAGTTCCGATGGGGGAACTAGTGCAGGCAGCGGAGGTGGCCGCGGCCCGTCTCTGCCAGGACCTAAAATCATCAGCAGTTCAAAAAACTTGACGAACCACCCTCGTCCCCTGACTTTATCTACAGTGGTTGAATTCAGGCCGAATGGTTCGTATACAATCGTCCAGCCCCTTCCAAAACCAAATCCTGCAAGTAGGGCTGAGAAAGATGCTGTCAGTATTGCTGAGAAAGAATTTATGGGAGAACTTGAGAAGCTAAGGAAAGAATTTGCAGGCCTCAACAAACCATATCGGTTGAAGATAGAGTTCAACTTTTATCCTCGGAACAATCAGGGGCAAATGACTTTTCAGATTGTAAATTAACTGCCCTGACAAATACCATATTCAGTTGGTGAAATGAATGAGAAAGTTTTTCCCCCTGCTCACCTTTTGCTTGTTATTGTTCAGCAGCTCCTTTGCTGCTGTACTCGAGAACGAGTACATTAAAGTGATCGTCAATCCTGGGCCTTACGATACAGGCCGCTTTACCCTTCAGACAACAGGCGGAGATCCTGCCAGGGCTGATGATGACAATGCAGAGCTCCTCTTCGGCGGCGCAGATCCGTGGAGCTCTTATACCACCATCCGTATAGACGGCACAGACTACGTCTTTGGCGGCCCCACCCAAACCAGGGCTGGCTTTGATCTGCCTTCGGGTGAACACATCTCAGGCCCCGAGAGGCGAGGAAATGCCATTTATACCATCTATCAAATTGGCGACATCGAAGTTACCCAGGTTCTATCTTTCGCCCGCACAAGTACCACAGGCCTTGAGGATGCCCTGCAAATTCAATATTTCCTCAAAAATAAAGGTAGTGCAGCTCACAGCGTTGGCGTGCGGCTCCTTTTGGACACTAAGCTTGGGGAAGAAGACGGTGCGCCAATTCGCTTGGGCAACAGAGTGATTACAACTGAAACAGCGCTCAGGGGCAATTTGATTCCGGACTTCTGGCAGGCCTTCGACAACCTTCAAGAGCCGCGGGTTATTGCTCAGGGCACCTTAAGAGGCGGTTCGCTGACTCCTCCCAGCGAAGTATTGATTGCCAACTGGGGGACTTTGGCAGATAAAAGCTGGAAAGTAAGCGTTGATCCAACAGCAGGGTTTATCAGGAAAGGTGAGGACGAGCCTGATACTGCCTTTGCCCTCTTTTGGGAAGGCAGCCTTGCGCCTGGAGAAACAAGGCAGTACTGCACCCAATATGGTTTGGGCGGTGTAACCATCAGCAGAGGGCGCTTGAGCTTGGGGGTAACTTCGCCCAGAGAGGTTATCCGCAGAGAACCCTTCAAAGTAGTTGCCTATATCGAAAACAAAGAGCAAACCCCAGTTGCAAACAGCTGGGTGAGACTTCAGCTTCCGCCTGGCTTTGAAGCCAGCCAGCAGGAGCGGAATTTGGGAGAGATTGGCGGCGGGCAGGCGCGGACAGTTGAATGGGTCGTAGTTGCCAGGGAAACCGCCCAAAGCGGCAGCAGCTTTCAGGTAACTGTGGGAGGAGACAATTGCGAGCCTGTGAGCGTGAGCAGAAAAGTGATCATCATTGGTCCTCCCAGGATCGATGTGAGTTTTGTTCTCCCCAACATAACAAAACACAATGAACGCTGGTTCCTGGCAGAGGATCCGACTTCTGAAATCAGGATTTTTCCAGTGAAGGTGACTGTGAAAAACACAGGCGACAGCGCAACTGTTGTTGAATTGGTCTGCGGGGAAACCGAAGCATTAAGCCTTGCCCTTCCTTACGACAACTACAAATACATCGGCACCTTAAACCCGCAGGAGAGCTTTGATTTCGTCTGGTATTTTGCACCTCATGGCTTCGGTGGCGGTATAGGCAGGTTTCAGGTCACAGCAAGGTATCACGGTCGCAGCCAGCAGCACACAGGCACCTTTTCTTACCCAGGGCTTAAACCGAGGCTTTTCACAGCACAAAGAAAGGCAGAGGTTGCAAAAAACAGTACTTTCAGCGTTGAAATTTGGGCGCAGAACGTTCCACAGCTGGATGAATATTCCCTTGTGATTTCATACCCAGACTTTGTAAGGCTCGTCAGCGTCTGGCGTGGCACAGCGGCAAGGCCTGACTCCTTCACCTGGAAGGAAGAAGGACCAGGAAGGGTCCGAATAAGCTCGCAGGCAGAGCTGCGAGATCTAGTGAAGGAGACCCTGGCAATATTGAACTTCGAGGCTTTGGCCGAAGGGGCAGGGGAGATCAGGATTATTCCGGAAGCACCATCTGCTCTTCCGGAAATCCGCCATGGGCTCGAGGTTAAGGGGGAGAACAGTGAGAGCTAATCTCTTGGTTTTCATTCTCTGCTTTAGCATTTGTGTATCCATCTCGGCAAATCCCAATGCTAATCTAGAGAAGCTCATTGACGCAGGATACCTGCCGGCCATGGCTGATGGCGATCTCGCTGAAAACGAGCCGGTAGACCGCAAGACTTTCGCAAACGCAATTGCAAAGCTCCTTGCTGAAATCCAAGCAAACACTCCAGAAGCAAAAGAGGAACTTTTGCGAAACCTTACTGTCCAACTGCAGGGCGAGGTAGCCAAAATGGTTTCTCAGGCCAAGCAATTCCAGGAGTCTTTAGAACGGCTGGAAGGAGCCTCGGCAATCGCTCAAGATGAATTGGTGGCAATAACCGCCCAAAGCCAGAAATTGGCAGCAGAAATTACAGAAACTTATCAGAAACTGGAAGAACTGGAGCAGAATATCGCAGCCATTGATTCAAGCTATGGTGCTTTTCAAGCCAGCCTCAAGGAACTTGAGTTGAATTCACAGAATTTGGCAGGGGAAATCGAGGCTTCAAGGGCTGAATTCCAGAAAGAATTGGCTGCCAACCAGAGTCAATTGGAACTGGTACAAGAGCAAATCTCTCAAGCAATGAAAATCACAGAGGCAACCTTTCAAAGACAGGGGGAACTTCTTTCGGAACTGGAAGAGCGGGCAGATGCTTTGCGCAGGCAGGCCCAGGAGCTTGAGGGATTCATCCGGGCTGTTGAAGAGCGGAGCAAGCAATTAGGCGGACAGCTGGAAACAACAGAAGCGGCATTATACCAGAACGTTAACCAGCTGCAGCTGGATCTAGCTTCTATCTCTTCGACACTCCGCAGCACTGAGAAAAAAATCCAGGAGCAGGAGGAAGAAACCAAGCTGCAGCTGAAGCGGCTAGAGGAAGACCTGAAGATCTTTCAAGCTAAAATCGAAAGCCAGCAGAATCAGCTTGCCATGCAGCGAGCTCAGAACGAAAAAATGAATAAGTTGGCCCTGGCTTTCGGCGCTGTTGCAGTGCCCCTGCTTCTGCTCTTGGTTTATTAAGGGCACCGTTCACATAAGATAATGATAAAAAGTTTTGAGGAGGAGCTTGTAACTGGATCTGAAAAGCATGCTGCCCGGCGAGCTCGAAAAGTGGCTTGTTGAGCTGGGCGAGCCAAAATATAGGGCACAGCAGGTTTTCAGCTGGCTGCACAAACAGGGAGCTGATGATGTCGCCCAAATGACAAACCTGCCCCAGCGGCTCAAAAAAATTATAGCGCCGCACCTTCAATTTGGCACTGTTGAAGCTGCCCACACCTCCAAAGACGGTTCTGAGAAGCTTTTGATCCGCTGGGCAGACGGTGCCCTGGTTGAAACTGTGATTCTGCCGCAAAACAAGCGCCTCACCATCTGCCTCTCAACCCAGGTGGGTTGCGCTATGGGCTGCGGCTTTTGTGCAACTGGGCAGAGCGGTTTTACAAGACAGCTTTCTGCAGGCGAGATCGCAGAACAGGTGCGCCTGGCAGAGAGAAAAGCCGGAAGAAGTGCAACCAATCTCGTTTTCATGGGCATGGGCGAGCCTTTGGCAAATTACGAAAACACGATCCACTCTATAAGGATCCTAAATCATCCACAGGGCCGGAACATCGGCATGCGGCAGATCACCATTTCAACCTGCGGCCTTGTGCCTCAGATCAGGCACCTTGGCCAATTGAGATTGCAGCTTGTGCTGGCAGTGTCCCTTCACGCTGCAACCGATTCTCTGCGCAGCAGGCTGATGCCGATAAACGATAAATATCCCCTGACCGAGCTTATTCCTGCCTGCAGGGAATATGCAGCCATTACAGGAAGAAGAGTGACCTTGGAATATGCCTTAATCGAGGGGGTAAACGATGGGAAAGGGGATTTCGCAGCCCTTGTGCAGCTATTACGGGGCTGGCCATGTCACCTGAATCTAATCCAGCTCAATCCTGTGGAGGGAATCTCTTACAGGCCAGCCAGTATCCAAAAGCTCCGCACTTTTGCCCAGCAGCTTTCAGCACAGAACATTGCAGTTTCTGTCCGGGCAAGTATGGGCAGGGATGTTGCAGCTGCCTGCGGTCAGCTTCGGGGAAGGAGAGAGAGGCATGAACATCATGGAAAGGCTTGAAGACGCCATAGGGAAACTGTCTGAAGGGCTCTTTCAGCGAAATAGGGGAAAGCTGGAGCCTTTGTCTTTGGCCCGTTCTCTTATCCGCACCATGCAGCAGGAGGCAAGGCGAGGGGTGGAGAACTTATACGTTCCCAACCTTTTCCAGGTTCAGATCGCACAAGAAGAATACCAAGAGCTGGCGCACCTTTTAAGCGCCCTTTCCCAGGAGTGGGAGCAAACCTTAGCTAGAAAGGCTGCAGATCGTGGCTATAGCGTAGTTGGCCCCTTTAAGGTGGAAATCGAGCCTAATCCCGAAATCGAATCGGGAAAATGGAAAGTTGTTGCCGTTGCTTTTAAAAAGCAGGAGGAACCTGAAGAATCTGACGACACCAAGCGGTGGAGCAGAAAAGCCTTGAAACCTTCCTTTCAATTGCGAGTTCTTGAGGGCCCTGACCGGGGCAAGGTTGTCCCTTGGCAGGGAGAGGTCCTGTACATAGGCAGGGCAGTCAGTGGCGGCCTGTGCCTGACTGACCAGAACGTGTCGAGGGAACACGCTAAAATAGAACAGCGGGCTGAGGAATTTTACTTAACAGATCTGGGCAGCACCAATGGCACATACCTCAACAGCCAAAAAGTACAGCAGGAAAAGCTCAAGCTGGGAGATTTGATCGCAGTTGGTGAGAGCATAATTGCCTGGGAGAGCGTGGAGTCGTGGAACGATTAGCAGCCTTGTTGAATTTGCTGATTACAATCGGGCGCTATTTCTTTCTCTTTTTGCTCTACAGGTTTTTGTGGCAGCTTCTGAAAGTGACCAGTGGTCTGCTCGATGCTGAAGGTGATGGTTTGGTTCTGGTGGTGACGGACCTGAGCGAGCCTTCGGAAAGCCACAGCTACAAGCTGATAACTCAGCTGACAGTTGGCCGCAGCAGCAGTAACGACATCTGCTTAAATGATCCGTACTGTTCAGACAGACATCTGCGCCTGTGGCGGAAAGGTGAGAAAGTGTTCGTGGAGGAACTGGACACTTCCTTCGGCACCCTTGTAGCTGGCACGCCGCTGCCCAAAAGGACACCTGTGGAAATAAAGCCTGGGACAAAGATCATGATCGGGACAACACAGTTGAGCTTGCAGCCGGAAAAAGAGCGTTCTGCTAATTGAGGAGGAAAGTTATGCTCAAGGTAGGGGTCAAAAGCGATAAAGGAAAAGTAAGACAGCGGAATGAGGATTCCTACTGCGTCTGCGAACACCTTTTTGCTGTAGCCGATGGCCTCGGCGGCCACTTGGCTGGCGAGGTAGCTAGCAAACTGGCGATTGAAGAGCTGGTTAAGGCACTTTCTGGAAAACAATTGGTGGATCTAAAAGAGCTGGAGGAAGTCTTTCAGAAGGCCAACGAAGCAATTTGCCAGTTAGCCAACGCCAATCCTCAATATCAAGGGATGGGCACCACTCTGACCGCTGCCCACATTTGGCAGGATCGGATAATCCTCGGGCATGTGGGCGACAGCCGTGCCTATCTTTTTCGCGCAGGCGAGCTCATCCAGCTGACCAGAGATCACTCCCTTCCTGCAGAGCTGTACAGACAAGGGGAATTATCAGAAGAAGAGGCAGAAACCCATCCCCAGCGTCATGTCCTTACCCAGGCTTTAGGAGTGGCAAGTGAGATAGACGTTGATACGTCTCAGTTGGGTTTTGGTGCTGGGGACCTTTTGCTTCTCTGTACAGATGGGCTGCACGGCAAAGTGAGCAAAAGCCAAATTGAGGAAATTCTTAAAGAAGCAGCGGATCCCCAGCAGGCTGCAGATCGCCTTGTGGAAGCAGCACTCCTTGCAGGAGGCCAGGACAACATAACTGTGATTGTGATCCAGAATCACGAAGGAGATATTGTAGATCACGAATTCTCAATGGAGCTGGATGAACTCTTGGAAAAATTTCAGGCTCCTGTGGGTGTTTGCTAGATGTGGACTTCTTTAAGCTGTGCAGCTCTAGTTGGGGTGGCAGTGGTTAACTTGTCCCTGGCAAGGCCTCTTGTTGAGCTATTCTACGGTCCAATCCTCTTGGCCCTCTTTTATCTTGGCGCAAAGCTCTTGGTAAACAGGCGGGACAGAATCCTCTTGGCAGCTGTTTTCTTCCTCACTACAGTGGGTTTTGTGGAAATCTACAGGCTCAACCCGGACCTTGCAGCCAAGCAGCTTGGCTGGATTGCACTTGGAATTTTGGTGCTTGTGGTGTCTGCAAGGCTGCGCAGTTATCGGTGGGTAGAGCGCTACAAATATTTATTGGGGACAGCAGGGCTCTTGCTTTTGGCTATCACCATTATCTTCGGCAGAGAGGTGGGCGGGGCTAAAGCCTGGCTGCGGATCGGCAGCTGGCAATTTGAGCCTGTGGAAATTGTGAAGGTGCTTTTGGTTTTGTTCCTGGCAGGCTACCTTCAGGAAAACGCTTCCCTGGCTTTCAGCAGGTTTTTCTCCCTTCCAGCAGCAGGGCCAGTGCTGCTTTTGTGGGGACTTTCCCTGCTGCTCCTTTTTTTGCAGCGGGATTTGGGAGCAGCACTGCTTCTGATCGGCATCTTTACCATCATGTTGTACCTGGCTACAGGCCAAGGGATGTTGGTGGGAGCCAGCCTCCTTTTCTGCGGCATTGCTGCAGTGCTTTCCACTTTGCTGTTTCCACACGTCCGCACTAGAATTGAAATCTGGCTCAATCCCTGGGATAAACTTTCCAGTACAGGCTACCAAATCGGGCAAGCCTTGTTTGCTTTAGCCTCAGGGGGACTTGTGGGCAGGGGGCTGGCTGCAGGATATCCCCACTTTGTGCCTGCAGCACACACTGATTTCATTTTCGTTGCCATCGCCGAAGAGTTGGGCCTTTTGGGAGCAGTGGCAGTTTTGTGCGGCTTTCTTTTTTTGGTGGCCAGGGGCTGGCAGCTGGCTGCCCAAAAAGAAGACCCCCTTGGTTTTCTGCTGCTTGCCGGATTGGTTTCCATTTTCGCCACCCAAGCGCTGATCATTGTCGGGGGGACGATAAAAGTCATTCCGCTTACTGGGATCACTCTTCCTTTCGTCAGCTACGGAGGGAGTTCCCTTGTGAGCAATTACCTCATTTTAGGCCTGATTTTAGGCATCTCAAGCTGCCAAAATGAGCCGAGGGTGCTGCTATGAAGGCAAACCTTAAGAAAACATTCTTCCTTTTCCGGTTGGGGATTGTGGTGTTAATTCTAGCCCTTTCCTATTGGCAGATCATCACAGGTCCCAGCCTCGCCATAAGGCCGGAAAATCCCAGATTGTTGAAACAGGAGGAAAAGCTCCTTCGAGGGAGAATTTTAGATCGTAAGGGAAGAGTAATCAGCTTTACTGAAAACAAAGAGAGAATTTATCAAGGGCCCCGTGCCATTGCGCCACTTGTCGGCTATACCCAGGCTCAAAGGGGCCAGAGCGGATTGGAGCTGGCATACAGCAGTGAACTTTTAGGTCAGCTGCCTGTCCAGCGCTTTCGCAATTTCACCCGCGGGCTTTTAGGCCTTGTTCCTACAGGTTCCGATCTCTACCTCACCTTGGACCTGTCTTTAGTAGAAGCAGCAGAAAAAGCTTTGGCAGGAAGAGCTGGTGCAGTGGTTGGCCTTGATGTACAGACAGGGGAAATCTTGGTCATTGCCACCAGCCCCAATTTCTCACCCAACCGGATTGCAGAGGACTGGGAACTTTTGACAGCAGACAAAAAGAGCCCTCTTCTCAACAGAGCCCTGCAGGGGCTGTATCCTCCTGGCTCCATCTTTAAACTCCTGACAGCTTACGGGGTCCTAAAATGGGAGCTGGTAGCACCAGGAGAACAATTTGTTTGTTCTGGGAAGATTGAAATAGATGGACACACCATCAGCTGTTATCAGGGGAAAGCACACGGTCGGCTGGACTTCGACGAGGCGTTAGCAAAATCTTGCAACGTAACTTTTGTCCAGCTGGCGCAGAGGCTGGGCAGAGAAAGGTTTTACGAGCTAATCGAATTTTTTGCCTTGGCTCGCAAGCCGGATCTTGGAGTTCCTGTGAGTATGTGCAGGATTCCGCCTCAAAAGGGAGCAGGAGCTTCCTCTCTATCACAACTGGCAATCGGTCAGGGAGCGCTTCTTGTGACACCTGTACAGATGGCCATGCTGACTGCAGCCCTGGCTTCAGGCACAGTCCGTTCGCCGTATCTTGTCCGGGAGATTAAATCCGGCGATGTGGTTCTGCAGAAGAACGAGAGCAGTTGGCAGCTGGAACTTGAAACTGTCTCTGCCTCCTTGAAGAACGCCCTGCGCTATGTTGTGGAGCAGGGGACAGGACAGGCTGCCGGGATCCCGGGGCTCTCTGTGGCAGGGAAAACCGGCACTGCAGATAATCCCCACGGCAGGCCTCATGCCTGGTTTGTGGGGTTTGCACCAGTTGAAAACCCCCGTTTAGCGCTAGCTGTGGTTGTCGAAAACGCTGGCGAAGGGGGCAGATTTGCTGCGCCAATTGCCAGGCTGGTCTTTGAGGAAGCCATGAAAAATGGTTATTTATGATTGATCTCCAATGCTTGCTCCGCCTGAGCTCGGCTGGCAAGGTTGAAAATTGAGGGAGGGGAAATCGGACGTGGAGGGAACTGTTTTAGGCGGCCGTTACAAGATAATCGAAAAGATCGGAGAAGGAGGAATGGCCCAGGTCTTCAAAGCCCAATGCACCCTTTTAGATCGGACTGTGGCCGTTAAGGTTCTGCGCCCTCAATATGCAAGCGATGAAGAGTTTGTCACAAGGTTCCTAAGGGAAGCCCAGGCGGCAGCAAGATTATCCCACCCGAATGTTGTCAATGTGTACGATGTGGGCCGCGATGGCGAAACCCACTATATTGTGATGGAATACGTCCCAGGCCAAACATTAAAGCAGGTGGTAGTACAGCATGCGCCGCTTTCCACAGGCCAGGTTGTGAACATTGCGGAACAGATCCTCCTTGCGCTGCGGCACGCACACGAGCGGGGCCTGGTTCATCGGGATGTGAAGCCTCATAATATACTCATCACCACTGATGGAAGGGTTAAAGTAACGGATTTCGGCATTGCCCGGGCTGCCAGCGGCAGCGGCATCACAGAAACAGGCATAGTTTTGGGCTCAGTGCATTATTTTTCACCGGAACAGGCTAAAGGCCAGGCGGTGGGCGTTCAAAGCGATCTATATTCTTTAGGTGTTTTGCTTTACGAGATGGTCACAGGCAAGCTTCCCTTTGAAGGTGATACTCCCATCGCCATTGCACTTAAGCAAATTCAAGAAGAACCTGTGCCTCCGCACAAACACAACCCCCAACTGCCTGGATGGCTGGAGGGAATTATTCTCAAGGCCATGCACAAAGACCCCGAGGCACGTTATTTGTCAGCAGAGGAGATGTTGCAGGATCTGAGGCGCTGGCAGGCAGTGGGTGAGGATGCCACCACTGTTTTGAAAACAGTCAGCCCATACCGCCAGGAGCAGGCAAAGAAGAGAAATCCAAAAGGCAGCAGGTGGCTCAAGTGGATAGCAGGCACCTTCATCGCTTTGTTTGCCTTGGCAGCACTAGCTTTTATGCTGCCGGAGCTCCTGCCCCAGGTGCCAGAAGTGGTGGTGCCGGATCTTGTGGGCCTCAGCTTGGAGGAAGCTGAGCAGCTATTGGCTGAGCAAAAGCTGAAAGCTGAAGTCCGCAGCCAGGTTTACTCTTCCGAGATAGCGGCGAACCACGTGGTTAGCCAAGAGCCTGCACCCAACAGGAAAATAAAAATAAACCGCACAGTGTGGCTGACTGTCAGCAAAGGACCAGAATACCTGACTGTCCCGGATCTAGTTGGCCAATCTTTAGAGAACGCTCAGCGCTTTCTGCGGCAAGCTGGCCTGAAAGTAGGGGTCGTTCAGGAGCAGCACAGCAATGATGTGGCAGCTGGTGTTATCATGTCGCAGAATCCTCCTTCCAGATCCCGACTTGCGCGGAACAGCAGCGTGGATCTTGTAGTGAGCAAAGGGCCTGAACCCCAGCCGCAAACTGTTACTGTGCCCGCTTTTGTGGGCAAAAAGCAGCAGGAGGCTGTTTTAGAGCTGGCCAGAATCGGCTTGAGGTTGGGCTCTGTGACGGAAAGAGAGGCAAAGGTGCCTTCTGGAGAGGTCATCGAGCAGAGCCCTCTGCCTGGAGCAGAGGTGCCGATGGGGACTGTAGTTAATCTGGTGGTCAGCAGTGGAACTGCCGCAGAACCTGAGGAGGAGTTAGGCTATGTACCAGGCCAACAGTAAAGTTCTGTCCCTTTCCCAGCTCTGCCAGGAAGTTGAGCGGAAGAAAGCCCAAGGGAAGCGGATGGTGTTCACAAATGGCTGTTTTGATTTCCTGCACTGGGGACATGTCCGTTATTTAGAAGGAGCGAGGAGTTTAGGAGATTTTTTAGTGGTGGGCATAAACAGCGATGAATCGGTGGAAGGATTAAAGGGTCCGGCGAGGCCTATTTTTTCCCAAGGACATCGGGCAGAACTGATAGCAGCCCTAGCTTGTGTTGATTATGTCACTGTCTTCAGCGAACCTACAGCTTGTCAGTTGATAGAAGCGCTCAGACCTGAAGTGTATGTAAAGGGCGGGGATTACAAAAAAGTGGAAAGTTTGCCTGAGGCAGGGGCTGTGATGAAATATGGGGGAGAAATAAAGCTGCTTCCGGGAGCAGATGGAATCTCGACAACGCAGATTTTGGAAGCCATAGCTTCAGGGAAAGGAAAATTATGACCGTCAGCTGTTAAGGCGTGACGGTCATAATCTTTCTGGCTATCTCTGGATAGGCAGCTATAAAGCGCAGTTCGCGGTCTGTAAGTGGCTTTTGGGTGTGGACGTTTGCATAGCGAACCAGTTCGAGGATTTTTTCAGCTTCTTTGTCGTCTTTGAATTCAATTTCAAGCTTTTCGTAGACGTTGCGGAAGCCCTTAATGCCGCTGTATTCGCCAGTTGTGATCATCCGGCCTGTTTCAATGATTTCTGGTTCCCCTCGGCCCAGCTCTTCGTAGTCAAAGAGCTCGTAGTTGCGGCGGTCTTTCAAAGCGCCGTCAGCATGAATGCCGGACTCGTGAGCAAAAGCATTGGCGCCAACTGCCACCTGGTTGACAGGAATTGGCACTCCGAAAGCGTAGGATGCGTATTTGGCTATTTCCCATGATTTAGAGAGATCTACATTAGGATCTAATTGATATTTGTCAGCCATGCCGCTGGATTTTTTGATCGCCAAAATCGTAGAAACGAGATCAGAGTTGCCAGCCCGCTCTCCCATGCCATTGATGGTGGTGTTTATATATGCATCCACACCTGCATCAACAGCTCCTTTTGCTCCTGCCACGCTGCAGGCAACTGCCATGCCTAAATCGTTGTGGCAGTGCAATTCGATTGGGATCTGAACTGCACTGGCAAGTTTGTTGATCCGATCGTAGATGGTGAAGGGATCGTCATAGCCAAGGGTGTCGCAGTAGCGGAACCGATCTGCACCAGCATCCCGGGCTGCACAGGCAAAATCGATTAAAAAGGAAAGATCAGTGCGGGAAGCGTCCTCTGCGTTGACACCAATGGAAAGGGCTCCCTTTTCTTTGGCGAGCTTCACAGCAGCGACCATTTCGTCAATTATGTCTTGCCTGGTTTTCCGGCCCTGGAATTTGCCCTGGATCATCTGATCCGAGGTGGAAATGGACATATTCAAATGCCTGATCTCTGGGACCATGGAAAAACTGCGCTCAACATCGCTTGAAATTGCCCGCAGCCAGCCGCCTAATCTGATGGAGCCGAGGGCGCCCATCTCAGCCAGCTCTAGATTTGCGCGCAGGTAGTTTGTCTCATGTCTTGTGATTGGGAAGCCAAATTCGCTCTGAAAGATTCCCATCTCGCTGAGCATTTCATTGATGATGGTTTTCTGCAGCTTGGCAAGGCCAAGTCTTGAAGTTTGGACACCATCACGATTGGTTACATCGATTAGATAGATAGTCCCTTTTTTTGACATCTAATCACCCTCCTTTGGTTAGTATTGCTGGTTTCGATTGCTGGTTTCGATGGGATTTACAATAAATTTAGCTTATGTTATCATAAAGGGGAATAAAAGTCAAGCAATTCAAAGTGACTGACTAATAATTCAGACAATTACTGAGAAGGATTTTTCTCCTTGATCTTGAATTTTAAGGGTAGGAAATGGGTAAGGAGGCTAGAGGATGCTGGAAATTCCCAAACCCACCTTAGGAAGGCTCCCTTTATACTACCGTTCCTTGCTTGCAGCATCAGAAGCTGGTCTGGAGATCATCTCTTCTGCTGAGCTTGGGGAGAGCGCAGGGGTCGATTCTGCGCAAGTAAGGAAGGACCTGACATATTTCGGCCAGTTCGGCAGACCTGGGGTAGGATACAACGTTTCGAACCTTCTAATGGCTCTTGAACAAATTTTGGGCCTTCGCAACCCAAATGAAGCCGTTTTGGTAGGTGCCGGCAAATTGGGGATGGCTATCTGCAACTATCCAGGCTTTGCCCGCTATGGGCTTAAAATCGTTGCTTTATTTGATGTTGATCCCAACAAAATCGGCCAGCAGGTAGATGGACTTGAGGTTTTTCCCCTTGAGCGGTTGGAGTCTATTGTGAAAAAATTAGGCATTCAAATCGGGATCATCACAACTCCTGCAGAAGCAGCACAGAGGATAGCGAAGATGTTAATTTCCGCAGGAGTGCGCGCCATATGGAATTTTGCGCCAGTCAATCTCAAAGTCCCGCCTGAGATCATTCTCCGCAACGAGGATTTAGCAGTAGGACTTGCAACCCTTTCCCATTACCTATCAGCAGAGCATCGAACCAAAGCTTGAACGAATTTAAAACGGCGCATTCCCCACCCAATACGGAGTATGGGTGGGGTTAGCCGT
>LFTB01000113.1 GCA_001512905.1 Clostridia bacterium DTU084 | reverse complement strand
CAAGAACGGAAGAGGCGGCGGCAACGGGTATCAAAGATACTCGCTGAGTGCTCATTCTGACGAACCGCCGTATGCCAGGCCGGCTTGTACGGTGGTGTAGGAGGGTCGGCGGCTAAAGCCGCCCCCTATCCTGATCACCGGATAATTCGTCCACCCTGCGCCAATAATAATGGCGAAGGGAGGATGCGGTTTTGAACCCCAACATTTTTGCTCTAATCAACCTCTTTTTTGCCATCGTCATCGGCCTTTATTTTTGGAACCTCCTGCGAGCCCAGCAGACAAGCCGTTCTGCAGTGGACAAAGAGTCCCGGAGGGAACTTGTGCAGCTGCAGAAAATGCGCGCCATCAGCCTCGCAGAACCCCTCTCAGAACGCACCAGGCCCACTTCATTTCAGGAGATCATCGGCCAGGAGGACGGAATACGGGCGCTGCGGGCAGGACTATGCGGGCCCAACCCCCAGCACGTCTTAATCTACGGCCCTCCTGGGGTGGGGAAGACTGCAGCTGCCAGACTTGTTCTGGATGAAGCCAAACGAAATCCAGCCTCCCCTTTTCAGGAAAACGCCCAGTTCGTGGAATTGGATGCCACAATCGCCAGGTTCGACGAACGGGGGATCGCAGATCCCCTGATCGGCTCTGTCCACGATCCCATCTATCAGGGAGCTGGCGCCATGGGCATGGCAGGCATTCCCCAGCCCAAGCCTGGAGCTGTCACCCGTGCCCACGGGGGAGTGCTGTTCATAGACGAAATCGGCGAGCTGCATCCCATCCAAATGAACAAACTGCTGAAGGTTCTGGAGGACCGCAAGGTTTTTTTGGAAAGCTCCTACTACAGCAAAGACGACCCCAATATCCCTCAATATATCCACGAAGTCTTTCAAAATGGCCTGCCGGCTGATTTCCGCCTGGTGGGGGCAACAACGAGAAGTCCGGAGGAGATCCCGCCTGCCATCCGCTCCCGCTGCATTGAAGTTTTCTTCCGGGGACTTGCTGCTTCTGAAGTTGAGTTGATTGCCAAAGGCGCAGCTGGCAAGATCGGGATGGAAATCCAGCCAAAAGCGTTGAAGCTTATTGGAGAATATGCCCAAAACGGCAGGGAAGCTGTAAACATCGTCCAAATTGCTTCAGGCCTGGCTTACGATGAAGGCACAAGGCTCATCACTGCCAGCCACGTAGAATGGGTGCTGAATAACGGCCAGCACTCGCCCCGGCTGGAAAAGAAAAGCAATCCTGAAAGCCAGGTGGGCTATGTGCAGGGCTTGGCCCTCACCGGCCCAAATCAGGGAGTGCTCATCGAGGTGGAAGCAACAGCAGTTCCTGTGGGACAAGGACAGGGGAAAGTAAAGGTGACTGGTATTATTCAGGAAGAAGAAACCCAGGGCAAGGGAATAACCTACAAACGAAAGAGCCTCGCCAATGACTCAGTAGCCAACGTCCTGACAGTGCTGGAAAACCTGTACCAGCTGGTTCCCCAGGATTACAACCTCCACTTGAACTTCCCAGGCTCCGTCCCAGTGGACGGCCCTTCTTGCGGTGCTGCCATTGCCACAGCATTCTTTTCCGCCCTCACAGGGGACCCTGTGAGAGGGGATTTGGCCATGACAGGTGAACTGTCCATCCGGGGTTTTGTTCTGCCTGTAGGCGGGGTGGGAGCAAAGCTCGCAGCAGCCGAGAAAAGCGGCGTGAAGACGGTTTTCATCCCCAAAGCCAACTGGCAGGAGAGCTTTGCCAGCCTGAAGCTGGAAGTGGTACCTGTAGAGCGGATCGAAGAGATTTTCCAGAGGGCTATCGCTCGAGAGCCCCTGCGGGTTGGCGTTATGGCATAGAGCTGTCTTACATTTTTTGCAATTTTCCATTAGCAGGATTCACCCCCTTGTTAACGAATATATCTACAATGGGGGTGAAGAAAATGAGCCAGCAAGAACAACAGCAGACCAGTGCCCCCCTCAGGTTGCCACTTCTTCCCTTGCGGGGCATTGTTGTTTTTCCAGCCATGGTTGTGCCATTAGATGTAGGACGGCCTAAATCTGTTGCTGCCTTAGAGCAGGCATCTATGGATAACAATCAGATTTTGCTCGTTGCCCAAAAAGATCCCAGACTTTCAGAACCCCAGCCCAGCGATCTCTACGAGATCGGTGTATTGGCAGAGATCAAGCAGCTTTTGCGCATGCCGGGGAGCAACTCTGTCAGGGTGCTGGTGGAGGGAAAGCAGAGGATCCGCGTGGTAGAAATTGTGGAAGATGATCCTGCTCTAATCTGCGAGGTAGAGCTTCTGGAAGAGGAAGCGGGTGCAGAACCATTAGAGCTGGAAGCCAACCGGCGACTTTGTCTGGATTATTTTCAGAAGTACGTAAAGTGGAGCAAAAAGATTCCCACAGAAGTATATGCGTCTGTAGAGGCATTGGAAGATCCTGCTGTCCTGGCAGATATCATCGCCTCCCACCTGCTTGTTAAGGTGGAGGAGCGGCAGAGGATCTTGGAGGCTTTGGACACCAGCACGCGGCTTGAGGTCTTGTGCCAGATCCTCATGCAGGAGCTTGAAGTTCTGGAACTGGAAAACAAGATCCAAAGCAGAGTGCGGAAGCAAATTGAGCGGATCCAAAAAGAACATTACCTCAGAGAACAGATGAAAGCCATCCAAAGAGAGCTGGGCGAGGGAGAAGATAGACAAGAAGAGCTTGCTGAATATCAGGAGAAAATCAAAAAGCTCCCTGCTTCTATCAGGGAAAAGGCAGAAAAGGAACTGAAAAGGCTGGCCAAAATGCCGTCTATGTCCGCTGAGGCAGTAGTTGTGCGCACCTATCTAGACGTGCTTGTAGATCTGCCTTGGAAAAAGAAGAGTCGGGACCGCTTGGACTTAGAGGTGGCGCAGCAAATTTTAGATGAGGATCATTGGGGCCTGGAGAAGGTTAAAGAGCGGATTATTGAGTTTTTGGCAGTCCGCAAGCTGAC
The DNA here is from genome assembly GCA_001512905.1 of Clostridia bacterium DTU084. Lineage (GTDB taxonomy): Bacteria > Bacillota > DTU084 > DTU084 > DTU084 > DTU084. Next base: position 2,644 of record LFTB01000113.1, on the reverse strand, counting down.
AACCAAAATGAAAGGGCAAATCCTTTGTCTCGTGGGCCCGCCTGGAGTGGGCAAGACCTCCCTTGCCCGTTCTATTGCCCGAGCCATGGAGCGCAAGTTTGTGCGCATTTCCCTGGGCGGGGTGCGGGATGAGGCAGAGATCAGGGGCCACAGGCGTACCTATATAGGATCCATGCCTGGAAAGATCATCTCTTCAATGCGCCAGGCAGGGACCATCAACCCTGTGCTCCTGTTGGATGAAATCGACAAAATGAGCTCAGATCTGCGGGGGGATCCCGCAGCAGCGCTCCTGGAAGTTCTGGACAGCGAACAGAACCACAACTTCGTGGATCACTATCTGGAAGTTCCATACGATCTTTCCCAGGTCTTTTTCATCACCACGGCAAATGTGGCCTCGGAAATCCCAAAGCCTCTCCTGGACAGAATGGAGCTTATTGAAATATCAGGCTATACGGATCAGGAAAAACTGCAGATCGCCAAAAGGCATCTCATCCCTAAACAGCTGACCAGACACGGTCTTTCTGAGGACCAGTTTGCCATCAGCGACAAAATGCTTTTAGAAGTGATTCACGGCTACACCAGGGAAGCTGGGGTACGAAACTTAGAGAGGACCATAGCCGCCCTTTGCCGGAAGACTGCAAGAGAGATTACCACCGGCAAGAAAACCGTCAGGATCACAACTAAAGCCAGGCTCACTGCCTTCCTCGGCGCTCCCCGCTACCGCCACGACACAATGGACGAGAGGGATGAAATAGGAGTGGCTACCGGCCTCGCCTGGACCCAAGTTGGCGGCGACATCCTGAAAATAGAGGCTACTGTCATGCCGGGGAAAGGTAATTTGCTGCTTACAGGCAAATTAGGCGACGTGATGCAGGAGAGCGCTCAGGCGAGCTTAAGCTACGTCCGCTCCCGGGCCAAGCAGCTGGGGATTGCACCAGACTTTTACCAGAAATGCGATGTGCACATCCACGTGCCTGAAGGCGCCATTCCAAAAGATGGTCCTTCGGCAGGCATCACCATTACCACAGCTTTAGCCTCTGCCTTAAGCAAGAAACCTGTTTCGGCCAAAGTTGCCATGACAGGAGAGGTTACCCTACGGGGCAAGGTTCTGCCCATCGGCGGCCTGAAAGAGAAGGTCTTGGCTGCACATAGAGCTGGCATTAAAACTGTGATCATTCCTGAGGATAACCGCAAGGATTTGGAAGAGGTTCCAGCTCAAGTGCGGCGGAAGATGAGGTTTGTTTTTGTGGAACACATGGATCAAGTGCTATCTGAGGCCTTGGTTTACCGGCCGACTGCACTGAAAGAGATTTCGGCGGCTGAAGAGGCGCAGCCATATCTCGTTTAAGGAATGGGGCGGAAACGCCCCGTCCTTTTTTTTTAGGAAATAAAGCAGGAAACTGCGGATAATTATCGAATAATTGTATTGTAGTGAGTTTTGTATTTCAATTTGCGAAAAATTGTTTGAGAGGGGGAAGCCGCACTTTGCGGCATACTAAAAAGGGTAAGAATCAGGCCAGGGTCAGGGGGAAGCCGCGCACCTGTCCCTAAATGTAACAAGGGCCGAACCAAATACTACTTATGCGCGTAGAATATAACACAATTATTTGAAGCCCAATAACAATAGGCCAATCAAGGAGGTCGAGCCCAGTGGATGTAAACGTCTTGAAGGTTTCCTCAAAGTCCAATCCAAATTCTGTTGCCGGTGCCTTAGCAGGCGTCCTGCGCGAGCGAGGGGTGGCAGAGCTCCAGGCCATCGGTGCAGGAGCGCTGAACCAAGCAGTGAAAGCAGTAGCAATTGCACGAGGTTTCGTAGCGCCCAGTGGTGTAGATCTTGTATGTATTCCCGCCTTTACAGACATAGAAATCGATGGCGAAGAGCGCACAGCCATCAAATTGATTGTAGAGCCCAGATAATTCCCCCGAGTTTCCGTAGCCCTCCCTCTAACACCAGAGGGAGGGTTTTTCTTTTGCAAAGAAAACAATTTTTCGGTAAGATTTTTGTCTACTTTTGGAGGAAATCACCACCGGGTGTAGAATATAACTTTGGAATCCGAAAATTTTGCTTTCGATAAATTTTTTGGCCGATTCTAGAAATTTGCTTTCACAACTTGAAGGAGGGTTTCTCAGTGAAAGCTAATTATCCAGATGAAGCTAAAAAAGTGGACAAACAGGAAGATATGGCTGCTGAAGCAAGGGTTGCCTATGTTAACGCACCACAGGAAATAGCAGCTACATCTGAAGAAGACGCTGAAAAGAAATATTCAGCAGAGTTTTTGGAGCAGCGATTCAGCAAGATCGAAAAAACTGTATGCGATTTGAAGAATGAGTTCAAGAAAAGTTTTGAAGAATTCGCCTCCAAGTACGACGAGAAACTTGAACAGCTCAATTTACGCTTTGATCAGCTGAGCAAGCGCTTCAATGAAATCGAAGACTTAAACAACAAGCGCTTCGAGCATCTCAATGATCAGTTTGTTCACGTCAACAGACAGTTTGTTCACGTCAACAGACAGTTTGTACATGTGGACAGGCAGTTTGAGCAGGTTAATGAGCGGTTGGAACAGACCAAAATCTATTTTGAGAAACGCCTCGATCATATAGACAGTCGATTTAAGGAAATAGACAAACGTTTCGACCACGTTGA
>LFTB01000088.1 GCA_001512905.1 Clostridia bacterium DTU084 | reverse complement strand
TCTGTTGTTGAGCACTCTTGAAACAGTTGCAGGACTTACCCCTGCAAGATTTGCCACATCGCGAATTGTCGCCTTCATCTCGATTCTCCTAAATAATGAAACTGTTTTCATAATAATTATTCTCCATCTTTTCCCTAAATCCTTCCAAAACGTTAAAAAAATATAAAGACTTGTTAAACCAGTTTCATTTGCTAAAAACCCGTCCCTTAAAATGAAGGGGTTCAAAAGGAACAATTCTTAGGGCAAGAGAAGCTGGTTAAAATCAAGTGCAGATCAGGATAGAGGCGGCTTTAGCAATCGACCCTCCTACACCACCGCACGTGCCGGCCTGACATACGGCGGTTCGCCAGACCTAGCACGCTGTGAGTGTCTTCGTGTCAGTCTTATGAAACAGACTCTCTCAATAATTCATTGGTTAGGGTGCGGTTTATGATTGGGCTATTGGAGATTCTCCAGTAGCCTTTTCTCGGGTTTGCGAATTTCCATACTTCGTGATTCTCTATTCCGAGCCTTACAAGATTGTCATGTCTTGTCGTGTTTTTCCGCCATTGTTTCCATATACACATGCGAATTCTTCGCCTGATCCATTCGTCAGGCCTCCGGGTTAGGCTTTTTATATCTGCTAAACGAGGTAGTTCGCCCAGCCAATAACGAAGCGGCTGAGCTTCTCCAGCCTCTGCTTCGTGCTCAGGCCGCCTCTCCTGGACAGTATTTGCCTCACCCTGTCCATAAACTTCTTTACCGATTTGTTGCGAACCCGTATTCCTATCCCATCTCTGCTGATGCAGAAGGAAAATCCCAGAAACTTGCGCCTCCAGGGTCGGTCCGCGGCGTTCTTCTCCTTGTTGACTCGCAACTTCAGCCTGCCTTCAAGAAAGTTTGTTATGTTCCGCATAACCCTTTCCCCGGCTCTTTAGCTCCTCACATAGATGTTGCGTTGAGTAGCTCAGGGGAATCTCAACCTAAGGCCTCAGACGTGAAGCTCTCAGCTCATCAAGCCGATGATTGCAGAAACTTCCAATGGACGAATAATTGCGATTGCCTTTGAGATACTTTCGTACCCTACTGCCTTGCCCTTCCAGCATGTCTCTTCAATCGTTTGAATTTTCTTTGTGCCCACCTTGCTAAGTTTCTGTCAAGGTTGGAATATTTGATAAAACGCAGATTTGTAATAGCTACTATAATAGCTGATCCATCCTTTAATTACTGGGTTGAACATTCTTGCCAGGTCCTCTAGCGATTTGTCACTTCTCAAATGCAGTTTCCACTCTTCCATGGTTTGCCGTATTCTCTTTGCAGCTGCATTGCTCATTGCTGTGCTGAAATTGATAAAGTCCTTACCCCATCTGTTTTCCGACCTTCTGGGCCTAAAAGCAACCGCAGAAAATCAAACTTTTGTTCTGGATAAGTGCCCTTCCTGTCATCGCCCTTACAGTAGACAATCTTTGTTTTTACTGAATGTAGTTCTAGTCCACATTGTGCAAACCTCTGCCTAATGGCTTCCTTTAACATGAGAGCCTGGGCTTTACTTTTAAAGTGACAAATAGCATCATTTGCGAACCTTTTAAACGGAATGCTGGGATAGTTCTTTTGCCTCCTCTTGTCGAAAACATGGTGCAAGAATAGATTAGGACAAATTACACTTCCTTATGCAAATCTTAGCATAATCCACTTTGAGGACATCCCTTTTCAGTTTCCACTACCACTCCTTTCACAATGACTCCGGATTTCAGATAGGCCCGGATGAGCCTGAAGCACTCTCTTATCCGTTACTTTCCTTGCCACAAGGTTCATGAGCTTGTCATGATTCACGCTGGCAAGGTCGATGTCCGCCACCCGGCGGTAACCGTTCTGGATGTAGGCTCTTATTTGCTTTACTGCATCTTTTGTATTTCTCCCTCGTCTGAATCCATAGCTGTGTTCGGAAAATCCGGGTCGAAGATAGGAATTAATAGCCTGCTGAATTACTCTGTCAACTACTGTCGGAATACCAAGCTGTCTGTCTCCACCGCCAGGATTGGGAATTCCCTTTCGCCTGACGGATGGCATCACTATGCTGTTTAAGGTAGGGTATTAACTGTCATACCGTCCACTCCAGAGCTGCCACCGCCATCCTTTACCCGCTTGTAAGCATGGTTCATGCCTGGCGCACCACATAAAAAATAGGCTTGAGAAAATTCTCAAGCCCATCTTCCTACTCGAATAATTTGCTCACCGCACGTCCCAGGCGAAAACGTGCGCTTTTTCTGCGCCCCAGGTTTTTTCGGGTATAAACCTGATGGCCCTCGTCTTAATTGCCACAGGCACCTTCACAAGCCTTTGGTAGTTGTTCTCCACCCGCTTTGCAAGCTGCCAGTTTCCTTGGTCATCCTGGATCTCGATCCGGAAATCCCGCACCAATGTTTCAGGCACCTTGCGGGGCTCAGGGTTTAAGGGGAAACTTGCTGGCATATTCTTCACTTTCCGATTGAGATCGCTGTTGAAGACAAAACGGAGCTGTGCTATCTCTTTCGGCTCTGAAAAGGTGTACTGGACATAAGAGCCCAGCTCGCCTGTCCAGCCGTTATCTTCAGCGCCAACAGGCCGGTCTATGCCGTTGCGAAGTGGTTCCGGATCCCCTTCGCTGGCTGTAAGTTTGGCCTCTATGCTAAGCTTTGGAATCTCGCGCCTGTTCCAGGGCAGATAGCAGTCGTCTTCCAAAAGCTCCTGCTTCAGCTCGTCGATCTTCTGCTGTCCAACTTCCCGGGGCGAGAGAGAGTTCTTCGCTGCAATGGCTGCAGCATTGCCTACAGCCTGCCCCAAAATGGCACAGGTAGCCATCACCCGGGTGGAGCTTAAGGCTGCATGGGTGACGCTGATGTTTCTCCCAGCAAAGAAGAGATTCTCAATGTTTTTGGAATACAGACAGCGGTACGGAATCCCATAGGGAGAAGGAGCCGGGTGGTGAATGGTAGGCAGTCCCGGATGGTTGAAACCTCCTGGATGGTGATCGTCCATAGACCAGCCGCCATAGGCTACCAGATCCTCAAACTTGCCCCCTGAGCGCACATCGTTTTGAGTGAGGATGTAATCCCCCACATACCTTCTGCTCTCCCGCTTGCCGGGCAGAAAGCCAACCCAATCTAGGACCCAGTTTTCAGCACCGTGGTCGCCGTGGTTTTTGATGTGATCCCAGACGCCGTAGGCGATTTTCAAAAGCTCATCTCTAATCTCTTCTGTATCGTGGATGGAATCCTGGTCTCCCCCCAGCTCAATCCACCAGAAGTTATTGTAAGGGTTGTAGATATCATGACCACGGTGGGGAAAATCGTCTTCACTTGTGTATTTGTAAGCCCAGGAAGGAGGGATGAAAGGCTGGGGCCTGTCTGTCTGCCGCGCCTGAAGGAGGCAGCTGAGGCCCATGGTTTTTTTATCAGCAGCAGGCGGTTGGATGTCCTCTTGAAATTCGCTGGCTGCCTCCCTGCCGATCCTAAACTCAGCGCCGCTGAGAGGAGCCAAGATCCCATCGCCAGAGCAGTCTGCAAAATAATCTGCTTCCACTGTATGCCAGGTCTCAGTTGTGAGCTGCCAGCCTTTAACAGCCTTGATTCTGTTGCCTTCCATTTGCAGATCGCAGCAGCTGGTGTTAAGAAGCAGGGTGAGATTTTTTTGAAATTTAACTTTTTCGTAGAGGATGCAGTCCCAAATGGCATAGCTGGGGGTTGGATTGCGGTAGAGGTTTTCCAGTTCGATTTCCTCCACAATCCCGGTTTCCCGATTGTTGTCGCCGTGGGCGCCGCAAATCCACATCCTGACCTCAGAAGAAGCGTTCCCTCCTAAAACTGGCCGATCGTGCATCAAGACAACTTTAATGCCCTTGCGTGCAGCAGCGATGGCAGCGCACATTCCTGACAGGCCACCGCCTACAACGCACAGTTCAGCCTGGTGAACAACCTTCCTCACAACATTCCTCACCTCTCAGATAGCTGAAATTGTTTTATAATATCCCTTTGGTAGAGGGGATTCCCTCGCCTGGAAGCTCTTCTACCGCCATTCTGATGGCCCTGGCTGCAGCCTTGAAGCTGGCCTCAAGGAGGTGGTGGATATTGCCGCCGGCCAGCTCCCGCAGATGGAGATTCAGTCTGCCGTTAGCTGCAAAAGCCTGCCAAAATTCCTCGGCCAGCTCCGGCACAAAACCTCCCTCACCTAAAGCTATGTTGACCCCCTTAAGGGAAGGGAAATGGTAGCCTAAAAAGCTGCGTCCTCCGAGATCCACTGCAGCAAGCACCAGACACTCGTCCATAGGCAGAACGCTGTGCCCGTACCGCCTGATATTCTCCTTGCTGCCCAAATTCTCTTTCAATGCTTTGCCGAGGCAAATTCCCACGTCCTCAACCAGATGGTGGGCATCCACCTCGAGATCCCCTTTGGCATCAACCACCAGATCAAAACGGCCGTGTTTTGCAAAGAGGGTGAGCATGTGATCGAAAAAGCCGACGCCAGTGCTGATCTCGCCTTTCCCTTCTCCTCGGGCAGCAAAGGCAAGACGAACTTTGGTTTCCGCTGTTTCTCTTTCAATTCTCGTCATTTTCCTGCTCCCTTCTGATGGCAACGCTGTTGGCGTGGGCCGCCAAGCCCTCTATTCCAGCCAAAGTCTCGATCATCCTGCTGTCCCGCTGTAGGGCTTCGGCTGAGTAGCTGATGATGGTAGAGCGGCGCAGGTAATCGTCCACACCCAAAACTGAAGAGAAGCGGGCTGTGCCGTTGGTCGGCAGCACGTGATTGGGCCCTGCAAAATAGTCCCCTAAGGGTTCAGGGGAGTGCTGCCCCAGAAAAACTGCCCCAGCATGTTTGATTTTGCCAAGGAGACTCTCTGGACTTGCCACGGCAAGTTCCAAGTGCTCTGGGGCCACGAGATTGGCCAACTCCGCTGCCTCGTCCAAGTTCCGGCAGACCACTATTCTCCCTACTTGCCTCAGGGCCTCTTGGGCGATCTCTTTGCGGCTGAGTCTGTTGCACTGCAGCTCCAGCTCCTCCAGAACCCTTTGGGCAAGCTCCTCTGCGGTTGTGACCAGAACCGCTGCCGAATCTGCCCCGTGCTCTGCCTGGGAGAGCAGATCCGCTGCCACCCATGAAGCCTTGGCGGACTCGTCTGCAATCACCAGCACCTCGCTGGGCCCGGCAAGCATGTCTATTCCCACAGTGCCCAGCACCTGCTTTTTGGCTAAAGTAACGAAGAGGTTGCCAGGCCCCACAATTTTGTCCACAGGCGCAAACCCCTCAAACCCGTAGGCCAGTGCTGCAATTCCCTGAGCGCCGCCTGCAAGCAAAATCTCAGTTGCGCCGGCAAGTTTCGCTGCCAGCAGCAGCTGGGGATGGATCTCGCCCCCGGGCCCTGGCGGCGTCGCCACAACAATCCGCTTTACACCGGCAACTCGCGCCGGCACTACAGTCATCAGCACAGAGGAAACCAAAGGGGCACTGCCACCCGGCACATACGCGCCTACGCTGTCCAGTGGCAGATAGCGCATTCCGAGGCAGGATCCATCTTCTTTGGTTTCAAACCAGCTGTTGGGCAGCTGCTTGCGGTGAAAGGCAGCGATGTTGTCCCGAGCCCTTTTCAGAGCCTCCAGGATCTGTGGCTCTACGTCCTCCTCTACCTCCACCTCGGATAGATCCAGCAGCAGGCCTTTTGGGTCCAGCTCCACGCCGTCGAAGGCTTTGGTGTAGTGGAGGACAGCCTCCCTGCCTTTTGCCTGTACGTCAGCTAATATCCTTGCTACAGCCTCAGGTGGAGTAAGAGCCTTGCCGAAGACTTCTTTTGTTTTCGCCTGGGCTCCCGCTCCAACCTTCGCCTCCCCTACAGGAGGACGCCTCAGCTGGGAGGCAATAAATTCGGGGTCATCTTCCCAAGTCCGCAAGATCCGGATCATCTGCCTCTCCCCCCTCTCCCAGGACAGCCTCAAGCTGCCGAACAATGGTCATGATCCTGCCAAAAGCCATTTTGTAGCTGATGGGATTGGCAATGAGCCTTGCTGTTGAGGTCCCAAGGGTTGCTATGGGAACAAGGCCGTTCTCTTCCAGGGTCTGGCCTGAAGAGGTGATGTCCACAATGGCATCTGCAAGGCCCACAATCGGGCCAAGCTCAATTGAGCCGTTGAGCTTAATCACTTCTACACCCAAGCCCTGGCGGTTGAAAAACTCCCGGGCGAGATTAGGGTATTTGGTAGCGACGCGGCTGTCGAAGCCCAACTGGCTCACCCTTTTGATGGGGCCGTCTTTTGGCACTGCCACCACCATTTTGCAAAAGCCCAAACCCAAATCCACAAGCTCGCAGATATCCCTTCCTGCCTCAACTAAAACATCCTTGCCCACAATGCCCAGATCTGCTGCTCCGTACTCTACATACGTAGGCACATCTGTGGGCTTGGAGAGGATGAACCGGAGCTGGGATTCTTCGTCCTCCAAGATGAGCTTGCGGGATTTTTCTTCCAAAGGCTCCGCAAGCACTTCTGCCTTTTGGAAAAGCTCCATCAAGGGAGGAAAAAGGCGGCCTTTGGGAATGGCCACTGTTAAAAAACCGCTAGCCACAATTTACCCCTCCCTTCAAAAGCTGTACTGCATCTTCAATGGAGGTTGTCTTCTCGCTGGGGAAGAACACTGCTTTAGGCTCGCTGGAGTAGTCGATAAGGACATTAACCTCCCGCTCTTTTGCCATCTGCATGGCGCGGCCGGGATCCAGGACAGGGTTCACTTCAGTTGGGTAGCCCAACTTGCGCAGTTCCTTGGCTAAAGCCAAGGCCTGGGGCCAGTGCTCTTTTGTGCCTGCCTGAGGGGTGATCAGTACCTCGCATTTTTCTTCGATTTTGGGCAGTTTCCCCTGCCGCTCCAAAGCCAAAAGGAGTCTTTCCACCCCTAAAGCCCAGCCTGAGGCCGGTGCGGATCTCCCAAAACTTTTCAAAAGCTGATCGTAGCGGCCTCCCGAGGCGATGGTATAGCCCAGATCAGCTGTATATCCTTCCATGATCAGGCCTGTGTAATAGGTGAAATCCTTCACCATCCCCAGGTCCACCTTAACATAGGACAAGACACCGTAGATCTCAAGGAGCTCAAAGATGGTTGAGAGCTCAAACAGCGCTCGCCTTGCGTTGCTGAGACCCAGACTCGCCTGCTCTTTTGCCAGCCTCTCTTCCAGTTCCTTGACGAGGCTCGCCTCCCCTCTGAGCCTGGGAATTTCTGCCAGGATCTCACCTAAAGACCCTTTGGCCAGCTCCCCTACTGCTCGCCTGTAAGCGACGAAGTCTCCCCGCCGCAGGAGGTGGGCAAGCCGGTGGCGGTCTTCTTTGTCTATGCCTGCTGCTTCCAAGAGCCCCTCTAAAATGCCGATATGGCTGACGGTAAACTGGAAGTCTTCAAGGCCCAGGGTTTCGAAGGCGTGCACTGCCAAGGCCACAACTTCTGCATCGCCAACGGGAGCAGGCAGGCCTGCAAGTTCCACGCCGATCTGCCGGAACTCCCGGTTTCTCCCTTCCTGAGGTTCTTCATAACGAAAAACCCGGCCCGCATAAAACAGCCGGATGGGCATGGGCTGCGAAAGCAGCCGCGAGGCGAGGAGCCTCGCACAGGGCGTTGTCATCTCGGGCCTTAAGGCCACCAGATCCCCTTGTCTGTCTATGAAGCAAAAAGCGTCTTTCAGTTCTCCTTCGCTGCCTTTTGCCAGCACATCTGCAAACTCTATAGTGGGAGTATGTACTTCCTGATAGCCCCAGCTGGCAAGCAGCTTGCTCAGCTTCTCCTCGATGAGGTGCATCAGGGCGACTTCCCTACCCACTAAATCCGCAAGTCCCCTAGGGGTTTGTAAAATTGTATGCCGCACCTTATCTCCCTCCATTTCCACTAATACTTCGCCTTTTACACAGGCAATTCCTGCCTGAAAAATTAATTGCACACTCGGTCCTTATCATATACACTAAAGACAAGTGCGGAAAAAACGGAGGTGGCTGAAATGTACGATCTCGTTATCGTCGGCGGAGGCACTGCAGGCTCTACAGCTGCCATAGCGGCAGCAAGGCGCGGACTGCGCACCTTGCTTATCGAGAAAAACACTGCTTTAGGCGGCACGTCCACTTTAGGGCTGGTCATGCCCCTGATGGTAAATCACATAGCCGGCAAACCCCTCAACCTTGGCCTCAACCAGGAAATCAACCAGCGCTATTGCAAATCTTTCGGAGATGGCAGTTCAGAGCGTGACGCAAGTTACTTCGATCCCCTTCTCTTATCCCTGCTTTTAGAGGAGATGGTTCTTGAAGCTGGCGCTGATCTCCTCTACGACTGCACAGTGTATGAAGCTTTGGTTGAAGGACGCACCATCAAGGAGATCGCACTTGCCTCTCAAAAGGGGCCCCTGACTTTTTCCAGCAAGCTCTTTATTGACGCTTCTGGGGACCTTGTCCTGGGACGCCTGGCAGGCTGCAGAACAGTCTCTGGCGACGAAGAGGGGAAAAACCAGCCGATGAGCTTGAGGTTCATCCTGGACAACGTCCAGCTTGAGGAAGCAGTCGCAGGACTTGAGGAATTAGGGATCTGCTGCAAGCTTCCCTATTTATCTGTGGGCTTTCACGAAGCAAAAGACAGTCCCCTCGCTGGCCTGATCCAGCAGGCTGTGGCAGCGGGCGTACTTCAGGAAGAAGATTTAGGTTATTTCCAATTCTTTTCCCTCCCTGCCCGTCCGGGCTCTTTGGCTTTCAACTGTCCAAGGCTCCAGGGCTTCGATCCTGTGGATCCTTGGCAAGTGAGCGCTGCTTACAGCGAAGGCAGGAGAAAAATCGCGCGGATAACAGACTTTCTCAGACGCTATCTTCCCGGCTTTCAAGCTGCAGCTATCAGCTCTATTGCGCCACTTGTGGGAATCAGAGAGTCTGTGCGGGTTGTGGGAGAATACACCCTCACTGAAGACGACTATTTCAACGCCCGCTCTTTTCCAGACGGAATTGTCCGCAACCGTTATCCAATCGATATTCACCATCCCACAGGCAGGGGAACCACCCTCAAATACCTGCCGGAGGGGCTCTTCCACGAAATCCCATACCGCTGCCTGATCCCTAAAGACCTGGACAACCTCCTTGTAGCAGGCAGATGCATTTCTGCATCCTTCCCGGCTCAGGCGGCTATCCGAATTATCCCCAATTGCCGTGCTCTAGGTGAAGCTGCAGGTACCGCAGCGGCTTTGGCTATCAGCAACTCTTGCTCCCTTAGAGAGAACCCAATAGATGAACTAAAAGCTGCCCTTGCCCTGACCTAACAAAAAAGGCAACAGTTCCATTATGTTATCGCTTTTGGGCTTTTTACGATTAACCAGTTCTCGTTTGTCAGCCAACAATCCTTTCTTGACTTCAACATTCAACCTTTACTCATTTGATGATTGAATTGATAATGGCCAGACAGGGTAATGGTCGGTGTAGTGGGGTCAGTAGTGGGGTCAGGGTATATTGACAAACTAAGTTCAATGGTGTAAGATAAGATTAACAAATCCCACAGGCCTCTGTCTTTGACATGCACACTTGTGGGCTTTTTATATTCAGGGAGATAATATGGTTCCAGTAAAACCATTCTTGCTAATCGACGAGCAGATAGAATTATTGAAAAAAAGAAAATTGAATATCAGCGATGACCAATACAAAAAGGCGAAAGAGTTTCTCTTGAATAACAATTATTATCGAGTAAGCGGGTATTCTCTGACGTTGCGCCAAAACGATATTTTTTTTGATGGTGTTTCTTTTGAAGCATTGATACAAATATATGAAGCCGATCGCCATATGCGACATGCTTTGTTATCACTAATAGAAGTAGTTGAAGTGCGAATTAAATCAATGATTGCATACTTTCATAGTAAGAAATATGGTCCATTAGGTTATCTAGATATAAATGATTCCACTGCACAAACCTAGATTTTGAGGCAGGTAAATTTGAACAATTGACCTAAAG
>LFTB01000027.1 GCA_001512905.1 Clostridia bacterium DTU084 | reverse complement strand
ACCGTATGTAAGCCAATGGATGCTCCACCCATAACGACAGTTTGGGTGGTGAGGTTCACAATAGAAACTGATTATACTTTGCTTGCAACCGAGCAAATAAAGACGAGGTTGGGTGCTTTTTACGAAAACCTTGTTGCAAAGCCGAAAAAGAAGCAGAGAAAGATTTCTGCCTTTCATACTTATTATGCTGGGCTAGATATTGGTTCGACATCGACAAATGCTGTAATAATAGATGAGAACAAGAACACAGTATCCTTTGCCACTGTGCCTACTGGAGCCAAGGTGGCAGAAAGTGCCCAAAAAGCATTGGCTGAGGCTTTGGAAAAGTGCGGTCTTGAAAGGAAAGATATAAGCAAAATCGTCACCACCGGCTACGGCAGAGGCAGAATTGATTTTAGGACAAAAGATGTTACAGAAATAACCTGCCATGCAAAAGGTGCGTATTTCTTCAATCCCAGCGTCAGGACAATCATAGATATAGGTGGTCAGGACAGCAAAGTGATAAGACTGGATGCAACCGGAAAGGTCATTGATTTTGTAATGAATGATAAATGCGCTGCTGGTACAGGACGTTTTCTTGAAATGATGGCTCAGTCGCTGCAGCTAAGCCTTGAAGAGATGAGCACATACGGATTAAACTGGAACGAGGAGATAGCTATTTCAAGCATGTGTTCGGTGTTCGCGCAATCGGAAGTCGTGTCATTGATCGCTTCTGATAAAAAACTGGAAGATATAGTTCACGGCATTAACAATTCAATAGCTGCCAAAGTTATTTCCCTAGGCAGGCGGGGAAAGCTTGCAAGAGAGTTTATGATGACTGGCGGTGTGGCGAGAAATATTGGAGTGGTGCGAGCGCTTGAAGAAAAGCTTGATGCGGAAATAATTGTTCCCAAAGAACCGGATCTCTGTGGAGCGTTGGGAGCAGCACTGATCGCTTCTGAAGATTAAAGTGCTCACCCAGACGGGATATTAAATCAGTAAGCGAAAGATTTTTTCCCCAAGGATTGACAGAACCATCTCCTATTCGCTATAATGTGTAAAGGTTAAATACTTTACAGGATAGAGCGATGGAACGAATAGCAAAACTCGGCCTTTTATGTGATTATTACGGCAGGCTTTTAACAGAGCGTCAGCTGTTGGCCTGCAGGCTCCAGTGCGACGAGGACAGGTCCCTTGCCGAGATCGCCGAAGAGCTTGGGATCAGCAGGCAGGCTGTGCACGATCTCATCCGCCGTTCGCAAGAGACCATGGAAACTTTGGAAAAAGCTTTGGGACTTGTGGAAACAAGCTTGAAGCGGCAGAAGGCTTTAGGGGAGATCGCCTCCCAGCTTCTAGAGCTTGCCGAGGAGCTTGAGGAAAGCAAGGCAAAACGCCTGCGGGAACTGGCTGCAGAACTTGAAAAATGGAGGTGAAAGCGTGTTTGGCAATTTGACTTCCAGGCTTGAGGAAACCTTTCGCCGCCTCAGGGGCCGGGGCAAACTCAGCGAGGCAGACGTGGATCAGGCCATGCGGGAGGTACGGATGGCCCTTTTGGAGGCAGACGTTAATTATAAAGTGGTCAAAGACTTCACAGCCAAGGTGAAGGAGCGGGCCAAAGGGCAAGAGGTGCTCGCCAGCATTACACCAGCCCAGCAGGTGATCAAAATCGTCTACGATGAGCTGGTGGAGCTGATGGGGGAAAAGGAAAGCAAGATCAAATTCAGCTCTACTCCCCCCACTGTGATCATGCTCTGCGGGCTGCAGGGTGCAGGCAAGACCACAACTGCAGCGAAACTTGCAGCTCACTTGCGCAGGCAGGGCAGAAAGCCCCTCCTGGTCGCAGCAGACATCTATCGGCCTGCTGCTGTGAAACAGCTGCAGATTCTAGGCGACCAGATCTCGATTCCCGTTTATCATCAACAGGGAGCAAGTCCTGTGCAGATTGCACAACAAGCTGTGGACCATGCCAAAGCTGAAGGGCTGGATGTGGTGCTCATCGACACAGCCGGGCGACTGCAAATCGATCAGCCCATGATGCAGGAGCTGTCTGCTATTCGTGAGCTGGTGGAGCCAGATGAGATCCTGTTGGTGCTGGACGCCATGACAGGCCAGGAGGCAGTGGACGTCGCGAAAACCTTTAACGCGCGCCTCGAGCTGGACGGCGTTATCCTCACCAAATTGGATGGCGATGCCAGGGGCGGTGCTGCCCTTTCCATCCGTTCAGTGGTGGGAGCGCCCATTAAGTTCGCAGCCACAGGAGAAAAACTGGACGCTTTGGAAACCTTCCATCCGGACCGCATGGCCTCCCGGATTTTGGGCATGGGCGATGTGGTGAGCCTGGTGGAGAAGGCCCAGCAGGCTGTGGACCTTGAGAAAGCCAAGGAAATGGAGAGAAAGCTGCGGAAAGCCCAGTTTACCTTGGACGATTTCCTCTCCCAGCTCGAGCAAATGAAAAAAATGGGACCTTTGGATCAACTCCTGCAGATGCTGCCTGGTGTAGGCGGTGCCAAAGCTTTGAAGAACTTGCAGGTGGATGAGAAGCAGCTGGACAGAATCCAGGCCATCATCCAGTCCATGACCGTTGAGGAGCGGAACAATCCGGGGATCATCAACGGCAGCAGGAAAAAAAGGATCGCCTTGGGCAGTGGCACTAAAGTGCAGGATGTAAATAGACTGCTGAAAGACTTTGAGCAGACTAGAAAAATGATCAAACAGCTGACAAGCGGCAGAATGGGCAAAGGCTGGCCCTTTGCTTTTCATTGAAAGGAGGTGAGTTGAGATGGCAGTGAAAATTCGGCTGCGCAGGATGGGAGCAAAAAAACAACCTTTTTATCGTCTGGTGGTTGCAGACTCCCGCTCCCCAAGAGACGGCAGATTCATTGAGGAGCTGGGCTGGTATAACCCCCTTACCTCCGACGATAAAGTTGAGGTTGATGAGGATAAAGCCCTCTCCTGGTTACAAAAGGGCGCTCAGCCAACTGACACAGCAAGACGCCTTTTGCGGAAAGCAGGCGTGATGAAAAAGTTCCATGAATTGAAAAATCAAAGGAGTGACAATCAATGAAGGAACTTGTAGAACTGATTGCTAAAGCATTGGTAGATGAGCCAGATGCTGTTTCCGTGAACGAGGTTGAAGGCGAACAGTCCATGATCCTGGAGCTGAGAGTGGCGCCAGATGACATGGGCAAGGTCATCGGCAAACAGGGAAGAATTGCCAAAGCCATCCGCACCGTTGCGAAGGCAGCAGCTACCCGCAAGGGCAAGAAAGTTGTGGTGGAAATCGTCGAATGACCCTGCCTGACGGTTGGGTGCGCATCGGCAAAATCGTTGCCCCCCATGGGCTGGCTGGCGGACTGAAAGTCTATCCCCTGACAGATTTTCCAGAGCGCTTCCTCAAAACAGAAGAGGTGGCTCTACAGCTGCCTTCTGGCCCCCAGGTATGTAAGGTTGAGGAGGCGAGGCTGCAGGGATCTGTCTGCATTATGAGGCTTGCCGGCATCTGCGACCGCACAGCTGCGGAAAAACTGCGGGGGACCTTTCTTTTGGTCCCAGAGGACCGGCTGGTTCCTCTGCCGGAAAACCACTACTATATTTACCAGCTGATGGGACTTGATGTCTACACAGATGAAGGCGAGCTTTTGGGGAAGTTGGCCGATGTTCTCCCTACTGGGGGCAATGACGTTTGGGTGGTGCGGACGGAAAAAGGCGAGGTTTTACTTCCTGCCATTCGCCAGGTGGTCCGCAAGGTGGATTTAGAGGCGAAACGGATCGTGGTCCATCTGCTGTCCGGACTTGTGGATTAGGTGAAGAAGATGCGTTTTGACATTCTGACCCTCTTTCCTGAAATGTTCCAGGGCCCTTTCAGCCACAGCATTCTCAAACGGGCCCAAGAGCGATCTCTCATCGAGATTCACGTCCACTATCTGAGAGATTGGGCTCTGGATAAGCACAAGCTCACAGACGACGCCCCCTACGGAGGCGGCGCCGGCATGGTGATGAAGCCGGAACCCATCTTTCGAGCAGTAGAGGATCTTTCCCAGGGGTCAGGGGAAGGGTTTGAGGTGATCCTCCTCACGCCCCAGGGCGTGCCCCTTATCCAAAGCCTTGTGGAGGAGCTGGCAGCAAAAGAGCATCTTTTGCTCATCGCCGGCCACTATGAGGGAGTGGACGAGCGGGTAAGGCAAGCGCTTGTGGACCGGGAAATATCCATCGGCGACTACGTCCTCACAGGCGGAGAGCTGCCGGCAATGGTGCTGGTGGATGCCATCAGTCGCCTTCTGCCGGGCGTTTTAGGCGAAGAAGAGTCTGCCAGGGACGATTCTCACACAACAGGCCTTTTGGAATATCCCCACTACACAAGGCCTAGGGAGTTTCGGGGGCTTTCTGTGCCTGAGGTTTTGCTCAGCGGCGACCACGCCAGGATCGCCCGCTGGCGCCGCAAGGAATCTCTCCGGCGGACACTTTTGCGCAGGCCGGAACTCTTAGCTACCGCGCCCCTTAGCGAAGAGGATTTGCAGCTTCTAGCTGAAGTCAGGAAAGAGGAAGGTAAATAATTGACTTTCCCTTCTCCTGTGATATAATTTTGATTAGAGAAGGGAATATTTTCACTCGCAAAGGCGGTCCGCTGCTTCAGAGCATGAACGTCTTTGGAAGGAGGAAGTAAATTGAATTTGATCGAAACAGTGGAAAAAGAATTTCTAAGATCAGACATTCCAGAATTCAGACCTGGTGACACTGTCCGGGTTCATGCGAAAGTTGTGGAAGGCGGCAGGGAGAGGATCCAGGTTTTCGAAGGAATTGTGATCAGGAGACAAGGTGGGGGTCTGACTGAATCCTTCACCGTGCGGAAAATCTCCAGCGGTGTTGGGGTAGAGAGGACCTTCCCAGTCCATTCCCCGCGGGTAGCGAAAATAGAGGTAACAAGACGCGGCAAAGTGCGGCGAGCCAAACTCTACTACCTGCGCACACGTTCCGGAAAGGCCGCCAGGATTAAGGAAAGAAGATAGGGGGCGCAAGCTGTGACGCCAGCCGTCAAAGCTCAGATTCTTGAGTACGTAGAATCTTTCGTCACTGCAGCCATTTTGGCTGCCGTCATCATTATCTTTATCGGCCAGAATTTTTTGGTCCAGGGCAGCTCCATGGAACCAAATTTCCACGATAGAGAGCGTCTCTTTGTGGAAAAGATCAGCTATCGCTTCCGGGAGCCTCAAAGGGGAGAGGTTGTTGTCTTCAAATACCCCGCTCACCCAAGGCGCAAGTTCATCAAAAGGGTAGTGGGGGTTCCTGGCGATGAAATCAAGATCAGGGATACTAAAGTTTACATTAACGGGGTACAATTAGAAGAGGACTACCTCGACAGCATCACCTATGGCGAGTTCGGTCCTGTTTACGTTCCCCCAGGACACGTCTTCGTTTTGGGAGACAACCGCAACAACAGCGAAGACAGCCGTTTCTCTGACGTTGGTTTCGTCCCCTTTGAAAACGTGGTGGGCAGAGCCTGCTTCCGCTGGTGGCCTCCCACCCAGATGACGGTCATCAGGCGGCCTGATGTATTTCAACAGCTTGATAAATGATAAAGCGGCGCAATAGCGCCGCTTTATTTGTGAACGGAGGTTAGAGATGCAGCGCGGTCTACCAGGACATATGCAGAAAGGGCGCCTGGCCATTGCAAAATACGCCAAAGTATTGGACTGCTGCCTTCTGGTTTTAGACAGCAGAGCGCCCTGTAGCACCTGGGATCCCAAAGTTGCAAAGCGTTTTTCCCGCAAACTGCTAGTGGTGTTGAACAGGGCAGATCTTGCAGAACCTGAGAAAACCCGCCGCTGGGAAGAACACTTCAAAGAAAAAGGATATGCTGTCGAGGTGGTGGATGCCAAATCAGGCACAGACATAATGAGGCTGCGGCAAGCCCTGGAAAGCAGAGTCAAGGGAACAAAGCCCCTGAGGGTTGCTGTGTTAGGCCTTCCGAATACTGGAAAAAGCACGATCCTCAATAGACTCATAGGCAGAAGGGCGAGCAGGGTTGAAAACAGGCCAGGCGTCACCCGCGGTCCCCAGTGGGTTCGGGTAGGGAAGCTGGAAATTTTGGATACCCCAGGGATAGTTTCGAAAAAAGCGGACCTTGAAAACCCAATTTTAGCTGCCCTTGGCCTTGTGGCTGCAGATTCACAAATGGCAGCGGAGTGGCTCCTTGAGCGAATTCTCATCCCCAACTCTCCAGCCCTGACCTACTTCGGCCTCCAGGAGCCGCCCAAGCAGGGGGAGGAGCTTTCCGAGATCGCCAAAAGCCAAGGCTGGCTCCGCCAGGGGGGACAGCCGGATCTCGCCCGGGCTGCCCAGGGAGTTTTGGCAGCTTTCCAAAACGGTAAGCTGGGAAGATGGACATTGGAGGAGGCTTGATCCGCCCCTTACTTTACCGTTTAGGAGGATTCTCCAACCGAAAGGCGAAATATTCTCAGGAGGGAAAAACATGCCAAATTGGCTTGCAGAAGAAGAAGCAAGGCAGATAGGTGCGAGAGCTGTGGCAGGAGTGGATGAGGCTGGCAGGGGCCCTCTTGCAGGCCCAGTTGTGGCAGCTGCAGTAGTCCTGCCAGAAGGAGCTCTTAACCTGCCTTTTGACGATTCCAAAAAGCTGACTGTCAAGAGAAGAAACCTCCTCTATGAGCAGATCAAGGAAATGGCCCGCATTGGCATTGGCCAGGCAGAGCCAGGGGAAATTGAAGAACTGAACATTTTAGACGCTACTTTCCTTGCCATGCGGCGGGCAATAGAGGCGGTTGGCTTTGTTGACTACGTGCTTGTGGACGGAAATATGCCCATTAAAAACCTGTCTTTGCCGCAAAGACCGATTGTGAAGGGCGATGCCGCTTCCTTCAGCATTGCTGCTGCGTCCATTATCGCAAAAGTGACAAGGGATAGACTCATGGACCAATTGGCAAAAATGTATCCTTATTATGGCTGGCAGCGCAATCGTGGTTATGCGACGAAAGAGCACCTCGAGGCTCTGAGGAAATATGGACCTAGCCCTGCTCATCGTTTTTCCTTTGAACCGATTGCCTCCATGATTGGGAGTGAGCCTTATTGCGCAGGATAAGAACAGAACAGCTGAAACCAGGCATGATTATCGCCAGACCCATTTACTCAGATGATGGAAAAATCCTCTTAAATTCCGGTGTTGAATTGAAAGAACACTTTATTCTGCGCCTCGAGCAGTTGGGAATCGCCTCTGTCTACATCCAGGATGATCTGGGCGATTACGAGATCCCTGAGGTAATTTCTGAAGCAACTCGGGTGAAAGCTATCCAAACGCTGCGCAACAGCGTCAATCAAATGAGATTGGGCAAGACTTTGGATTTGACCTCAGTGGAAGAGAGCGTTACCAAAATCATCGATGAGGTGCTTGACAATGACGATGTCCTCATCAGCCTCACCGATATCCGCAGTTTCGACAACTACACATACGGACACTGCGTCAATGTAGCTATTCTCTCTTTGGTCTGCGGCATTTCCATGGGAATGAGCAAAGCAGATTTGAAGCAGCTGACTTTGGGAGCAATGCTGCACGATATAGGTAAAATAAAAATCCCTGAAGAGATCCTGAAAAAACCTGGCCGCCTCACCACAGAAGAATATGAGACAGTGGTGAAACACGCAGCTTTCGGGTATGAGATTGTCAAGAAAATCCCTCGCTTTCCGAGAAGGGCGGCTTTGGTCATCTACCAACACCACGAACGAATTAACGGCTCAGGTTATCCGCAAAAGCTGAAAGGAGAACAAATCGATCTGTTCGCCAGGATAGCCGCCATCGCAGATGTATACGATGCCATTACTGCTGATCGGGTTTACCAGAAAGGGATTTTGCCGTCTGAAGCGATTCGTGTGCTCAAAGGATTAGGCAGTTTTCACTTTGACCTGGACGTTCTCTCCCATTTTGTGAAGAACATCGCGCTTTACCCTGTTGGCAGCAGTGTTGTTTTGTCAGATGGTACATCAGGTGTGGTAGTGGACGTCAATAAGCGTTATCCAGCAAGACCTATCGTCCGAGTGCTTTTTGATGGGAAAGGAAAGAAATGTGAGCCATATGAAGTTGATCTAATGAAAAATCAAGAGCTGGAAGTCACGAGCACGAGTTGGTAGGGGACTTTATGGGGGGGATTAAAGTGCGGCAAAAGAGAAAAGAACTGGAGAAAAAGGCTGAAGAACTCCGGGAGAGGTTGGACAGACTAGCTGCAGAGAAAAAAGAGAGCCTTGCCACAGCCGAGCTGCTTGAACTTTCCCAACAGCTGGATCAGATTCTGCTCGAATGGGAAAAATTAAAATCAGAAGAGGAATAGGAAGGCAACTTAAGGAGAAGCTACTAGATGAACAAATACCCGGGCGGGAGGAGGAGAAAGATGGATAATGCCGCCGGGATCCGTCACCTGTATGCTTGTCCTTCCTGTCAAGAAGAAACCTGGCATCATCTATCTGTTTTGTCAGAGGATCGCTGGGGCCTGACCTGCCTTACCTGCGGAGTTACCTCTCTTTTGACAGGAGAACAATACCTGGAAGCGCAAAGCTGGGAAGAGCTGGACGATGCCATGGATTTATTGGAAAAAACCTGGCAGTCAATGCCGGAATCTCCCCTGGACGATGAGGACTGAACTTTACTTTTTGGAATTGGCTGGTTATAATAAATTGAAAACTGACTGGAGGGGGGAAAATGCAGGAGAGGGTAATTCAGCTGGTAAGCATTTTAATAAAAAAACTGGTGGAAAAAGGCCAAGACCCCAGTGCACTGTTGACTAAGCTTGCAGAGAGCGGCTTTTCCCAGGAGGAAATCCACTCTGCTTTGGAGCTTGTCTACAGCACCCCAGATCCAGAGGAGGGAAAGGCCTATCTTCGCCAGCGGGTGCTCCTGCCCCAGGAGCGGAGCAAGCTCGACAGCCAAGCTCAAGAGTTTCTCTATCAGCTGCTCGAGCAGGGACTGCTGCGGATAGATGAGTTTGAACTGGTCTTGTGGCAGGCAAGTCTTTTGGAACATGCAGAGCTGGGCAGGCCGGAGCTTGAATTTTTACTTGCCAATGTCATAGGCGACCCTGAAAGACTGTTTCTCACAGGTATCCATTTGAGAAGCCTGGTTCAGGGGGAAGAGGGCATAAATTAGGAGGTAGTTATGGCAGAAGCGTTAATTATTGTGGAATCGCCTGCCAAGGCGAAAACCATAAGCAAGTTCTTGAGTTCGAAGTATAAAGTCGAAGCATCCATGGGACATGTTCGCGATCTGCCGCGCAGTCAATTTGGCGTTGATTTGGAGAACAACTTTGCTCCAAAATACATCAACATCAGGGGCAAAGGAGAGATTCTCAATAAGCTGAAGAAAGCTGCGAAGAAAGCCGACCGCATCTATCTCGCCACAGACCCGGATCGGGAAGGGGAGGCCATTTCATGGCACTTGGCGCAAATACTCGCAGTGGACCCAGCATCCAGCTGCCGGCTGGAATTCAATGAGATCACAAAAGAGGCAGTTAAAGGCGCCATAAAGAAGCCGCACCCCATTAATATGAATTTAGTCAATGCCCAGCAAGCCCGCAGAGTCCTGGACCGGATCGTGGGTTATCAGCTTAGCCCTCTTTTGTGGGAGAAGGTTAAAAGCGGCCTCAGCGCCGGCAGGGTCCAATCTGTGGCAGTGCGCTTGATTGTGGAGCGGCAGGAAGAGATCGATGCTTTCCAGCCGGAAGAATACTGGACAATTGAGGCCAACCTCAAGGGAAAGGAAGGTGGCCTGGTCACTGCAGAGCTGGTAAAGCGGGCTGGCAAGAAGATCAAAATCGAAAACCAGGGGCAAGCCCAAGAGATTCAAGCTGCCTTGGAAAAGGAGAAGTTTTTCGTCCGCTCTGTAACAAGGAAGGAAAGGAAGCGGCGGCCCAGCCCCCCGTTTACCACCAGCACCCTGCAGCAGGAGGCTTTCCGCAGGCTGCGGATGAACGCCAGAAGCACCATGCGCAATGCCCAAGAGCTCTACGAAGGTCTGGATATCGGCGAGGCTGGAACTGTAGGTTTAATTACATATATGCGCACTGACTCTGTCCGGATCTCTGCTGCTGCCCAAAAACAGGCTAGGGAGGTAATTGCCCAGCAATTTGGCAAGGAATACCTTCCGGAAAAAACCCCTGTCTATAAAACCAAAGCTCAAGCTCAAGACGCCCACGAGGCCATCAGGCCTACAAACCCTGCGTGGACGCCAGAGCAATTAAAGCCGCATCTGAAAAGGGATCAGTATAGGCTTTACAAGCTGATCTGGGAGCGCTTTATGGCCAGCCAGATGAAGGACGCTGTCTACGACACCATCGCTGTTGAGATCAAAGCAGGTCCCTGGGAGCTGAGAGCCAGCGGCTCCCAGCTGAAGTTTGCCGGCTTTCTGAAAGTATATCCTCCAGCTGAGGAGGAAAAAAACACCTTAGGCCAGCTTCCCTCTTTAGCAGAGGGAGAGGAATTGTTCCTTGACTCGATAAATCCCAAACAGCACTTCACAGAGCCACCTGCACCTTATACTGAGGCATCGCTGATCAAAACTTTGGAGGAGCTGGGAATCGGCAGGCCCTCCACCTACGAACCCACCATCCGCACCATCATTGAGCGGGGATATGTAAAGAGCGAAAGAAAGAGGCGGCAGCTGCACCCCACGGAACTTGGCGTTGTGGTGGTGAAGCTCTTAAAGGAACATTTTCCCCAGATTATCGACTACAAATTTACAGCAGAACTGGAAGATCAGTTAGACAAGATCGGCGAGGGCGAGCAGGATTGGGTGGAAGTGCTGCGCAATTTTTACAAACCCTTCAGCCAGGCTCTTGCTGCAGCCCAAAAGGAAATGGAAAAGGTAGAGGTGCAGGACGAGGTAACAGATGAGCCCTGTCCTAATTGCGGCAGCAAAATGGTTGTGAAAATGGGCCGCTACGGGAAGTTTTTGGCCTGTCCTGCCTATCCTGAGTGCAAGACCACCAAGCCCTTATTGAACAAAATCAACGTGGACTGCCCTAAGTGCAGAGGACAGATCGTTGAAAGACGCAGCAAGCGCGGCCGGGTGTTTTACGGCTGCTCCGAATACCCCAATTGCGATTTCGTCACCTGGGATCTGCCTACAGGCAAACTTTGCCCAAAGTGCAGCTCTCCCATTGTTTTAAAGCGCAATCGGGGCGGCGGCCAATATGAGGTGTGTTCCAATAGAGACTGCGGGAAGGAGTAAAACGTGAGAAAAAATTTTATTTTCACACTTGCACTTTGGATGTGACAATGATAAAATGACCTTAAATAGTTGCCTAGATCAATTTCTTCAGTATCTAGCAGGGGAAAGGCGCCTTTCTCCCCATACAATCTCTGCCTACAGCAAGGACCTGATCCAGCTGTTGGAGTTCGGAGAGGAAGCCGGCTATTGGGATTGTGAGGAAAAATTGGACCCCAACTCCTTCACCCGCTCCCTTTTCAGGCACTGGCTGGCTGAGCTGGGGGGGCTTGAGCGTTCTTCCATCGCGAGAAAGCTCACAGCAGCCCGCAGCTTTTTCCGCTACCTCTGCCGGGAAGGCCTTTTGCCTGCGAATCCCCTGCAGGGGATGACAGCACCAAAGCGGGGACGAACTTTGCCTGACTATTTGAGCCTTGAAGAAGTTGAACAGCTCCTTGCAGCACCGCCAAAAGACCCTTTGGGCCTCAGGGATCGGGCCATTTTAGAGCTCCTCTACAGCAGCGGCCTGCGGGTGGGGGAGCTGGTGAGCCTCAGGCTTGAAAGCCTGGACCTGGAAACTGGAATGGTCAGGGTCCTGGGCAAGGGGAAAAAAGAAAGAATCGTGCCAATTGGCTCATATGCCAGGGCAGCTTTAGGGGAATATTTGAAACACAGCTATACCGAGCTGGGCGGCAGAGAGTGGCTCTTTGTCAACAGACGAGGAGGCAAGATCTCTACCAGAGCCGTACAGATGCTGGTTGAAAAGTACACCAGAAAAGTGCTGCCGGGGCGAAAAGTTACACCCCACACCCTCAGGCACAGTTTTGCCACGCATCTGGTGGAACAGGGAGCAGATTTACGCTCTGTGCAGGATCTGTTAGGGCACAGCAGTCTTTCCACAACTCAGATTTACACGCACCTGCAGGCAGCGCAGCTGCTTGCCGTATACAACAAGGCTCATCCTAGAAGCGGAAAGGGCCTTGGGCAACAATTGCAAGGGAAGCGAGGGAGGGCTTAAAGGTAGCTTAGGCCCAATTTTTATGGATATAAAATCCACCACAGTACTGGCTGTGAGAAGAGATGGCAAACTTGCCATGGCAGCAGACGGGCAGGTCACCTTGGGGCAGCAGATGATCAAACAAAAGGCCCGCAAGGTGAGGCGCCTGTATCAGGATCAGGTTATTGTGGGCTTTGCAGGAGCTGCAGCAGATGCATTTGCCCTTTTGGATAAGTTCGAAGGGTACCTTGAGCAGTACAGCGGCAACCTGATGCGCGCTGCAGTGGCCTTGGCCCAGCAGTGGCGCACAGACAGAGCTCTGCGGAGATTGGAAGCGCTTCTCATTGCTGCAAATGAAGAGCGAATGCTCCTGCTCTCTGGCACCGGGGATATCATCGAACCGGACGAAGATATCCTGGCTATAGGTTCAGGAGGCTCTATTGCCTATGCTGCAGCCAAAGCGCTTTACGAGAACACAGAATTGTCTGCAGAGGCAATTGCCCGCAAAGCCCTGGAAATTGCAGGTTCCGTTTGCATCTACACCAATGACCAAATCACCATGGAAAAACTGCCGAAAGAGTGATGGATCATGAGCATGACGCCGCGGAAGATTGTTGCAGAGCTTGACAAATACATAGTGGGCCAGGACGAGGCGAAGCGGGCTGTGGCCATCGCCTTGAGGAATCGTCAGCGGCGCAAAATGCTGCCACCGGAACTGCAGGAAGAGATCATTCCTAAAAACATCCTCATGATCGGCCCTACCGGCGTTGGCAAGACTGAGATCGCAAGACGCCTGGCCAAACTTGCCAAAGCTCCTTTTGTGAAGATCGAAGCCACGAAATTCACAGAGGTAGGCTATGTAGGCCGGGATGTGGACTCTCTCATCCGGGACTTGGCTGAGACTGCGGTGCGGATGGTGAAAGAAGAGCGGATGGAAGAGGTGGAGGACAAAGCAAGGCAGGCAGCAGAAGAGAGGCTGTTGGATCTGCTTCTGCCCAGGCGCAAGTCCCGCTCAGCGGGCAACCCCTTCGCCTTTTTGACAGGCCAGGAACCGCAGCAGGTAGACGAAGCAGAAGAGGAGCAGTACAGCCAAACCCGTCAGCGCCTTGCCCAGCAGCTTGCTTTAGGGGAACTTGAGGATAGGATCGTGGAGGTTGAGGTTGAGGATTCAACTCCGCCCATGATCGAAGTGTTCTCAGGCACAGGCATGGAAGAGATGGGAATCAACATGGCGGACTTGTTTGGCGGCATGTTTCCCAAACGGAAGCGCAGGCGGAAGGTAACAGTTAAAGAAGCTCGCCAGATCCTCACTTCCCAAGAGGCACAAAAGCTCATCGATTTGGACAGCGTCCACGACGAGGCAATTGCCCGGGCTGAACAAGAAGGGATCGTCTTTATAGATGAGATAGACAAGATCGCCGGCGTCTCCGGCGGAGCCGGGCCCGATGTGTCCAGGGAAGGCGTGCAGAGAGATATCCTGCCCATCGTGGAAGGCACAACAGTGGTGACAAAATACGGCCCTGTGCGCACTGACCACATCCTCTTTATTGCAGCAGGGGCCTTTCACGTAAGCAAGCCTTCAGATCTGATTCCAGAGCTGCAGGGACGCTTCCCAATCCGGGTGGAGCTGAAGGATCTGTCACAGGAAGATTTCAAGCGGATCCTGACCCAACCCCGGAATGCTTTGACAAAACAATATCAGGCGCTCCTTGCAACTGAAGGTATAAAAATCGAATTTACAGAAAATGCTATAGAGGAAATTGCTCTGTTGGCGGTACAGGTAAATGAACAGGCCGAAAATATCGGCGCCCGCCGTCTGCATACTCTGCTTGAGAAGCTCTTAGAGGAAGTATCCTTCCAAGGCCCTGAGCTAAAGGGGAAGGCACTCCTGATCGACGCTGTATACGTTAGAGAGCACCTGTCAGGGATCGTGAAGAATCAAGATCTTAGCAAGTTTATTCTCTAAATAGGGCCAGGGCAAGGAGGTGAAGATGGCCCTGACTCGGTGGACAAGCTAGGAAATTAAAAAGAATGTATCCTCTCATTAATTGCTGAAAATGAGAGAAGATATATTGAGTACAGATATTTTGAGTCGGTCCCCAGATGACAGTATAGATACTATTGAGAAAAATCAAGGAGGAATGAAAATGGCAACATTGCTTGACAAAACTAGAAGCTTGAACAGACTCTTACAAAAGTCTGCCGGCTATCCAGTGAATTTTAACGAAATGGCAGAAGTTTTAAAAAGGGTGTTAGATTCGAATGTTTACGTTGTGAGCAAAAGGGGAAAAATTCTGGGTCACTGCACAACTGATGACTTTGAAAGCGAAAACATGAACAGGCTTTTGGAAGAGGGGGGCACCTTTCCGGAAGAGTTTAACGATTATCTTTTGCGGGTAGTGGAAACATCTCCTAACGTCCAAGACAGAGGGACATGCTCTGTGCTTGTGGGAGAAAATTCTCCCTTTGAAAACCAGTACGTGACCATCGTGCCGGTGAACGGCGGCGGCGAGAGGCTGGGCACTCTCCTTCTCCTCCGCTTTACAGATCCCTTCGGCGATGAAGACTTGGTGCTGGCAGAGTACGGCGCTACTGTAGTTGGAATGGAGATTTTACGTTCCAAGAGCGAAAAGATCGAAGAGGAAGCCCGCAAAAAAGCAGCAGTGCAGATTGCCCTCGGAACCCTTTCCTTCTCAGAGCTTGAAGCAATCGACCACATTTTCGAAGAGCTGCAAGGCGATGAGGGAATGCTGGTGGCCAGCAAAGTCGCAGACAGAGTTGGTATTACCCGTTCTGTAATCGTCAACGCCCTGCGGAAATTCGAAAGCGCCGGGGTAATCGAATCCCGTTCCTTGGGAATGAAAGGCACCTACATCAGGGTTCTCAACGACAGGCTTTTAGAGGAGCTGGAAAAGCTCAAAAAGCGGTAGGTTAGGTGAGGACAGTGTTAGCGGAAAAGCAAATACAACAAGCGCACCGGAAGGCTGTAGAGTACTTCCAGCGCGCCAAGATCGCCCTCACAGAAGAGGAGAAGAACAGAATCGAGATCGCAGACTTCGGCCTTGGAGATCTGGAGCGAACCGGTCTTCAGCTGCTGGTCTATGTAAACAATGACAGGTACTGCGCCAAAGAAATGGTGCTTTTCCCAGGACAGGTCTGTCCAGAGCATCGGCATCCGCCGAGGGGCAATCTTCCAGGCAAGCAGGAAACCTTCCGCTGCCGCTGGGGAAAGGTATATCTTTTTGTAGAAGGCGAACCAAGCGGACCTCCGCAGGCTTCGCCTCCCCAGGGAGATGAAAAGTATTACACAGCAGCAAAGCAGATCATCTTAGAGCCTGGCCAGCAGTACACCATCCCACCCAATACTCTGCACTGGTTTGCTGCCGGCAGCGAGGGAGCTGTGATTTCTGAGTTTTCTTTTCCCAGCGATGATGCCAGCGATATTTTTACAGATCCGAGGATTGTCAGGGTTCCTGAGCCATGAAGATAAAGCGCTATGGGATTATGGGTGGGACCTTTGACCCCATCCACTTCGGACATTTGGTTGCAGCTGAAGAGGCCAGGGCGGTTTTGGGCTTGGAATATGTTTTCTTCGTTCCTTCTGGGCGGCCGCCGCACAAAAAGGAGCGGCCCATAACCAAAGCTGAACACCGCTACCTGATGACTGTGCTGGCTACTGCCACAAACCCTTCGTTCAAGGTTTCAAGGGTAGACATCACAAGACCCGGCTATTCTTACACAGTGGATACCATCTCTGCCTTCAGGGAAATGCTGGGGCCGGACTGCGAACTTTATTTCATCACAGGGGCAGATGCTATTTTGCAGATCCTCTCCTGGAAAGATGTAGACCGGCTGTTCGCCTCCTGCTACCTGATCGCTGCCACCCGCCCCGGCTACGATCTTTCACAACTCCGTGCAAGTTTTGGCGCTTCATGGCAGCGATATTCAGACAAGATTAAAACTTTAGAAGTGCCTGCACTTGCTATTTCGTCCAGCGAGATCAGAAGAAGGGTAGCGGCAGGGGAACCCATCCGCTACCTGCTGCCAGAAAGCGTGGTCCAATATATCTACAAACATGGTCTTTACGGGGCGCATAGGCAGGTAAAAGGCTGCATATAATAACACAAAAGGTCTTGGTTGAAGAAAGGATGACGTCTGTGACAAAAACATTGTACGTAGGGAACCTGCCTTGGGCCACGAAAGAAGAGGAGCTGGCAGAGGCGTTTAGCCGGGTGGCAACAGTCCACTCCAGCAGAATAATCACAGATAGGGCCACCGGCAGATCCCGGGGATTTGGTTTTGTTGAGGTGGATGAAGCTGATGTAGAGAAGGCTATTGCCTCTCTAAACGGAACTGATTTTAATGGACGTCCTTTAATTGTTAACGAAGCAAAAGAAAGATGACTTTGAACAACAGCCCGATTTTCGGGCTCGTTTTTTTAGGTGATGAAATTGGAACTTTTAAAAAAGCAGCTTTCTCCCAAGCGCTACCAGCACAGCCTCAGGGTGGCAGAACTTGCCAGCTGCTATGCTCCCCGCATAGGAGTGGATCCCCAAAAAGCATACCTTGCGGGCCTCTTACACGACTGCGCCCACGAACTTGCGCCTGAGGTTCTCTTGCAGAAATGCCTAGAATTTGGTATAGTGATAGGGAACATTGAAAGGAAAAACCCTTTTCTTCTCCACGGACCTGTTGGCAGCCAGCTGGCAAAACGAGATTACGGGATCGAGGATCCTGCCGTTTTGGCTGCCATCGCAGAACATACCACAGGCAAGCCAGGGATGGGGAAGTTATCCCGAATCGTTTGCCTTGCAGATTATGTGGAGCCAGGCCGCACTTTCTCTGGTGTAGAAAAAATACGCGCCCTGGCGGAAGAAAACCTGGATCTTGCGCTGCTTCGTGCCCTTGAAAATACGATAGCTTATTTGCTGGCAGAGGAGCGGCTGATCCATCCACTAACCATTCTAACCCGCAATTGGCTATTAGAGGAGGTTCGCCCATGAAGCTCGAACCTGTACAGGTTTTGCAATTAGCCTGGCAGGGTGCGGAAGATAAAAAAGCACTTGATCCCGTCATCCTTGAAATGAAAAACCTCACTTTGGTTGCAGATTATTTCTTCATTGTCAGCGGCCGCACTGACCTTGCGGTCCGGGCGATAGCTGATGGCATCATGGAAAAATTAGCTCCATACATCCAGCCCAAGGGCAAGGAAGGATATGAGGAAGGCCGCTGGATCTTGTTGGATTACGGAGCTGTCATTGTTCATGTCTTTTTAGAGCAGGCTCGTGAATATTATGATTTAGAGCGGCTCTGGGCAGATGCGCCAAGGGTCCAGCTGCAGGAAAATGTACCAAGCGCTGGCGAAAATTTATGATCAGGTCATGACCCGGGTGGATTACAGCGCCTGGGCAGATTTCGTCTGGCAGGCTCACAGCATGCTCTCTTTGCCCTTTCCCAAACGTGCACTGGATCTAGCTTCAGGCACCGGGAGCGTAGCTTTGGAGATGGCAAAGCTCGGTGCGGATGTACTGGCCATCGATCAAAGTATGTCCATGCTGGAGCTGGGGAAGGAGCGGGGGAAAACTTTGGGGCTTCTCGAAAAGATCCGGTTTCAGCAGGCGGATCTCGAAAGCTGGCAGGGCCCTAAAGAGTCCTTTGATTTCGCCTGGTGTGCCTGCGACGGTTTGAACTATCTCTGCAAAGCTGGCATCGCTCATCTGCTGGAGGAGCTGGCTGCTCTCCTTGCGCCAGACTCTTTGTTTATATTCGATTTGAACACGCCTTTCAAGTACCGAGAGATTTTTGCCAACAACGTTTTTGCAGAAAACTTTCCCGATTTCTCTTATATCTGGGAGAATGAGCTGCAGGAAAACAGCTGCCATTTCAAGCTGACCATTTTTCTCAAAGAGGGACAGCTTTTCCGAAGATATCAGGAGCACCACATCCAATACATTTACTCCTTGGAAGAGATGGCTGAACTTATAGCTGATTTCGGCTTCAGCTGGCGGGGGGTATTCGATTCCTACAGCTGGCGGGAACCTGTCATGGAAACTGAGAGGTGGACCATCATCGCCCAGCGCTGAGGAGGATTTACAGTGGCCTGGTGGAAGAAAGGAATTTGCCTGCTCTTGGTTATTGTCGCATTATTGGCTATTTTCAGGCCGAAGCTGCGGCAGGTACAAGCGCCCCCTCAGAAAAAGGAGACCAATTGGTCTTTAATGGCGCTTGGGGATGTGATGCTGGCCCGCAATGCCGGCCGGGCCATGGCCAGGCACGGCTTCGAATATCCTTTCGGGAAAATAGCTGCTCTCACTCGCAAAGCCACCCTTACCTTTGCCAATTTGGAAAGTCCCATTGCTGAAAGCGGTCGGCCCCTGCCCGGCAAGCAAATCGCCTTTCGGGCTGCGCCAGAGGCTGCCAAAGCTCTGGCATATGCCGGAATTGACGTTGTGTCTTTAGCTAATAACCACGCCTTCGATTACGGAGAAGAAGCCCTCCTTGAAACCATCAGGCTCCTTGGGGAGCAGCAAATTGCTGCAGTGGGGGCTGGGGAAAACTGGCAGGAGGCAACTGCGCCCCTGTGGCTTGATGTGGCAGGGCAGAAGGTGGCTTTTATTGCTGCCAGCGAAATGGCAGATCTCTTTTTCAGTTATTCATATCCAGTACCCAGCAGGGCTACAGAGGAGAAAGCGGGGGTAGCGCCCCTTGAAAAAGAGTGGCTGCTGGAGGCCATAGGCCGGGCCCGCCCCAGGGCAGATTTGATTGTGGTCTCCCTACACTGGGGGGTAGAGGACAGCAGCCAGGTCACAGGCAGCCAGCGGGCTTTGGCCAGGGAACTCATCGACCACGGCGCAGATCTCATTTTGGGGCACCATCCCCATGTTCTACAAGGCTTGGAGTTTTACAAGGATAAACTTATCGTCTACAGCCTCGCCAACACCATCTTCGATCAAAACGACGAGACAAACAAGGAGGGAATGCTCCTGACCCTACAGTTTACTGGCAGCGAGCTGAAAAGGGTTTGGGCACTGCCTACATACATCTACGAGAAGGGGCAGGGAGCTTTAGCTGGGGAAGAGAAAGGGGAGAGAATTCGCAGCCGCCTCATTGAGCTATCCGAAGCTTTAAATACTAAGTGCCTCCAGATGGGGGAGGCGGTTTATTTTTTCCCATCTAAATAAAAAGGATCCCGCTGGGGGATCCTTTATTGTTTTTTCTTGGCAAAAGAAAACAAGAGCCGGATCAAGAGGTAGAAGAGGACCAGCGCCAGGAAAACTCCCCCTAAGCCGTATCCCATTAATTTCAATCCTAAAGCTAGATTGTTCAAGGCAAGTACTCCTTTCTTTCTAAGCCAGCGACAACAGCCATGGAACCAGTGAGAGAATCAAACCGCCGGCAACAATGGATCCAAGTTGGCCGGCAACGTTGGCGCTTGCAGCCTGCATTAAAATGAAATTGTTTGGGTCTTCTTCTTTGGCCATTTTCTGCACGATGCGGGCAGACATGGGAAAGGCTGATATGCCTGCTGCTCCAACCATGGGATTGACCTTCTCTTTGGTGAATATGTTAAACAGCTTAGCAAATAAAACGCCGCCTGCAGTGTCGAAAACGAAGGCAATCAGACCCAAGCCCAAGATTACCAGGGTCTGAGGCTGCAGAAACTGCTGATAGTGCATGGTGGCGCCGATGGTGATGCCCAAAAGCAGGGTCACGAGGTTGGACAGTTCATTTTGGGCAGCCCTATTCAAGCGCTCAAGGACACCAGATTCTTTAATCAAATTACCGAACATCAGCAAACCGATTAAAGGTGCGCTGATGGGAGCGATAATTCCTGCCGCAATGGTGATAGCGATGGGAAACAGCACCATAATCCACTTTGGAATTGAAACTTCGCTGTACGACATATGGATCATTCGTTCCTTTTTGGTGGTCAGGGCGCGGATCACAGGCGGCTGAATGATGGGAACCAAGGCCATGTATGAGTAGGCTGCCACAGAGATGGGGCCTAACAGGTGCGGCGCAAAGCGGGAGGCAACAACTATTGAGGTTGGTCCGTCAGCTGCTCCTATGATGCCGATGGAAGCGGCTGATTTCAAATCGAAGCCTAGAGCAGGGAAGAGCTCGCCGATCCCAAGGACCATCAGGACAGTGGCGAAAATCCCGAATTGAGCAGCTGCGCCGAAAAAGATCATTTTTGGTGTTGTCAAAAGAGGCCTGAAATCCGTCATCGCTCCGATTCCGACGAAGATCAAGACGGGAAACAATTCAGTTAAAATCCCTGCATCGTATAGAATTTTCAGCACGCCGGGCATTTCATATTGCTGCCAAACCATGTTGAATGGTAAATTGGTAAGGATGGCGCCAAAACCAATGGGAAGTAAGAGCATAGGTTCATAGTCTTTGGCTATGGCCAGGTAAATGAGCAGTCCTCCAATGGCATACATAATGAAATGTTCCGGTCTGAGCACTAAAAAACCCTCTAGCAGTTTTGCAAAATCATCCATAACTTCACCAGTCCCTGTACAGATATTAGTTGCTTTGCAATTGGCCTGGCATTGGAGGTCAATTGGCAAGTAACCGAGAATATTATAACAAATACGGTCAAAGCTTACAATAGATGAATATCTTGCTTCCAAAAGCCTGTTGTCTAGCCATATTTAATTATTCCCAAAGAAAGGGTTGTTTCTATGAACGCCAACAATAAGTGGAAGATAGCCATTGGCACCTGGGAGTTTGCAGATGAAGCAGTAGAGAAGGCTTATTTTACAGAAGAATTAAAAAACACCCTTTCCTATTTAAGACCAATTATCCTGATTATGGGCGTTTTGTACTTGCTGTTTATCATTCCCGACTATTTTGTTTTGACAAACCAAAACTTTTCTCTGATTTTGGTCAACAGACTCGTCTTCCTGGGTTATTTTGTTTTTCTTTACTGGAAGTCGAAAAACTTTGAAAAAGTGGAGAGCTATTATTTTTGGATTACCACAACTGAAATTCTGGCGGTTTTGTTTTTCCTTTCCGTATTTATAATGTATAAGCCTGCAAACTTTTTAATTCAAGGCTTTGGCGTCATGATTATTCTCCAGGCGTTCTTTTTTGTGCCAAATAAATTTAAAAACGTTCTTTTGGTTTCTCTTTTGACTGTTGCCCTTTTCCTGCTCACTGCCTTTTACGTGATCGAAGGATTAGTGCTGATGGAGTTTATCGCAGTAACCGTATATCTTTTGTTGGTTCTGGTTATGAGCTCCATCACTTTCCTCAGGACAAATTATTATAAACGCAAGCAGTACGCTAACAGCCAGGCATACCTGCATCTTTCCATTACAGACCACCTGACAGGTGTCTACAATCGCCAGAAATTCAACGCTGAATTAAAAAAAGCGTTCTACAGCTTTCAAAATTACAATAGGCCCTTTTCCGCCATTTTATTGGACATCGATGATTTCAAAAGCATCAATGACAGATACGGCCACTTAAAAGGCGACAAAGTCTTAGTTGAAGTGTCCGGAAAGATCGATCAGGCCATTAGATCTACAGACATCCTTGCCAGATGGGGTGGAGAGGAATTTATCATTTTGCTGCCTGACACACAGCTGGAGGAGGCAATTGAAATTGCCGAGCGGCTGCGAAACTTAATTTTGAAAAGCAATTTTGCAGGGGTTGCTATACACTGCAGCTTTGGCGCCGCATCTCTCGAGCCTGGCGAAACAGAAGAAGATTTTCTCAACAGGGTTGATGGGCTGCTCTATGAAGCTAAACGAAAGGGGAAGAATCAGGTTAGCTATTGATCGTTGGCAATTTATCTAAGCTGCTTGCTGTTTAGCCGCATTGAATTGTAAAGTGATAGAGTGCATGTTGGGAAAGTCTATTACGCTGCATAAAATCCTCACCCCAGTCCATATTAGAGATAGTTTAATAAAAAAATGTTTATATTTTAGCAAGTTTTTATAGTATACTATAAAAATATATCCACAGAACACAATTTTTATAGTAAAATATAAAAAGGGTGAGGATTATGGTGCAGCGAAAGCGCTATTTGGAAAAACTCAAAAAGTTAAAGGATAAACAAATCATTAAGGTAGTGACCGGTGTTCGAAGATGCGGAAAATCTACTCTCCTTAAGCAGTTTCAAGAGTATCTGAAAAGCTGCGGTGTGGAGGAGCGTCAAATTATCTCAATAAACTTTGAGGACGTG
Source organism: Clostridia bacterium DTU084 (assembly GCA_001512905.1). Classification (GTDB taxonomy): domain Bacteria; phylum Bacillota; class DTU084; order DTU084; family DTU084; genus DTU084. The sequence goes on along the minus strand of LFTB01000027.1, from coordinate 1,316 downwards.
TCCAACGAGCCCTTGATGGATTATAAAGCACTCCACGATTTTGTTGTCAAGCAGCTGATCCCCGGCAAGATGACATATGTATTTCTCGACGAAGTGCAGGCAGTACCGCAGTATCAGAAAGCAGTAGATTCTCTGTTCATCAGAGATAATGTCGATCTTTATATAACGGGATCAAATGCTTATCTGCTCTCTGGAGAGCTTGCTACCTTGCTTTCCGGCAGGTTTATAGAAATTCAAATGCTGCCGTTTTCCTTTGCTGAGTATTATGAGTTTGTCGGAGGAGACAAGAGGGATGCATGGCAGGCTTATTTCAAAAATGGAGGATTTCCTTTTGCTGCGCGTCTAGATGACGACGAAATTCGTAAAGATTACCTAATGGGAATCTACAGCACAGTTCTGCTTAAGGATATTGTGGCCAGGAAGGGAATAAGCAACGTTCCCCTCCTGGAAAGTGTGATTAAATATCTTTTTGATAATATCGGCAGCATCGTGTCCTCGAAAAAGATCGCAGACAGCTTGACTTCATTTGGCAGAAGAACATCTCCCATTACAGTCGAAAACTATATTAAAGCCCTTCAGGAGTCTTTTGTGCTCTATAAGGCCAGCCGATATGATATCAGGGGCAAGCAGCACCTGAAGTCTCTTGAAAAATACTATCTTGTAGATGTGGGCCTGCGGCGACTTCTTTTGGGGAACAAAAATGCTGATATTGGTCATCTGCTTGAAAACATCGTGTATTTGGAACTGATCCGGCGAGGGTTTTCCGTTGACATCGGAAAGGTTGGAGATTTGGGAATCGATTTTGTCGCCCACAGCGGAGGCGACAGGGTTTATTATCAAGTTGCAGCAAGCATTTTAGATCCCAGCGCCTATCAGAGGGAAATCAGGCCGCTGAAAAAAATTGCCGACCACTACCCAAAATATATCCTAACCATGGATGAGATAAGTATGGGAGAAGATGGGATCAAGCAGAGAAATATTTTGGACTTTCTGCTGGAGCAGAGCTGAACGCATTCGGCTTGAAATAGGTTTGTTTTATTGTCCATTACCGAAGCGAAAGCGCAGGAAAGAGAAAACGGTGATTAAAATTGGTCGTCTGAAATCATCTACAAAGAATGGACAGAGCTCAGTACTCAACTTGCAATATAAAGAGTTGTGGCATCAACTCTGGACAAGGAGATTTAAGACGGTCTGAGACCGAATTCACCGCTTGAGCCCTGAAATCTCACGACCCCAGGCGTGGGAGCATGTCAAGATTGAACGAATTTAAAACGGCGCATTCCCCACCCAATACGGAGTATGGGTGGGGTTAGCCG
>LFTB01000076.1 GCA_001512905.1 Clostridia bacterium DTU084 | reverse complement strand
GGTGTAGTACAGAGGTGAAACCCTGCTCATTCCAGCCAGCCGCTGTGAGAGAAAACTGCCGTCCTTGTTGGCTGCAAGTTCCTGCTCAATTTGCCGCAGCCACCCAGTTTCAAAGGCGCAGGCGTCCAAATCACCGGTCAAATCTTCCAAGAGCAGCCAGCTGGGGATGGCGTAGTCCTGACAGTAGCAGTAGCGGACCCTCGTATCGCCGCCGATGCGCAGGAGCCTGCCGTCTGGGAAGGTACAGTTTTTCACAAGCGCCCAGAGCTCCTCTAGGTGATGGTACAGCGCCTCTGGAGGTTTCAGGCCTCTTTTCTTATAGAAGAAGTGCAGCATGGCAGCGTTGGAAAGGCAAATCACCATATAGCCAACATTCAGATAGCCGTGGTGATTGAGGGCAAAGGAAGGAAAGAAATTGGGCCCCACGAACCTGTCCGCCACAGCTTTGCCGTCCACAATTTTTCGAGAGAATTCGTCTTCAGGCAAGGAGATCCCATTGATCAAAAAGCGGATTCCCTTTTCAATGTACTCGTCTGCACGCGGCGCGTCAGGATACATGGCTGCTGTTCGAAGCATCACTGCACCGTTCCAAATATTGCTTTCGGGCCTGTTTTTGCCTTCACTATTGTAGAGACTTGCCACGATCTCGTAATGATCCAGCAACCAGTCGCTTTCTGAGATCAGCACTTTGCGGAGCAGTTCTTTGTCTTCAGCTGTCAAGTGTTCTTCTATGGCCTCCACCCCGTGCATCATCCGCTCGATCCCCAAAGCGCTAATCCAGGTATGTCCCCATTTTGTGCCGTCTGTGCAGCGGTAGCTTCCTTCATGGTGGCTCTCCAAGGAAAAGCGGAGGGTTTTAAGGGCATACTCCAGCACTTTTTCCCTGGAAAGCCCTGCCCTCTTTTCGTCAAAATCCGGGTCTGCAGCCAAAACTGCGAACGCAGCAAAGGCTTTTTGGTTGGTCTGCACCCCCCAATTGTTGTAGCCTGTACCGTAACAGATGAGATCAGGCCTATCTGGGATGGTGTACAGATACTTTTCCTGAGATTTAACCCAAGGCTCCAAACAGCGCAAGTACCATTGCCAGCTCAGCTCTTCCATTATTATCCTTCCTTTCCTGTGATTTCCTCTAAAGGTTTATGGTTGCCGTACGTCGGCACCGGCCCATTGCTTGGGGCTGCCCAGCGCACAGCATTGCAAATAACTTTCTGCACAACTGGATTATAATATGTAGGATAAGTTTCGTGGCCAGGCTGGAAATAAAAGATCTTCCCTGCGCCTCGGGTAAAGGTGCAGCCGCTGCGGAAGACCTCACCTCCTTGGAACCAGCTTAGGAAAACCACGCTTTCTGGCTGTGGAATATCAAAAGGCTCGCCGTACATCTCCTCCTGTTCCAGCTCGAAGTATTCCGGCAGTCCCCGACAAATCGGATGGCCGGGCTCCACCACCCACAGGCGCTCTTTCTCGCCAGCCTCCCGCCACTTCAGGCCGCAGCTCGTGCCCATCAGGCGCCTGAACACCTTGGCTTTCTGGCTGGCGTGCAGGGCAATAAAGCCCATGCCAGAGAGAATCCTGGTTGTGACCCTCTCCACAACCTCATCCTCAACTGCATCGTGGGCTGCATGCCCCCACCAGATCAAAACATCTGTCTGGTCCAGGACCTCGTCTGTGAGACCATGCTCAGGCTGCTGTAGCAAGGCAAACCGGACGCTGAAGCCCTCCTCCTTCAGAAAGCCCCCTAGCACAGTATGGATGCCTTCTGGATAGACCGCCTGAACTTCCCTGTCCCTTCTTTCGTGAATAAATTCGTTCCAAACTGTAACCCGCAACCAAGATCCCTCCTATGCAAGGTCTGAACGAGCCAAGTCCAGGACAGATCTGCCTGTGATTCTCCCCGGCTCGCCTGCCAAGAGTTTCTCCAAAGCTGCTGCGCAGCACTCTGTCTCTAGCTCCAGGCGTTCTCCGTCTGCCTGCCAGCGTGCAGAGAGCTGGGATCCTGTAACAACTTCAACTGGGGCAAATTCCCTTCTGCTTCCTGCAGAACACATCCTGAGGGCAAAGACAGCATAAGCTGATAGTTTTCTGAAATCCAGCCTTCTCTCCTCTCCCTGATAAAATACAAGGTCCAGCCAGGCGCTTCCTCCGCTTCTTCCTACCTCCAAAGACACCGGTAGCTGGCCGAAGGAGGCTTTAGCTATTAGAAGCTCGAGCTTTGCATCCCCCAGCTTAACTGTGACGAGCTCGCCTGCTGTCACTTCCTCAGGTAGGGGAACCGTGGGATCTGAAAACTCGAAGCGCAGCCTCAAATCCCGGGCCCTGATTGTCCCCTCCTGCACCATGTCCAAATTGACATGGGTATCGCCGCCGTCTGTGGCAAAATTAACTGCTCCGAGGACACTGCCCCGGTGCTGGACGCTGTGGAGCACTGCAGAGCAGTAATCGTATCCGTCGTGCAGAGCCCGCAGCTGAAAAGATGCTGCCCTAGCTAAACCCTTCCAGTGGGCTAAAAGGGCTTTTGTTTGGTTCCAAAGGGTTGCTTTGGAGAAGGTGCCCAAAGCAAACTCCTTTTCCAGATGGGTGGTGGCCAAAAGCTTCTCTGTGCTGCTTACCAGCACCCGCTCAGTGCGGGGAGCAGGAAGCTCTCGAAAATACGGCAGCAGCTCCTCCGGACAGCTCCAATCCACCCGGGGACAGCCTAGTGCCAGCTCCAGTTCCTCCACGAATTTGAGCCTTGTCCCCAGCTGCAGCCTGGACCACAGCTCTGCGCCCTGGAGATTGCTGTAGGCGCGGCTGTAGGGTCCAGCCCACTGGCAGGTGGGTGGATGGAAGTGTTTGGCCACAATGGACCAGGTAAGCATGTAAAGGCTTTCAATCAACTTTCTGCTTTCCGGATCCCTGACGTACTGGCGCAGCCGCGCCAGCGCATCCAAAGCTATCATAGTATAGTCTGGGCTGTTGTACTCTCGAAAAGATCCTTCCTGCAGGGTATGCTGGTAGACTTTTTTCAGGCGGTCCTTTCCATAGCGATAATACTCCTCTACCCCAAAAAACTCCCCTGCCGCCAGGGTCACAAAGGCGCCTATTAGCGCGATATTGGTATAGCCTGGGTGCACGTCCCTCCTGATAATGGAATTGACAGCGTGAAAAACGGAGCTTTTTATCGTTTCCTGGAGATCCTCTGCCAAGAGCCTCCTGTGCTCCAGTAGAATCACCAAAAGCTCCTGGCTGCAGAAGTCTGCCCAGTTCCAGTCCGGCGGTGCCATCTGCCAAAGCGGCTCTTCATAAAACCAGGGCCAAATCCCATAGGTATCGTGCCTGGGGTCTGTATCCTGCAGGGAAAGAACCTTGCGGATTATTCTCTCCGCCCGCTCCACCTCTCCTAGATCTAAAAGAGCCAAGGCATAGATTAAAGACTCCCTGGTGGGATGGACAAAACCACCCTGTAGAGTTGTGTGATACCCTGGTGAGGAGAAAGGTTTTTTGATCATCTCTACTTTAGGATCGTACTCATCATGCCATTTTGCCAACGCCTTCAACAACGGTTGTTCATATTTTTTCAGCATTTTTCTCGCTCCTGGTACCGATATATTTTCAATTCCAACCGAGCAGCCTTTTGCACTACTGCTCCAAGCTGGAGTCTGTAGAGCTTCTCACCCCAGGCTTCTTTGAGACTTTTATCTTCAAGCCATATTTCTTGGGTAGTGAGAGCAAAATCCATCCCAGAGAAGACAAGTCTCGCAACAGGTCCGGCGGCTCCAGAAAGGGTCACGCTGCCGTCGGCTTCCTTTTTTGGTACTAGGGGCGTAAGATAATTGAAAACCAGAGTGTTTTGCTCTTTCTGCAGCTTAAGATCGTCTGTGATCTCCACAAAGGGAGGTGCTGTCCGCTTGAGCCTGAAATAGCGCTGATAACGTCCTACACCTGCCGCCTTGGGATAAGCTGCCTCCAGGTTCAAAGACAATTCTGCCTGCTCAGCTTGGGCATTGTAGTCTGCAGCAGTTGCTCTGTAGCCTCTGCCAGCTTCCTGCATGCAGCCGTTGATAATAGGCAGGTTGTGGTAAGCAGACTGCATAGTCCAGATCTCATAACGGCGAGAACTGAAGGTCTTGGCAGTATAATCTTCCACGCCAGGATCAATCAAGACAGGTTTGCCGTCTATGTAAACCAAAAACTGACCTACATCGTTGTGATTATGGCTTTCGTCGTTATGCCCGCCTTTGGCGGCAAGGTACAGCCCTTTGCTTGAACCTGGCTGCTCTCTTGCAGCCATCACCTGCAAATCAGCAAGCCACACGTCGCCTAAATAAGGTGTTTCCAACTCAAGGTCAAATTGAGTGAAGGTGAAAAGATAGCGCAGATACCGCAGAGGATAGCTGTGGACAGCCTGACTTCCATTATCCAAATCAGCCCTGCGGCTGCTTGCGGCAAGGGCCTTGAGATCTGCATCGCCGGTTCTCTCCCCATAAGCCCAAACCAGGGCGCTGTCTATTGAAAGTTCGGGTTTTGCGTCAGCAAAATTAATATAATATTTGCCTGCAATGTGGACCCTGACTAGATACTGGCCCATCTCTTTGATTAACCTATGGTTGAAGACATTTATTTTTCCAGCTGTTGCAGCTGTGAGGATTTCCAGACAATCGAAAAGGCTGCCTGCAGCCTTTGACCAGTAGCCAGGCCCTTCATCGCAGCCGCCGTCTTCTCCGTAAAAATCCAAAAAGCGGTCCAGACTGCGGAGGATTTTACCCACAGCTTCTATCCGCCTTTTTTGTTCTTTTTCTACCAGCAAGAACGCAACAAGACAGTTGTAGTTACACCAGGGATTCCAATTGTTCACAGGATCCTGATGGTCAAGCCCCTGCCACCGGTAGTATGTGTTGCTCAAAAAAGGGGTGAGGATCCGCCGGTCCACCTCATATTCGATCCTGCGGCAGAGCATAGACTCATACTCTTCCAAAACAGGGCCTAACAAATAATAAGTCCAGGCAAGCAGACCTGCAGTCTCCCCTGCAAAAAGGTCTATGGAAGGTGCTTGGACATCGGGAAGAGATGGCTCGATATAATTGTGAGCAGGTATGCCCCAAAAAGACTCTTCACACAGGTGCCAAATACCATCAGCTATATCATCTAAAAAGCGGCCTTTGCCTTCCACACACTCTGCCATCACCAGCCTCCCGAGGGCTTTGCGTCTGGCAAAATGCTTTTCTTCAAACCTTGTGCGATTTCCTGTCCTGCGGAAATCCATGAAGAGGGTTGCGGGAAGAGATGGCCATCTGTAGTCGAGATAAGCTTCACCTGAAGTGATGGCCTCTTCCCGCAGCCTGAGAGGTAGTGCCTGCCAGGCTGCACGATCAGAAACCTTGGGATAGGGATAAAACTGCTCATGGGGTAGCAAAATCCCGGGCAGAGCCGGGGCAAATTCGGCCAGCATGCTGATCTCTCCTTTATTGTGGTTTGAGGACAGCTTTGATAATCTGACGGTTTTCCATGGCAAGAAGCGCCTCGTTAGCAGCTTCCAAGGGGTATTCAGTGCCTATCTGTTTGATTACCTCAGGCTGCTTTTTCACAACTGCAACAGCATGGGCAAGATGCCTAGCATCGCTGGTCCAGACCCCCTGCAGGCGAATTTGTCTCCTTGCCAGCCGATAGGGGTCGAGCTCGAAGGTGCCTGCCGGATCCCCAAAGCCTGCTACCAGGTAACTTCCCCCAGGCCGCAAAAGCTCCAGGCCTTCCTCAACTGCAGCTGGGCTGCCTGCAGCCTCCACAACTGCATCTACCCCTGCATTTCCCTTCAAAATTGCCTCGCGCCTCTCCTCCACAGTAGTCGCCCGCCGATCCCAAACTTCCTCTGCGCCCAGTTCTTTTGCAAGCTTCAAGCGCTCCTCCCCGCTGCCGATGATGTGCACCCTGGCACCACGGCTTTTAGCTAAAGCCACAGCAAACAGTCCCAGGGGGCCGGAGCCCTGCACCAGCACAGTTTCGTCCTGCCTGATGGAAATCAAGTCCAAAGCGTGGGCTGCTGTGGCGCCGCTGCAGCTGGCGATTACCATAGCAGTTAAATCGTCTGCTTCCGAGAGCTTCAAAAAGTCAGTTTCAGGCCGCAGGAGGATGTGGGTGGCATATCCCCCTTGCAGAAGCCCAAACTCTGCGGGAGGATTGATTCCATAGGTCCAGCGCTGGCTGCAGAGGGCAGGCTGCTTCCAAAGGACGCATGCCTGGCATCTGCCGCAGGTCATGCCTCGGTTCCAGATCACCAAATCTCCCTCTACCAGCTTTACCCCGTAAAGGTCGTGTTTCTCACAAGGTAGAGAGATGATCCTCCCTACAGCTTCATGTCCAAGCACAAGAGGTAAAAATACTCTGGGGTCATTCGCCCGCCACATGTGTATATCTGAGCCGCAGATTCCAGCTGCCAGAATCTCTACAACAATGACATCCCGGGGCATTTCCATTGAAACTTCCCGGAGCTGTAAGGGTGCATTAAATTCTTCCATTACCATAGCTTTGGCATTTAAAGTTGACATTCTCATCTCCCCTGCCTTCACTTTTTTCTCTTTTCAGCTGTTCTCCAGTATTCCTTCTAATTGCCAACCAGCTCTGAGACATCTGCCCAGACAACAGAGGTGCCCTGGCTGTCTGAGCGCGCCCAATATACATGTCTGCCGTCTGGCGAAAAAGCTGGATGGGGATGATATTTTCCGTCTTCCAGTTGTTTTTCTGCAATCTGAGTCATTTGGCCAGACTCCAGATTGATGAGGACAATCTCCCCCTGGTGGGTATCTGCCACAGCCCAGGGTCCTGTGGGGCTGGTGGAAACATGCCAGAGAACTGGCCAAGAAGCACATTTGCCGTAAGCTTCACTGACTCCGTAGGTATCCTGTGCTCTGCCGGGCCTTGGGTAGTCGTTTTCCACAGCCAGCCGCCGCAGCTGTTTCACTTCCTCTGGAATTAGCGTCTCAACAGGTCCCTCTGCAGGGGTGTAGAGCCTCAGGTTGGTATTATCCTTATCAATTGTGCAAAAACCTATGGGATGGAGAATGAAACTCACTGCGCGTCCGTCTGCTGTCCAGCTTTCGTGGGTCACCCAGTCTTCAGGCCTCTGCTGGTAAAGGGGACGGAGGCTGCTGCCGTCGGCCTCCACAAGCCAAATCCGCTGAGGCACGCACCAGTCTCCCCTCTGATCGCAGAACATCAAAGTGCTGCCCCGGGGAGAGCCCTGCAGGTGGCAAATCTCCTGCGGAAACCTGCCCACTGTGCGCACCTGGCCGCTTTCTGTGTCTACTGCCAAAATAAACCAGCTGTCTGAACCCTTCGCTGCCAGAAACAGTTCCCTGTCTCCTTCGCAAAAAGTGGGCTGTCCCAGTTCCTCCCATCCGTAAAGCTTTGCCAGCAGCCTAGAAGCTTCTGCCTTGGGAAAGTCCACTGCAAACAGGTCTGCGCCAGACAGATAGTAAAGGCGGGAACCAGAACGGTTGAGACATGCTCTGCCTGCCGGAACACCGTCCGTCCCAGGCAGAGCCTCTTCTGCACCAGTCTTTAAGTCCCGGACATAAAGCTTGAGCTGCCCATCCCGGCGTCCCTCATACCAAAAATAC
>LFTB01000018.1:18391-23543 GCA_001512905.1 Clostridia bacterium DTU084 | reverse complement strand
CATCGAGGGACTAAAATCCTTCTAAAACATGGATTTACAAGGGGTTTGTGCAGTGGAATCATCCCTTGTTCCTGCAATTTTTTGTCAATTTTAAGAAAAAATTTGTCTTAAGGGAATTGTTTCTGAATAGATTGCGCTATCCCTTTCACTGCATTTAGGACGCCGCCAAACTTACTTCTCCACAGATTTATCAGGCTTGGAATTTATTATTCAAAAAGGCAGCCCCTCTTCCTCTCTAAACAAAAAAGCTCCGGAAATCCAGAGCTGCATACATCATCTATCCAGGTTTTTAAGACCGCGAACTGCTCGTTTGCGGAGATTCGGCTCTCCAAATAAGGGACTACCTTCAGGCTCTTCTTCTGCAGGAGAGAGGGCCTCCACTGCCTCTACAGCACCGGTTTGTTCGTCTTCATCAGAAGCTAGATCGTTGTAGGAGACAGCACCTGGCACATCTTGGGGGCTGTCGGAGGTGCCGTAGCGGGCTACTGCCTGCCAGGCGTCCTCGCCGTCAAAAGCGGTAGAATCGGATCCGTCTGTGAAAGTGCGGCCGAATGGCGGCGAGAGGGGTTCCTCTTCTATCGGACGCTCGCGCCTTGATGCCTCTTCTGCGTTTTGGCAGGCAACACACAGTTCTGCTTCCGGCAGGACCTCAAGCCTTTCCTGGGCTATGTGCCGCCCGCAGCGCAGGCAGAGGCCGTACCTGCCTTCTTCATAACGCTCTAAGGCACTCTCTAAAGCTCGGATCCTGTTCTGCGCCCGCCTGAGAAGCGTCAGGTCTTTGGAGCGCTCGAAGGTTTCGTCGCCTATGTCTGCAGGGTGGTTGTCGTAGGTGGACAATTCTGCCAGGGATTCTGATTGGGATTCGGCAAGTTCCTCCTTGATGTTTGCCGCAAGTTCCTTTTGCCGGGCTAGTTCCTGCTGAAGTTTTTCCTTGTCTATTTTCTTTGCCTCCTATCGCAAGCGCAAATGGTTTTGGACGATCCAGGTGATATCTGCAATAAACTTCCCTATCCAGGGTATGTTCAAGGCAGCCAGCTTCCCCAACACATAAATAAACAGGGCAGCGATGGCCGTTGCCCCGATGGCAATGCCAAATCCCCGGGAAATTCCGGCCACCAAATTAAAATACAGCACCCTTTTAGGTCTTTTCATGAATTCCACATATTCAGCAACGTAGCCTTTCTCGATCTCGCAGATGGTGTTCTCCAGCCTCTGCACGAGTTTTGCAAATTGGCTGAGCTGCTCATCTATGGAACTGACCTTTTCTTCCTTTTCCATCAGATCACCTTCGATGCCCGCTCCTCAGCAAGCCTTTTCACCAGTTCAGGGGCGGCTTTGGTGATGTCCCCAGCGCCCATGGTGATAACCAAATCGCCGCTTTGGACGAGTTTCGATGTGTAGTCAACCAGTTCTTCCACATCCCGCACCAGGTGAACCGGCTTTTTGCTCTGTTCGGCAATGAGCTCTGCCAGCCTCTGGCTGGTAACGCCGACGATGGGTTTTTCCGGCGGTGGGGAGTAGATATCTGTGAGGACCACTTCGTCTGCTTCGGCAAAGGCTGGTCCAAATTGCGAAAAGAGAAAATGGGTCCTGCTGTAGCGGTGGGGTTGAAAGGCAGCGATGATCCTCCTGCCCCATCCTGTCCGGGCAGCGTGGATGGTTGCTTTGATTTCAGTTGGGTGGTGGGCGTAATCATCAAAGACCAATATGTCATCTACCTGGCCCACCAGCTGAAATCTCCTCCTGGCGCCAGAAAATTCCCCAAGGTGGGCTGCAATTTCTCGAAAGCTTAACCCAACTTCCAAGCCTGCAGCTATGGCTGCCAGGCTGTCAGCTACATTATGCTCCCCTGGAACCGCAAGCTGCACCTGGCCTAATTTGCTGCCGTTCTGCCAGACTGTAAAGGTGCTTTTGCCGTCTTGATAGCGCAAATCTGTGGCTGTGAGATCTGCTTTCTCGTGGAGAGCATATGTTACGTAGCGCCTGGGACAGCTTTTTGCAAGGTCGCGGACTGTGGGGTTGTCTACCCCTAAAATGGCAAGGCCGTTTTCTCTCAGATTCCCTAAGAAACAGGCAAAGGTTTCCACCAGATTTTCGAACTTACCGTCGTAGAATTCCAAGTGATCCGGCTCGATGTTGGTCACAATTCCGATCACAGGCTTGTACCGCAAAAGAGAGCCGTCGCTTTCGTCTGCTTCTGCAACGAGGTATCGGCCGCGGCCGAATTTAGCGCTGCCTCCCAATGCGCCCAGCTCCCCGCCGATGACAATAGTGGGATCCAATCCAGCCCGCTCCAAAACCAGGGAGATCATGGCTGTGGTTGTTGTCTTGCCGTGCACTCCAGCCACTGCAATGCCATACCGCTCATTGAGCAGCAGCGCCAAGAGCTCTGAGCGGTGGATGATGGGGATTTTGCTTTTGCTTGCTGCAGCGACTTCCACGTTCTCATCTGAAATCGCTGTAGATGTGACAACCACCTCTGCCCCAGCAACGTTTTCAGCCATATGGCCGATCTTTATCTTTGCGCCCTGGTCTGCCAGCGCTTTGGTAACCTCTGATCTCTTCAAGTCCGAGCCTGAAACTTCATAACCCATTTCTAGAAGTATTCTAGCTAAAGGGCTCATTCCAGAGCCGCCAATGCCGATAAAATGAATCCTGCGTACATTCTCCAGCACTCCGCCACCTACTTTCTCCTTATCCACCTTTATTCTACCGCCTGTATTAAATCCTATGCAATCTTTCGGTGAAAAAAACACCTAGTAATGGTTCGTCTTGTGGAGCATTTTTTCCTGCCTTGGTTAATTTAACACATCGCCGAGAAGCTCAGCTAACAGACGGGCGGAGGCTTTTGCCTCAGAGAGGGTATTGGCTTGCCAATCGCCAACCATTACAGTCAGTACTTCTGAGGTGCCTGTGCGGACCATCCCCCGCAGCAGACCCGGATATTTCTCTTCAGCCCGGGACCACAGTTTACCAGCTAACAACACCAGCTCCTTCTCCCCCTGGGGCAGGATGAATTGGAGCCTCGCAAGCTTCCTTTCTGCGCCGCCTTCGCTGACAGCCAATTTATATGTATGCCGCACAGTTTCAGGGGCTGCGTCCCTGTGGAGGTCCAAAACAAGCTTCAAGGAAGGATGCTGTTTTCTGAGTTCCTGAGCCAGGCTTCCAATTTGCTCCTTTGCTTCTGCGTAGCTTGAGGCAGGATTGTCGCTGTACTGGAGCACTTCAATTCCCCTCTCTTCGAGGCTCCTTGCAAGCTCCTCCCCCACCTGCACGATCTCGCCCGGTCCGTGGATGTCCTCTCTGCCGTAGCACTGGCCAGGGTGGGCGTAGAGGATGGCCACCGCAGGGCCCGACGCGCGGTTTCCTTTCCCTAAGGTAGGCAGCACAGCTGAACCATCTTCCAGCCAGCTCTGCCACTTTTCCACGAAGGGTGAAAAAGCTTCCTCAAGGTTGAGGTATTTCACACCAAGCGTAAAAAAGCCGACTAACAAAAGCAAAGTCATTAGGGTGCTCGAGGCACCTCTTCTCTGTTCTCTTTTCAAGTTATTCACCCCCGTATATTTCTATTCGGGAGTGAAACAAACTATGCTTATCTAAAAAAATCTTCCTTGCGGCCGCGGTGGATCTGATAGTCCCCTTCCTGGTCGAAAACCACGGTAACTGTTTCCTTGCCCAACCCCTCTACAGCTTTCTCACCGTACTTCAGGCTTACAGCTGCAGGTTTGCCCAACAGCAGGGTCAGGTTTGCCCGGACTGGGATCTCTCTTCTCTCTCCTGGGCTAAACATGCTGGCAAAGAGCCTTTCCCCTTGGCTGTATGCTTCCACCCAGCAATTGTCCCTGGCAAAGATCTCCACACTTCTCGCAATCTCGGGTTCTTCTTCAAGTTCCGGGAGAGGTTCAGGTTCAGGAACCTCCTGCTGGCTGCTCTGGGGCACCTCAGGAGGAGGCGGCTGGCTTTTCGGCCTGAAGGCAGCATAGAGGGCTGCCAAAAGGAGCACCAAAAGGAGCAGGGTGATAAATGCCCGCTCGTAGCGAAGACGCCAGGAAACCTTCTTTCTTTTCGGAGGTTTGGCTTGGACTGTTTTTTCCTCATCCCCTTCCGCTTCCTTCTCCTTAAGCTGCCTGTAGCGCTCCAGAACATCATGGTCGTCCAAACCGAGCTCCAGGGCATAGGAGCGGAGAAAACCCTTGAGGTACACTTCGCCAGGGAGCTTTTCCACGTCCCCCCGCTCAATTGCTTCCAAGTAGCGAAAAGGGATCTTGGTTTCATCAGCGATCTTGCTGAGGCTGATCTGCCGCAGTTCCCGCTCTCTTTTCAGGTATTCGCCTAATTCTCTCAACTTCATTCCCTCCTTTCTGTTAGGCCCGTCCATTAGAATTTATGCAGCAGTTGGCCCAGATATTCCCTATTCCTGCCATTTTATTAAATCTTCTGCAGTTGCCAAAACCTTCCTCGGCTTGCTTCCTTCTGAAGGCCCCACAAAGCCTTTGGCCTCCAGCTGATCGATGAGTCGGCCTGCTCTGGCGTATCCGATCCGCAGGCGCCTCTGCAAGAGAGAAACAGAGGCAGTGCCTGCCTCCACCACCAGGCGCAGGGCTTCTCCGAACAGCTCGTCCTCTTCATCGTCTCCTGCGCTTGCAGCAGGCTTTTCCATTGCCTCCACCAGCTCCTGGTCGTATTGAGGCTCCCCTTGGGACAGCCAAAAAGAAACCAAAGCCTCCACTTCCTGATCGCTGATGTAAGCGCCTTGGATCCGGAGGGGCTTGGGGAGGCCTGTGGGATGGAAAAGCATGTCTCCCTTCCCCAAAAGGCGCTCTGCTCCTGCAAAATCCAAAATGGTCCGGGAATCCACTTGCGAGGAAACTGCAAAAGCGATCCTGGAGGTGATGTTGGCCTTGATGAGTCCTGTGATCACGTCCACAGAGGGCCGTTGAGTCGCAATTAAAAGGTGAATTCCAGCTGCCCTTGCCATCTGCGCAAGACGGCAGATGGCCTCTTCCACCTGAGGGGCAGCCACCATCATCAGGTCTGCAAGCTCGTCGATAATCACCACAAGGTACGGCAGCTGCTCTTCAGGCTTGTCAGCAAGCTGGGCATTGTAGCGCTCCATATTCCGCACGCCTACTTTGGCAAACTTGCTGTAGCG
>LFTB01000018.1:329-18377 GCA_001512905.1 Clostridia bacterium DTU084 | reverse complement strand
TCTTCCATCTCCTCCACTGCCCAATTGAGGATCTGGGCAGCCTGCTTGGGGTCTGTAACCACAGGGCCCATCAGATGTGGAATCCCCTCGTAGCAGCTCAGTTCCACCCGCTTGGGGTCCACCATAATCAGCCGCACCTGCTGCGGGGTGGTGCGAAAGAGGAAGCTGGCAATAATGGTGTTGAGGCACACGCTTTTCCCAGACCCTGTAGCGCCGGCAATCAAAAGGTGGGGCATTTTGCTCAGGTCTGCATAGATGGGTTTGCCCCCAATGTCTCGTCCCAGGACGAAAGTTAATTTGCCAGGCTTACTGTTAAACTCCGGATCCTCAATTAGCTCTCTGAAGCTGACAGACTGCACTTCCTTATTGGGCACCTCGATTCCCACCCTGGCTTTGCCTGGGATGGGCGCCTCGATCCGCACGTCCTGCGCTGCCAGGGAAAGGGCGAGGTCGTCTGCCAAGCTCACTATTTTGCTCACTTTTACTCCAGGGGCTGGCTCCAGTTCGTAGCGGGTGATCACTGGCCCCTGGTTCACCTCAACAACCTTTGCCTCCACGCCGAAATTCTTGAGGGTTTCCTCCAGGATCCCAACCCGCATATCAGGACCTACCTTAACCCGCTTCGGCCGCCTGCCTCCTCGCGGCAGTATCTGCGGGGTGGGCAGAGGGTACGAAAGCTGCAGCACGGGCTCTTGGGGCCTCTGCTGTTTTTGCTCAGGCTCAGGTTTGCGGCTCTCTTTCTCAGCTGGTGGCTCAGCCGGAGGAGCCTTGGCTTCTTCTTCCTTAGACGGCCCCTGCGCCTCTTTCTGAGGTTCCTCATCTTCAATTGCAGCAGCTTCCTGCTCCTGCTCTGAGAAAACCTCAACTGCATCCTGCAGTTCAGCCCAGACTGCCAGGAAAAAATTGGCTACCGCCGAACAGGCTCTGCCAAAACCAACGCCCAGAGCAATCCTCATCCGGGAGCAGAATTGCGAAAGGGGAACTTGCGCAAGCTGCAGGCTGCCTACCAAAAACAAAGCAGCAAGCACAACGTGAGAGCCCCAGCTGCCAAAGAGGGTCCACAGCAGAGCTCCCAAAACGCCGCCCAAAAATCCCCCTGCCTGGCCTTCCCTCCCCAACACAGACAGGTGGGCATAGATTCGCTGATTGGCTGGCAGCAAAAGGTGGAGAAACGCTCCCAAAAGCCAACACAAAAAGGCCAGATATCCTACCTGCCGCCATAGCTTCTTTTTATCCGCGATGGATGCTGCGCCTCCAAGCCCAATCAGAACTGGAATGGAAAAGGCAAGTTTGCCTGCAAGATACCGCAAGCTCCAGGCAAGGTAGCGGCCAACTATGCCTGTCCCTGTAAGGTACAAAGAGCCCAGGCCTAGGAGGCCGAAAACCACAAGGCCCAGCCCCAAAAACTCTTTGTTTTTTTCTGTCTTCTCTTTTGGCTGAGAAGGTTTAATTATTTTTTTCCTTCGTCTCATTTTCATCTTCCTGCAAGTAAAAAATTGCTGCCATTCTTCCGGTTTTTGCGCCATCTCGCCGGTGGGAAAAAAATAACGAACTGTGACAGCTGGTACACAAATTGCAGAGGGCAATCCTCTCTTTCCGCACACCCTCTGCCTGAAGCAGCTGGCAATTGAAGCCAGCGAGATCCGCGTGCCATTTTCCCTCTCGGGAGAGGGAAATGGAGGCTGAAGAAAGCTGTTCCCTTTCCGCAAGCTCCTTCAAGCTCCGCACAACTTCCTCCCCTACCTGGTAGCAGCAGGGCCCGATGCTGGGTCCAACTGCTGCGTAGAGATCCTCAGGTTTCGAGCCAAAATGGCTTTTCATTTTTGCCAGAGCCTCAAGGACGATGCCGGCTGCTGTCCCGCGCCAGCCTGCATGGATGACGCCGCCTGCTTTCTGCACAGGATCGTAGAGCCAAATGGGCACGCAGTCTGCAAAAAAGGCAAACAGCACCACCGGCTCCTTTGTGATCATCCCGTCTGCGCCCTCGATGGCGCTTTCCAGATCCAAGGCGCCCATTCCCTTGTGCCTTCTGTCCACAACAGCAACCAAGGTGCCGTGGACCTGCTGGCAGGCAGTAAAACTTGCTGCCTCGCGTTCCATGCTGGCAGCAAGTCTCCTTCTGTTCTCCAACACAGCCTCTGGGTCGTCTCCCACGTGCAGGCCCAAATTCAAGGCGCTGTAAGGGCCTTGGGAGGTGCCGCCAGAGCGGGTGGTAAAAACCGCCCTGGCCCCTGGCCAGCTGAGCTCAAGGCAGCTGAGCTGGCCCCTCTTCTGCAAAAGAAACATGAAGCTATCCCCTAACTTCTGGTGGCGTTGAGGAGGTCCTGATAAGTGTCGGGATCCATGCCGATCTCCCGACGAGTCCTTTTTATGTCCGAGCCTTTTAGACGTGCGCAGTCAACACATCTATTTGTCTCGGGCAGGGCTTGCAGCCTGGCTGCGGGGATCTCCTTCCCGCACAACTGGCACAGGCGTTTTTCCATCCCCCACCCTCCTTCCTTTAACCAGCGCTCCCCTGCCAGGGCGAGCTCTGGCTTAAGCTTACCATCTCCACACTTGCGCCCTCGAGGCGGGGCTGCAGAAACTCCCGGACGAGGTCGCTGAAGCAGGATTCGCTGCCGTAGTGGCCGAGGACCACCACTGCCTTCCCTGCCTGCTTGAGCTCCAACAGGTGGTGGTAGCCTATCTCCCCAGTGACCAGACAATCGCAGCTTGTCACGCCCTGCCAAAGGCTGCCGCAGCTGCCGGGGATCACGGCCACTTTCCGCACCTCTTTGTCGGGATCGCCTGCAAACTGCACAGAAGTGCCGAGGAGTTCCGCTGTCCTCTCTGCCCAGGCTGCGAGGGACACTGCTTCTTTTAAGGTGCCGATCCTGGCAAAAGCCAATGCCTCGCCTTGGGGCTCAGCTAAAAGATAGAGGTCGTAGGCAACTTCTTCGTAAGGGTGAGCAGCCAGCATGGCCTCCCGAACCTGAGGCCACTTGCGCTCCTCCACCACTGTTTCCAATCGCTCTTCCTGGACCTGGGTCAGCTCTCCCTGCTTGCCTAAAAAGGGATCCGTGCCTTCTTGTCCTTTGAAGGTGCCTGTGCCCGGTGTGCTGAAGCTGGTGTCGCTGTAGTTGCCGATCCAGCCGGCGCCTTGTTCTGCCACGGCAGAGCGCACTGCCTCCTTGTGGGACGGCGGCACGAAGGTCACAAGCTTGTAGAGCTTTTCCCTCCCTCTGATGCAGGCAGGCTTTACGTTCTCAAGGCCCAATTTCCTGGCCAGAAAATCTGCAAGGCCCTTTGGGGCCAGATCCAGGTTTGTGTGGAGGGAATAAACAGCAAGCTTGTTTTCTACAGCAAGGCCAACAACCTCCCCCACTCCCCTGTCCAGCTCCAGTTTCGCTGCCGGCTTGAACAGCAGCGGGTGGTGGGTAATGAGGAGGTCTGCTTTCTCTTCTATGGCCTTCGAAACAACTTCCAGGGTGGGATCCAGGGCGAGGGCGATCTTATGCACAGGCTGATTGGCCCTGCCCACCATCAACCCTACATTATCCCAGTCTTCTGCCCATCCTTCTGGGGCAAGTTCAGAAAGCCATCTGCGAATTGTTGCAACTGTTAACAATTCTGCTGTCCTCCACTCTTTATACTGTTATACTCTTTCGACATTTTCAGCGACAATTCCTTCCAGCTGAGGCCTCTAATAACAAAGACAGAGAACTAGTCTCTGCCTTTGGCATTTTTCCGCTGCCAGTTGCGGACCAATAAATAGACAATCAGGGACGTGGGGATGTTGAGCAGCCCCAAAATCCCCCAAAGCCACCTGTTCAGGCCATGGCGCCTTGCGTCCTGAAAGATCCACATCCCCTGACAAAACAGCGCTCCAGCCAGCACAAACCACCAAGGGCTAATCTGCTGCATTTTTCCACATCTCCCTTCCCGGCACGAGGAGCAGCGGCAGGCCAAGCCAAACGAGCCCAAAGAAGGCCTGCACTGCTTTTCCGTAGCCCAGCCCGACTGCATAATAGAACAGGACAAAAAGCAGGCAGGACGCCAAGGCAAAGAGGAGGCTCTCCAGCTGCTCTCTCTGCCTCTTTTTGGCCGCTATTGCCTGAAAGTAGGCAAAAGGCGGCGTCTGCACCTCTCCTTCTCTCAAGAGCCTTTCGAGCCTCTTGTCTAATTTAAAATCATCCATTTTCCTCTTCTCCTTCCAATAATTCCAAAAGGCGCCTGTGGGCGTAGTGCAGTCTGGATTTCACTGTGCCCACTGGCACTTCGAGGAGATCTGCCATTTCCTCATAAGTTAGATCGCAGTAGTATTTGAGGAGAACAGGGGCACGCAGGTTGGGGCTCAGCTCTTTCAGAGCTGCAAATACCCAAGCACCAAGTGTGGGGTCAGGCTGCCTTTTTGGGGCAAAGCCGAGCCTTTCCCGCCTTTTCTGCCTCCGCAGCTCATCCCGATAGAGGTTGGTGGCAATTTTCACGAGCCAGGTGGAAAACTTGCACTCCCCCCGAAACTGGCTGAGGCGTTCCAGGCCCCGGATCATGGCCTCGTGGGTCAGGTCCTCTGCAAGCTGCCTGTTTAAAGTCAGCTTCTGCAGGTAGCCGTAGACTATTGGGTATGCCTCCTGAAGGAGGCGTGCCTGTGCCTCCCTGTCTCCTGCTTTGGCCTTTAAGAGTTCTTCTTTCAATTTGCCAGCTCCCTGCGATCAAAAAAGTATACCGCAAGCACCACAAAGATCCCAGCCAGAACGAGGCACGAGAAAATGCCCCACAAGTAATCCCGCACAGGATAGGTGCCTGCTAAAATATCTGCTACATAAGCTGCTGCACTTTGGGGAAAATATTGATAAATCCCTAAAGCCTGCGCAGGCGCGCTGAGGAGGAAGCCGCCGAAGCCAACCAGAAAGCCGAAAGTGCCTGCGCCGGCAAAGGGAAAAAGGGCAGAGCCCAAAAAACTGGCGCTCGCAAGATACAGGAGAAAAGCGATTGTCCCAACGATAGCCTTCAGGGCCAGGCCAAAAGAGAAGGAACCTAACAGGGACCAGCTGTAGAGGAAGCACAGAAGCCCTGAAACCAGCCCTCCAACAACGATCATCGAGACCAAAGCCAGCCATTTGCCCAAGAGGTATTCAGCCCTCTTTACAGGCTGGGCCAGATACCAATTGGCAAGGCCCCGCTCGTTTGCCAGGCTGCCTGCTGCAAGGAGGACCAGGACGAAGCCGGCAATTTGGGTCAGGTCCTGCAGAAACTGGGTCATGGCAAGCCGGGGAGTTGGCTGCGGCATTTGGATTTGAATCCCCCCGCCGAAGCGGGCCACGATCTGTTCCATATATTTGATCACAGGCGGATCCATCAGGGCGAAAAACAAGAGAAGAAGCCAGAATCCGGGTATTCTAAAACTGCGCCAGGCCTGCTTCAGCTCCCAGCGGGCGAGTCTAGACATTCTCATCACCTTCTTCCAAAAGATTCAGGTACACCTCTTCCAGCTGCTCTGCCCGGGGCTTAACCTCAACAAGCTCCACGCCCTTCTGTAGAAGGGCGAGCAGGGTTTTGGTGCGGAAGTGCTGCAGCATCTCTTCCTTTACCTTAACCTTATACCCTTCTCCTTCAGCCTGGACACTTGAAACTGCAGGATCCTGCTCGATGTACTTCAGCCCTTCGCCTTCGGTGTCCTTTAATTTCAGATAGTAGTCTGTCCTGCCTGTGAGCTCATCCAGACTGGACTCCAAAAGTTTTCTCCCTTTTTTGATCACGATCACCCGCTGACAGACCCGCTCGACATCGGCAAGGATGTGGCTGGAGAAAAAGACTGTGGTGCTGCCGGCAAGATCCCCTAAAAGGGTTAAGACCTGCCTGCGGCCAGCTGGATCCATGGCTGAAACTGGCTCGTCCAGAATCAATAGCTCCGGCTCCGGCAAAAGGGCACAGGCAAGGCCCAGCTTCTGCTTCATCCCCCGGGAATAGCTTGCCACTTTTCTCCCTGCTGCATCCTCGAGCTGGAACATGGTCAGAAGTTCTTTGGCTTTGGCTCTATTTGAGAGCCCGTAGTTCTCTGCCACCAGGGCTAAAACCTCCCAACCTGTGAGCTGGGGAGGAAAAAGGGGCTCTTCAGCCAAATAGCCGATCCTTCTTTTTAGAGCTTGCGGGGGACGGGTTTCTATCTCTTCCCCGAAAAGCCTGACCTGGCCTCTGTCTTTGTACAGAAGACCGAGGAGAAGCTTCAGGGTGGTTGTCTTCCCAGCCCCGTTTGGCCCTAAAAAACCTGTGATGCTGCCCTTTGGAACCCTGAAAGAAAGATCTTTGAGGACCTGGACACTGCCAAAGCTTTTGCAGAGAGCGCGGACTTCAATAGCCATTTTCTCTCCTCCCAAAGGCGAGGTATGCCAGGGGGCCGAAAGTGCCTACGAAAAGGATTATCAGCACCCAGACCCACTTTGGAAGATAGCTGGTCTCTTTCCGCTTTACTGCATCCTGCAACGCCCACACCAACAGGATGCTGTAGAGTACCAAAAGGGGCCAAAAGGCTTTAAGAAATTCAGAAATCGTCATTTTAATCCCTCCTATAAGCTGGACGCTTGAGGAAGCGAAAAAGTTCAACAAAAATAAAAAAGCCTTCCTCTTCAGGAAGACTTTCATAAGCGAGATGGTGGGCCCACTAGGACTCGAACCTAGAACCGACCGGTTATGAGCCGGGAGCTCTAACCAATTGAGCTATGGGCCCTTTGGCTCCCCGAGCTGGACTCGAACCAGCAACCACTCGGTTAACAGCCGAGTGCTCTACCATTGAGCTATCGGGGAACTCTGTAGGTATTTTAGCATATCTCTTTGAAAAATGCAACTGCTATTCGAGAAAATCTTTTAGCCGTTTGCTCCTGCTTGGATGGCGCAGTTTGCGCAGTGCCTTGGCTTCAATTTGGCGGATGCGCTCCCGGGTTACGCCGAAAACCTGCCCCACCTCTTCCAAGGTCCGGGCTCTGCCGTCATCTAGGCCGAAGCGGAGCCGCAGCACTTGCTGTTCTCTGGGCATCAGGCCGCTCATCACTTCTTCCAGCTGCTCCCGGAGCATCATGAATGAAGCTGCATCAGCAGGCGCCTGAGCGTCTTCGTCTTCAATAAAGTCCCCCAGATGGCTGTCCTCTTCTTCGCCAATGGGGGTTTCAAGGGAAACGGGTTCTTGGGCAATTTTCATGATCTCCCGCACTCTCTCCACGTCCATATCCATGGCTTTGCCGATCTCCTCTGGAGTTGGCTCCCTGCCCAACTCCTGAAGGAGCTGCCTGCTTACCCTGATCAGTTTGTTGATGGTCTCAACCATGTGGACTGGAATGCGAATGGTGCGCGCCTGATCTGCGATGGCACGGGTTATGGCCTGACGAATCCACCAAGTAGCATAAGTACTGAATTTATAGCCTTTACGGTAGTCGAATTTTTCCACCGCTTTCATCAGGCCTAAATTTCCCTCTTGAATTAAATCTAAAAATAGCATCCCCCGCCCAACGTACCGTTTAGCAATGCTGACCACCAGCCTCAAGTTAGCCTCTGCCAAACGCCGCTTTGCCAATTCATCGCCCTTTTCAATCCGCTTGGCTAGTTCAACCTCTTCTTCCGCTGTCAAGAGAGATACTTTACCGATCTCTTTCAAATACATTCGCACAGGATCATCAACGCTGATGCCCTCTGGAACTTTCAGGGCATCGTCATCATCCTCATCAGGCTGCTCCAACTGGGCCAGATTGTCCTCATCCAACTCGGCGACAATATCGATTCCCTGTTGCTGAATGTGATCGTATATCTCCTCAATTTGTTCCGGAAGGAGATCGACTGACTGCAAAGCGTCCATTATTTCGCCGTACGTCAAGACACCCTTTTGTTTACCTTTTTTCGTTAACTCCTTCAAACCAGGAATGTTTATGATTGTGCTCTTTTTGCTCACAGTCTATCCCTCCTTTCGGCCCAGTTTCTTTCGCCAATCATCTTGAAAAACTTTATACTTAATGGTGGCACCTATCAGCTTGGACAGCTGAATAGATCCCGCCAAAGCCTTTTCAAATTCCTGTTCCAGCTGAGACAGCTCCTGTTTTGCTTTGTGTACCAGAATCACCTGCAGACAGTCTTCGACTGTGATGGCAGATGAGGTTTCAACTTCAAAGGGAAGCTCGCTTGCTGCCGCCCCTTGGGCAAGGCCGGCAACAAATTCCCTGCAGGCTGGATGGGAAAAAGCGTTTTCTCCTCCTAGTTTATGCATAACGTCCTTTATTATTTCCGGTTTTTGTATCATTAAACACACCAATTGTTCCTCTGCCCGCAGGTATGCAGGTTTGACGGCAACCTTGACCTGCCCTGGCTGCCTTTTCCGAATTGCCGGAGGCCTCCTGCCCAGTTCCCGCAGCAGGCTCTCAGGGCTTAAACCAAGCTTCCCTGCAGCTTGTCTTAGGTATACCTCCCGCTCGATTGGATTGTCTATTTCCCGCAGGAATTGCACAACTCGCTTGCCAGCTGCAGCCTTTCCTGCCGGAGTTTTGAGATCCCCTGCCAAAGCCAAGGACAACTTGTAATCTAACAGAGGCTTTGCTTCATTTAGATATTTCCGAAAACCATCAGCACCGCGCTTACGGATTAAACTGTCTGGGTCTTCGCCTTTAGGGAAGCTGGCCACAAAAATCTGCAGGCCTGCTCTCCGCAATAGCTCCATACTCCGCAAATTAGCTTTTTGGCCTGCAGCATCAGCATCGTAAGCTAAAATAACTTTTTTCGCATATCTGCTCAGGAGCCTGGCCTGCTCTTCAGTAAGGGCGGTTCCCAAAGAGGCAACAGCGTTGGTGAACCCTGCCTGATGAGCTGTGAGAACGTCCATGTAGCCTTCCATCAGCACGGCGCAGTTCTGCTGCCGGATGAAGCGTTTGGCCAGGTGCAAAGCATAGAGCTGTCTGCCCTTTTGGAAAAGGGGCGTTTCAGGCGAATTTAAGTATTTGGGCTCGCCCTCCTCCATGAGCCTGCCGCCGAAGGCGATAACCCTTCCCCTTGGGTCCCAGATGGGAAAAATCAAGCGCTTCCGAAAGCGGTCGTAGTAGCCGCTGCGCTTTCCCTGGACAACCAAGCCCAAGCTCTCTGCAAGCTTCATGCTGATCCCCTGGCTTCTGAGGTATGCGGCAAGTCCTTCCCAGCTGTCAGGGGCAAAGCCCAGCTCGAATGCCAAAGCAGTTTGGGGGCTGATCCCGCGGGCTTTAAGGTATGCCAAAGCTCCACTGCCTTCCCCTTGCCGCAGGCGGGCGATGAAATATGCTTTCGCAACTTCCATGAGCCCATAGAGCTCCTGCTGCTCGCGGGCCTGGGAGGTTTCGTCTGTTTTGAACTCTACAGAGATGCCGCAGCGTTCTCCAGCCAGGGCTACAGCCTCTCGGAAATCAATGTTCTCAACTTTCATGAGAAAGTTGAAGACGCCTCCACCTTCTCCGCAGCCAAAGCAGTGATACATCTGCTTTTCCGGGTTCACAAAAAAAGATGGCGTCCGTTCTGCGTGGAAAGGACAAAGGCCTTTCAGGTTCTTGCCGGCTGGCGTCAATTTCACATACTGGCTAACCAGCTCCACCAAATCTGTTTGCGCTTCAATTTTATCCACAAGCTCTTGGGGTATCAATCTGTTCATAATGTTAAAATTCGCCGCCTGAGTCCTTTCTCCTCCTTTAATCCCTCCAAAGAACTTGCAAGCTTTTTGGGTTATATATATTCGACAACTTCCACCTTTTCCCTCCCCATGTAATAAAATATTTACAAAAGAATACTCTTCTCGTCAGAAATAATTCACCGCCAGCCTGCTTACCAGCCACAAGGCCAGCCCAAAAGAGATCTGCAGCCAGCCCAGGATCCTGGCTGCTTTCTCTTCCCTGGCAAGTCCCTTCAGCGTCATTTCATGCAAATCAAAACGAAGGGAAATGATCCCGCCGCCAATCAGGAGGATGAGAAAAATGTTCCCTGTCCGTTGAATAATGCCGCCGAAATCCAGCTGCAGCAATTCCATCAGCGAAGCACCCCCGTGCGGCGGATTTGTACAGACAGATCTGTCAGCTTTACCTCTACCTGGTTTGCAAAATAGTGGTTCCAATCCCCGATTTGCCGGTACAGCTTCGGATTCCTCTTCCTTACAAACTCGCCCAGGCCCAGGGCATCAGTCCCGAACTCTTTTTGCAATTTCGCAACTGTGCCAGCTATTTCCTTTCGGATTTGGCGGGCAAGCTCCGCCTCTGCCTGAGCAGTGGTTTCTGCGTTTATGACGTTCCGTTTGCCGAAATATTCCTCCACGCTTCCTTCCACTATCAGCTTGACCTCAAAGGTAATTCCCTTTTCTGTGTAGCGGGGCCTGATCAGCCGCCGGGAATCCCCGATGAGGAAGCTGAGGCGGTTCTGTCCGTCCACCCCAGGCAAATCAATCACCCCACCCTGCACCTCGCCAGTGAGCCAGAGGGCTCCTCGGGTTTCCCTGCTGGTGAGGGTGCCGGCCAGGCTGTTTTCTTTCAGCACTGCCGAACCTATAACTTCTATATTGTCTTTGTTTACCTTAATCAAAGGCAGCATGAAGCCCGGTCTTTTTTCGTGGGCAAAAACCATTAAATCGTTAAAAGTTCTGTAAGGCGCAGAACCGGTTTGGGCAATATCTTTCAAGAGCTGGTGGAGATACAGAGGCGGCAGCTGCTCTGAAGGCAGCGAAGTTTCAAGGGCCTTTGCTGCCTCTCCCTGGCAGACAGCCACCATTATGCTGCGGGGAATGTTGGCCACCCGTTCGAAGAAATCAACCCAGGGGATAATAGGTTTTGCGGCGCAGGCTTCGCTGAAGACTAGGACTTTTTGGTGTCCAAAAAACAATTCCTTATTCAATTTATTCTGCAAGGGCACAAGGCCATCAAGGACTGTAGAGGCCGTGCTGGAAAGAATGGTCAAGGGAACGCTCCCGCCGCCATTGCCAGAGCCTTCTGCGCCGCTTTCCTGTACCACAGGAATGGCAATGGATATCTTCCGCTTCCCTTCGTTCTCAGGCAGATCCATGGCAAGCCCCAAAACGTAAGCCCGTTCTTCTACTTCGATCCGGTCCCAACAGCCGCTTGTCAATAAAACCAAGGGCACCAGGAGCAAGCTCCACCATCTAAGCACCGGCTCTGCCTCCTTTTCTTGTCGCAAGCAGACTTAAGAGCAGTACCTGAACAAAAACGTAAGCCATTAGGGCCACACTGAAAAACGTATTGAAGGTGGCAAGCTGACTTATGTTCAGCGGAAACAGGGAAAAGAAATAGATCACAGGCACCAGCGGCCAGACAAAGATCTTCTGTTCGTGGACATTGAAGATCCTGCTTAAAGTGAGGCTCAGAACGTAGAGCATGATGCTCTGCAGGAGGAAAATCTCGATGAGCCAGACTGAGAAAATGAAGACATCCACCCGCTCCAGGAAAAAGCCGGGCAGCTCAACGTTGCGAACCACAAGGATGGTTGGCCAAAGCATTTTGCCGACAGTTGCAGCACCGAAAGCTGCAAGGCAAATGACAGTCAGCAGAAGGTTCAAGGCGGTGATCCCCAAGGTGGCAGTGATGCCTGCACGTAAAGCAACATTGGGTTTATTCAAAAAGGGCATGAGCACCAAAAGCACTTCAAAACCCATAAAGGCAAACAGGCTGTTGACAACCCCAAGGCCAATTCCTGCAAGTCCCTTTCCCCAAAGGGGAAGGAGATTCGTCAGGTCAGAGCCGATCAAAGAAAGGAGGACCACTCCCAGACCTAAAGTTACGCTGATGGGATAAGCAACCATGCTGAGCCTGGCCAAAGGTTCTATCCCTTTCCGTGCCAGATATACGCTTGCTAAGAGAGTGCCTACCATCACGATCTCAATGGGCGTTCTGGGCAGGAGAAAGTCCCGGTTTATCTCGCCGAAAGTCCGCAGGATAAAACCAGTTGTTGCAAGCCACAAGAGGAAAAGAATGGAAACCGAGAAGAGCCCCAACGGTTTCCCCAACAGCCCGATGGAGATCTCAACTATGGTTTGGTCTGGGTACTTGCGACAGAGCCTGACGATTAACCAAACCAGCAGCGTACAGATTAACCCCGTAACCAAAACTGCAAGCCAGCCAGCGCTGCCTGCAGCTTTCGCAGCTCGGGCTGGAATCACCAAAACCCCTATCCCTGTGATGGCATTTACCAGGAGAAAAGTCAGCTGGCTAGCGGAAATTTGTTCGTTATCAGCTTGCATTTATTTCCCCCCTCGCGGTCTAGATTCAGCGATACTCGCTTCCTTTTCTTTCACTGCCAGCTCATTATCAGGGCGCTTGTCCTGCATCCTGGTCTTGTCCAGGGGCTTGGCTGTGTCAGGCCGCCAGTGCATGCCCAGCATGCTGTGCCTGAAGATAGTGTCCCTCAGTTCCCTCACCTTCAGCGGTGTAAAAGGTGAAGTGATGGGCACGCCAAAACTCTTCACTGCAACCAGATGGCTGCCGATGAGGAACAAGCCTAAAACCAAACCGAAAAGTCCAAAGACCGCTGCCAAAATCATCAGGGGAAAAGTTAAAATCCGAAGGGCAATGGCCAGACCATAGTTGGGGATGGCAAAGGAACTGATGCCGGTAAACGCAATGACGATGATCATCAAAGGCGAGACGAGACTTGCTTCCACAGCTGCCTGCCCCACAATCAAACCGCCCACGATGCCGATGGTCTGCCCTATGGGCCCCGGCAGGCGGATGCCAGCCTCCCGCAAGAGCTCGAAGGCAGCCAGCATTACTAGTGCCTCCACAAAAGCAGGATATGGCACCCCCTCTCTCCCTGCTGCCAAGGAGAGGGTGAGTTTGGTCGGCAGCATTTCAGGGTGGAAGGAAACCAGGGAAATGTACAGAGCCGGAAGAATGAGGGCCATAAAACTTGCTCCGTATCTCAGCACCCGCACCAGAGTGCCGATGGTCCAGCGCTCGTAATAGTCCTCAGGAGAGATGAAGAAATCCTTTAACACAGCTGGCACCATCAGGGCAAAGGGGGTGTTATCCACCAAAATCGCTACTTTCCCCTGCAAAAGCCCCATTACCACATGATCCGGCCGTTCTGTCACGTGCACCTGGGGAAAAGGGGAAAGCCAGTCATCCTGGATGTGCTGCTCAAGGTAACCGCTTTCCATGACCACATCCACGTCAATTGCCTGAAGCCTTTTCCTCACTTCCTCCAAGATCTTGGGGTTGACGATTGTATCTACAAAAGCGATGCAGACTTCAGTTTTGCTGCGTCTGCCCAAGTAGATGGTCTGCAGTTTCAAATTGGGGTCCCGCAGCTGCCTGCGGATGAGGGTGGTGTTTACCCGCAAGGTTTCTGAAAACCCCACCCTAGGGCCGCGGATGAGGGTTTGGGTCTCTGGCTCTTGCACGCCGCGGTGTTCCCAGCCCCTTGCGCTTACCACAAGGGCTTGGTCCACGCCGTCTAAAAACAAAATTGCTTCCCCTGAGAGGGCTGCTAGAAAGATCCGATCGAAATCGTTACTGGCTTTCACCTCCAGCATAGAGATGCCCCGCTCGTTGATGAGGGTCAGCATCTCCTTGGCCGAAAGCTCCCTCTCTCCATCTGCTTCAACCTGCCTCACCCTGATCATCACTGAAGACAACAGGTGTTCGCAGACCAAGGCTTTATCAATGAGGCCGTCTACATATAGAAGAGCAGCTTTAATTCCCACTGTGCCCAGCTTGAACTCTCTGATCACAATGTCATTGCTTTCACCGAGTATCTCCCTCACCTTGTCGAGATTCTCAGACAGGCTGGCAAAAAGGGGCAGCTGCGGTGGATTCTCTTCGTTTTTCAAGATGGGTTGCGGTTTCTGCACCATATCATCTCCCAAATGGATCACTTCTCTCAAGATTATTAACGTTTCTCGGCTTTTTTAGTCAAAATTTGTCCTTTGGCAAAAAATAACAGTAAATAAAGCCGCATAATAATCTTTATTGGGGAGATGATATAGGCGTAAGGTCTGAAGGGGCCGAGCGAAGATTCATTCAGGGTCTTGTTGGTTCCCACTTAGGCTCTGAATGGGTCGAGCAACTGATCAGCATGGGTTGGAAGCGATCCATGCTGGTCTGAGCGAAGATTGTCAGTGGGGAGCCAACTTCTGAAAGCAGCCCAAAGGCTGTTTTTGGAGGGAAACTTCTCTCTGGCAGTCGAGCCAAGATCTATGGAGGAGCGAAAGTGATGGTTGCTAGCCGAGAGGTTAGCAGCTGTTGCCCAAGTTTCTTCATAGGTCGGTCAAAGGTTGTATTGGTTCGGCAGGCTGCCGGTTAGCGTCGAAAGAGGTTAGCTGGTTGTCTGTACGAGGCAGTGCAGCCGGAGATAAGGTTCCTTTAGGCTTGAAAAAAGAGGCTGCCCTTTTTGTGGCAGCCTCTTTGACTTTCATCCCTTTTCAGCTGGGAAAGTCCACTTTCAGCATGTCTAGTACCATAATTATCGGCGAGCAGATGGTAACTAGCGGAGAGCCTGCGAAAAGAAGCCCCACAGCACGCCTGCGCTCGTCCAAAACCATAGAGCCGCTGTCTCCTCCCCTGCTCATGGCGCTGCAGCCAATCTGGCCTTCAAAGGTGGCCACCCTTCCTTCGCCGTAATCCACCTGCACTGCCATTTCAATATACTCCACTGTTCCCCAGCTGTGGCCTGTAGTGCGGCCGCTTTTCTGCACCCGCATGCCCAGGGCAGGTTCTGTAATACCCGCCACCTCGCCGATGCCTAAAATGGAAGTTTTGATATCATCGGCCTTTAGCGGCTTGGCCACTGCTGCATCCACATAGTTTGGTGCAGAGGTATCAGTAAGCATGCTCGCTTCAACTCTTTTGTTTTCCAGCATCTTTAATGGAACGAACCTCTCCAGTTTTCCGATCATGTCTTCGCTGGTTCCGCCATCGAGGCTGCCTGGCTGCAGAATCGGATCTCCCTTTTTCGCTCTTCTGTGCCTGCCGCAGCCGCCAGAGGAATTGGCGAGAACGTGGTTGTTGGAAAGCAGCAGCGGTTTTTTCGTCCTCCGATCTATAACTACAGCTCCAAAGGTACCGGCTGTGATTTTGTAGTGTCCGATGCTCACCCCAGGATGAGCAGGCCGCCACTTCTCCCGCCGCTGGGCCAAAGGCACATCAGGATATTCCACTTCCTGTGCCTGGGCCAAGCCTGCTAAGGAATGGACCTTGCCGACTTCCACAACGTCAGTTGGGATCCCGTCGATCTCCTTCGGCACCACGCTTTCTGCAGCCAGGGCAGTCAAAGGCAATTTCTGCTCCACCATCACCACAATAGACAACGTATCTTGATCCCGGTTGCGCACCTTTTTACGGCCGATGCCCACTCCCACCACATTGGGGAGGGCCAGAAGGCGCGCCTGCTGTTCTTTCAGAACCCTGCGCAGTTCCATTTCCCTTGCCATCTTCCACCCTCCTTTGGAAAGCTAGTGTTGTTTTTAATATTCTTCCTTTTCTATAATTTTTCCTGCTAATTTAGAAGCAATCTTCATGCTGCAGCATTGTGAGGGAACAGAAAAGTAGATTGCTGGCCAATCAGTCATTCCCTAGCTGCATAAAAATATTAAATTAACACAGGAAATTCATTTTTAAGCTCCAAGACAAGCGAATTAAGCTGAGGTGCTAATTTTTCGCTGAACAAAGTTTGCTTTGCCAGCCTCATTCCAAAAACTGAAGCAATCCAGCTGTTTGTCCAGCCTGTTTCCACACACCAAGCTCCCCAACTTAAATCCGCATTACTCCCCCAATATTCCCAAAGCTCGTGGTCGAAACTCCGCATCCAAACGCCATTAAGCTCTGGGTGTTTCTCCGAAACAGCTTGAATGCGGCAAAGGAATCCAGCTAATCTGTTTTCTGCTGCCAAAAAACTCTCATCTTCTGCAGCTGCTGCAGCCTCGTGCAGCCCTAGAAAGGCAAAATTATTTGTATATAGAAGATCGCAGACAGGATCCCCATCGTTCTGAATTAAAGATGATTCTCTTGTTCCATAGTCTTCATTCCTCCGCGGTGGAGGGTATTTACCAACCTCTAAAGCGCCCAAAAATTCACAAATTCCCCCTTGCGGCTGCATGTGCGCCAAGAGGTCCGAGACCACAGTTTCAAGCCAACTGCGGTGCTTCAGATTGTCCTCTACCTTAAGCAAATATGCTAAAGGCAAAATCATCCGCGCCAATTCCTGCGCCAAGCCATTGGTCCACCTCCATCTTGGGTAAACGTTCATCGTCATTTCTATGGCTTTATAGGTTTTGTCAAAAAACATTTTATCGCCTGTCAGCGCATACATCCAGAGGTTAGCAGCCCATAGATAAGCTTGAAAATGAGGTGACGGTACGATTAAAGCTTCTTTCTGGAAGTGGCCGCACCCAAGCTCCTCAAGCTCCTTGAAGGTAATGCGATTGTGCCTAAAGCCAAGAGAGCCTGTGGTTTTTAAATTGGCAAGAAGGCATCTTGTGATAGCTTCAAGCCATCTGTCCTCTTCAAGAAGGNNCAGCAGCATTGAAAGAGGCAAGGATGGCCCTGGCGTTGTCGTCTCCGTAATAAACCGTGCCTCGTTCATACCAATTCAGAAGCCCATATGCTGGGCTTTTAGGATCACTGATCACAAAATCGCTATGAGTCCAAATGTAGTCCAGCATCTGAGACGCAAGCTCCCTGCTTGCAGGATCGTTATTTAACTTCCAGTCATATGCAAAAACCATAGCTGACTCAGCGATGCAGTCTGCCCTAGGCCATATTCTCGGCCTTTGACTTCCATCCCACTGGATGTTAGATTCAAGCCCTTCAATAACGCCTTTCTTTGCATCAATGCTGTAGGCGGCGCGGCGCCAAAACCAATTCCGCACAGAATCGAAAACCTCTTTCTCCATTGCCCGCGGGCAGTTGTCTCTAGCCGCAGCTCTCACCCGGACAGCAGGCTCAACTTCCAATTGAACTTTCTTTCCACTTAACCAAAAGAGAATCTGCTCCCACAACTGAACCCACCTTCGATGAGGGGAATAGCGGCCCCGTATAAAACCGCTTAAACTGCTGGCGGCAGCAATCACTCCCGGCTTAAGCTCGAATAGGAGGGGACATTTTTCCTCTGGGGCTCCAAATTCTGCTTTGTTGTATCCTGCTACCCTCCCAAGATACATATGTACTTTTTCAACCTCAACTGGTAAAAAGAAGCAGCTGTGGAGATCTAAGATTGTATCTTTTTCTAAAACAGGCGAAAACAGCTCAGTTGAAATAACTGCCCGTTCAAATTTTGCCTGCTTAGCTGCGGCCAGAGCTCTAGGTTGAAAACTAAAATACTCCAAATACAACCTAACTCCTTTAGTTCTGGCTGTTTCTATGACTTTCTCATCAACTGCCACCATTTGCCTCGGATAATCATCGGCTAAAACTAAAATGCCATCGCCTTTTTCAGCAGCTGCAACCGCTGCAGCCAAGCTAGATGCAATCTCCAGCTCTGCACCGCTTTTCTTGACTGCAGAGAAAAGATCGTTATTTGTGCTGCAAACAAAATAAAGCATCGAAATATTCCCTCCTTTTCAGCGGGAGTTCGCTGCCCGTGTGATAATAAACAACTTAACAAAACTGTAAACATTCAGATACATTATACCAAAACACAAGCACGGGTGCATTATTATTTTTTCAAAATAGGCAGTTTCTCCCTGAAAAGGTATATTTTCTAGAACATTAAATAATTTCCTGACAGTCCACAACCCATTAACTTTGGAAAATTAGATTTTCTCCGCTCCTCTAAGAATGCCTCTGCCTTCAACCTAATCTGAGCTTCGACTTGCAAAAGTGGACCATTAGCTGAATATCTGGTTTCGAAAATCAGATAGATTTTTCAGCTGCCATCTGGCAGTGGAAACAGAGTATTGCAAGGCGCTGTCGAGTTCTAACAGCGTCTGCTGTAAGTATTTTCTTTCATCGCCAGTTTCGATGATTACACCCAGGACAATATCACTCCTCTTGGAGATTACACCTTTAGCGCAGATCCAAAAAGGTTCCTCTCTTCAGACTGATATTTTTTCACAAGCTGGCTTTAAGCTCCTCGATT
>LFTB01000018.1:0-315 GCA_001512905.1 Clostridia bacterium DTU084 | reverse complement strand
TCTGCTGAAACAGAAGCATAAAATCATCCCTCCGTCTAGATATACACCGAACAGCAGACGCATGGTAGATTTTTAAGGGTCATACTTAGCCGCGACTGCGGAGAACTATCTTTGAAAACTGCTGCATCTTGTATGCACATGCTTGCGGTAGCAGTTTTTATGCTGATTAACAATGAATAAGATTGCAATTACATGCGTTAATTTCAAGGCTCAACCCAGCTCCAGACATGTGAGCTGTACTCCCTCTGCTGTCTGAAAAGACATGTTTTATGTAAACTTTCAGACAGCAGAAGGATTTGGCTTGTCGACGTAGTA
>LFTB01000094.1 GCA_001512905.1 Clostridia bacterium DTU084 | reverse complement strand
CTCCATTCAGCCTCATATGCGGTTCTTGTTCATCGGGTCGGGACTTTGCCGCCGGCTTCCTTCAGATTCCACCTCGCGATGGACACCCTTGCCTTTGGCTAGTGGTTCCCACTGCCAAGCCCACAGCGGACTTTCACCGCCAAGCTATCGCCCATGCCGGGCGCACAAAATGTGAAAACCCGCTTTGCAGCGGGTTTTGCTTTAAGGAGGCGGTAACGCCAGGCAGGTTCAGTTTGAGCTCGGTGTGTTTTTTGCAACAAAGGTTGCTTTGCCTGGCAAGAAGACCTTTGGCCTGGAAGCTATCAGCCTACTTTCTCGCACGGATGGGGGAGCTGTTGCAAATTCAGGCTCAAACCTTTAGGCCAAAGGGTTCTATGGCTCGTTCCAAGATGCCGCTGAAGTAGGCAAGGAGAACCCCGTAATTGACTGCAGCCAAACCAGACTCTTTTGCCTGGTTCAGTCGAGATAAGACCTCTGTGCGGCCCAGCATGCAGCTGCCGCAGAAGACCACAAGTTTGGCATCGAGGTCTTGGGGAAAGCCCGAGCCGGAAGACCACTGGAAAACCAGCTTGCCGCCGGCTTTTTCCTCCAGGAGCCTGGGGATCTTTACCCTGCCGATATCGTCGTCTAGAGAGTGATGGGTGCAGCCTTCTGCGATCAGGACCTTGTCCCCGGGTTTGAGGCTTTTCACAGCTTCGATCCCTGCCACAAGCTGGGGCAGATCCCCTTTGAACCTGGCAAAGAGGATGGAAAAAGAGGTGAGGGGGACGGTTGGGGGCAGGACTTGGGCTGCTTTGCTGAAGACTTGTGAGTCCACAATCACAAGGGCAGGCGGCTTCTTAAACAGCTTCAAGGCATCCTCAAGCTCCTCAGGCTGAACGGAAGTCACTATCCCCCTGTGGTCTAAAAGGTCCCTGATGGTCTGCACCTGGGGAAGGATTAGCCTCCCTTTGGGCGCTGCTTTCCCCTGGGGCATCACAAGGAGGACGTGCTCTCCTTTGCTGATGAGATCCCCGGCGATTGCAGGCGGCTCGATCTGGGAAGGTGCAATTTTCACAAGGCAGTCTATGATCTCCTTGATTCCTGCGCCTGTTTTGGCGCAGGCGCCCAGCACCTGGATGCCGTCCAGGAAAGGAAGGGGGGAGGAGGCAAGATCCTGCTTGTTCACCACAAGCAATGTGGGAAGTTTGCGCTTTTTGAGCTGGGCGATGATTTTCCGTTCAAAAGGGCCGATGAGGGTTGCGGGATCTGTCACCACAATTGCCAGATGGATCCGGGAGAGCACTTTTTCCGTGCGCTGGACCCGCAGCTCACCCAAAGGACCTTCGTCATCTAAACCTGCTGTATCAACAAGCACCACTGGCCCCAACCCCGGGATCTCCATGGCTTTGGAGACAGGGTCTGTGGTTGTACCGGGCTTTTCTGAAACCAGAGCCACATCCTGGCCTGTGAGGGCATTGATGAGGCTGGATTTGCCTACGTTTCTGCGGCCGAAAATGCCGATCTGAAGTCTATTGGCCCGCGGCGTGGTTTCCATGGAGAGCGCTCCTTTGCTGGTATTTCAGGCTGGCACCCTGTCCTGTCCCAACAGTGCGGCCGCAAGACTTAATCCTGCCTTCGATGCAGAGCCTGCACTGGCCTGCTTCCTCGTCTGTGCAGATCTTGCCTGGGTAAATTTCATATAAAGGCCGGAAGCGCTTCGGCGTTACGTTGGGCATCAGTACGTTGGCGCCTGCTTTCAAGGTGATTTCTCTCCCGTCTGGCCGTAGGCTCCCCATGGCAGTGGTGGCAGGGATGTTGGCAGTGGGCATAAGCAGTCTGGTTAAGGCCACCATGTTCACAGTCTGCTCAAAGCTGCCGCCTTCTTCCCGGGCTAAGGGAGTGTGGGGGTTGGGCACGAAGGGACCGATTCCTATCATGTCCACATCCAGCTCCACGAGAAGGAGGAGATCCCGGGCTAAAGTTTCAGGTGTCTGCCCAGGCAGGCCCACCATGAAGCCTGCGCCCACCTCGTAGCCAAGGGATCGAAGAGCCTTAAGGCACTTGACTCTCTCCTCCAGGGTTCTTTTGGGGTGGAGGGAGGCGTAAAGAGCAGGATCTGCTGTCTCGTGGCGAAGCAGATACCTGTCTGCGCCCTTCTCCCGCCAGAGGGCATATTCATCGAAAGTCCGTTCACCAACAGAGAGGGTGATTGCAAGCTCTGTTCTTCCTTTAATCTCAG
Source organism: Clostridia bacterium DTU084 (assembly GCA_001512905.1). GTDB lineage: Bacteria > Bacillota > DTU084 > DTU084 > DTU084 > DTU084. The sequence continues at coordinate 5,497 of LFTB01000094.1, read as the reverse complement.
CTATGATTTCAGCCAGAAGCTCTTTTGTGTAAAAGGGATCTTCGCCAGACTGCAGCACCACAGTGCCGTAGCCCAGCTGGTCTGCCAAAAGGGCGGTTTCCACGATCTCCTGCGGCTCGAGGCGGTACCGCACAAGAGCTCTGTTTTCCCTGCGCAGTCCGCAGTAGAGGCAGTTGGCCCGGCAGTGGTTGGAAAATTCAATGAGCCCCCTCAAATGGACATCGCTGCCTACGTGTTTTGCCCGCACCGAATCTGCAAGCAGCCGGATTTCCTGCCAGATTTGGCTGTCTGTTTGGGAGATGAGGAGGGTCAGCTCTTCGCAGCTGGGGCCATCTCCTGCAGCAAGTTTAGCGATCAGCGCTTTTATTTTTCGGCTCAAGGCTAATCCCTCCGCTTAAGGCGCTTTTCACGTGCACTCCTGGGATGGCTCCTAGTTTGCCTGTGAGGGCGCCGATTTCGTCAGTTGTGCCGTCCACAATTAACGCGATGACGTAGAGGTTTCTCTCGCGATAAGGCAGGCCAAGTCTGCCTGAGATCATCTCAGAATGCTGGCTGAGGATCTTGTTTACCTCTGGTGCTGTCTTTTCTCTTTGGTCCATGAATATTCCCACAACGCCAATCCTGTTTTTCACAGTCTCACCTCCAAAAATAAAAAAACGCCCCCTGAGGGAGCGGTTTTTTCGTTTTCTCCCCCTCACCTCAGGCAAGTACCCTTGGGTCGGGTTAAGTTTATTGTATGTGAATGGGAGATGGGAGTCAAGGTCTTTTTTGGCATTTGGGAGGGCCATCTTTCAATTTTTAGACGATTGCTTAATTTTATATTATTTGCTATAATCAAGACAAAGAGGGCTAGTCCCAACAACAGACCTGGTTAGCTTGAGCTGGATCCGCAGCTTAAGGCCCAAAAAACGAGAGGAGGGTCTGAAGTGAAGCGAATCGCTCTGCTTCTAGTGCTTCTGTTGGCAGAAGGTGTTTGGGCGTGGGAATTTGGTTGGCATGTTGGTGTGGACAAGTTTCCCGTCTTGCAGCTTGTGCAAAGGGGCTTAGACCTGAATCAGGAATTGGGCATTGAGTTTGAAGGACCGCAGTTTGGATTTGTTGGGGGAATAGAGGCCACAAGGCCTTGGCGAGAGTTTCAGCTTTCAGTTTCTCTGACGAGGCTTAATCACGGCGAAAACAGCGTCTATTGGCGCGGAAAAGCTGGCCTTTTGGATGTAGAATATCAGGGCAGCGGCAGTTTCCCTGCCTGGCTGGCTACCGTTGGGTTGAGCTATCCGCTGCGGGAGCAGGACGGCTGGAAGTTTGATCTGCACAGCGGCCTGTCTTTAGTTTACACAAACTGCTGGATCTACCGGGAAGGTTTTTATGAGATTGCAGGAGAAGAATTCTTGACGATAACCCAAGGAGCAGCCAAAGGCTGGGGGCTGGGGAGCCAGTCAGCCCTGAGCTGTTCAAGGAAATTCGGCCAGTGGCGCTTTGCTGTAGAAGCAGGCTACAGACTCGCCCACGCCAGAGCCCGAGGCAGCTACTTCACTACTGATAAAAATGAAGGTTCAACTACAAGCCAACAGCGGCCGCTTACCCTTGAGGTTGATTACGACGGCCCTTATTTGGAACTAAAATTTTGCTACGAGCCTTAGTATTTTTCTCGGTTGGTGCCGATACATATTTATAGAGACTATATGGAGAGGGAGTGGTTGAGATGAGCGATGTCTTGGACAAACACGATGTAGTTGTTGTGGGTGGTGGTTTGGGAGGCGTGGCAGCAGGCCTTGCTGCAGCAAGGCGAGGCCTTTCTGTTGCTTTGGTTGAGAAAGGCCCTTACCTGGGAGGCCTTGCCACCATGGGACTGATTGCCATTTATCTTCCCATCTGCGACGGGTACGGCAGACAGGTTGTAGGAGGGCTTGCTGAAGAACTGCTCCACCTCTCCATCAAATACGGACCTGGCGAGGTCCCCAAACCCTGGCAGGATCCAGATGCAACAGTAGAAGAAAGGGCAAAAGCCCGCTTCCGGGTGACTTTCAACCCTGCTTCTTTTGTGCTGGCTTTGGATGAGGTGGTTTTAGACGCTGGCATTACCTTGTACCTGGAAACTCCTGCTGTTGAGCCTATTGTGGAGGGCAGAAGGCTGCAGGGAGTGCGGCTTGCTTGCCGGGAAGGATACAGGGATCTGTTGGCTGAAACTGTGATCGATGCGACAGGAGATGCGCAGATTGCATACCTGGCAGGAGCAGAGTGTGTAGAGGGCACCAATTGGCTGTCCACCTGGTTTTATGCAGCCGGTGAAGAGGGCTTAAAACTCAGGCGCTTGGGCTACGGGTGCGGCAAGTGGGATCAGCCCAGAGATCTTTTAGGGGTCACCAGCCAACAGATGACAAGCTATCACATCGAGAGCAGAAAGCTCATCCGCAATTGGTACTTGCAGGACGGCAATGGAAGCTACCCTGCCATTCTGCCTACCATGCCCCAGCTGCGGACCATCAGGAGAATTGCTGGAGTTTCCGCCATGGAACCGGAGTCAAGTTATGAGGATGTAGTAGGGCGGATTGGCGACTGGCGAAAGCCTGCGCCTGTTTCAGAGGTTCCTTTTAGCTCTCTTGTAACCCGCGAGTTTGACAATCTCTACGTGATCGGCAGGTGTATGGCGGCAAGCGGCGATGCCTGGGAGATAATGCGGGTGATTCCCTCTGTAGTTCTCACAGGGGAGATAGCAGGGACAGCAGCCAGCTTAAGTTCCAGCATTGAGCAGCTAGATTTGGCCTCCCTGCAAAAGCACCTCCGCGATACAGGCGCTTTATTGGATTAAGGCGGCATTTCCTGACAATAATAGCAACAGAAAGTTATTCAGGGAGGTTGATCGTGTGCTTTCAGCTGAAACCAGGCTAGCGGACCTTTTGAGTCAATATCCTTCTTTAATGGACTTTCTGGCTTTTTATTCCCCTAAATACGAGCTCCTGCGCAATCCCGTACTGCGCAGGACCTTAGGCAAGGTGGTTACTTTACGACAAGTGGCTGAGGTTGGGGGAGTGGAGCTGGATAAGCTCATCTCAGACCTTGAGGCGGAAATAGCCCGCCTTGAAGGCCAGCCTGCTTCAAAAGAGGAAATACTGAAAGAGATCATTTTGGATCTGCACAGGGGGGTGCCTGTGGAACAGCTGAAGAGCCGTTTTGCGTCGCTGGTTTCCCAGATAGACGGCAGCGAGCTTGCGGCTTTGGAGCAGAAAATCATCGCTGAAGGCGTCCCTGAAGAGGAAGTGAAGCGGTTGTGCGATCTGCATGTGGATGTTTTCAGGGAGTCTTTGGACGAGCAGAAACTGCCCCAGCTGCCCTCGGATCATCCCTTGCAGACGTACCTTGAGGAAAACAAACACGCAAAAGAGCTTGCAGGCTCATTAATGAGCCTTCTGGACAAAAGGCCTTTCCCCTACGATGAGCTGAAAGGGCAGCTTGAGAATTTCTCTCAGATCGACAAACACTATCTGCGCAAGGAAAATCAGCTTTTTCCCCTCCTTGAGGCAAAGGGGCTTTCCGGGCCAAGTTCTGTTATGTGGGCCATTCATGACGACATCCGCAGCCTGATTAAGCAGACGAAGAGCCTCCTTGAGGAAAAGGCAGAGCCAGGCAAGGTGATTTCCGCCATCAAGCAGCTGGTGAAAATGACAGACGAGATGATCTACAAAGAGGAGCAGATCCTCTTTCCCACAAGTCTCGATGTCCTGACAGAAGACGACTGGAGGAGGGTCCGGGAAGGTGAGGCAGAGCTGGGCTACGCCTGGATTGAGCCTCCTCCGGCTGTAGAGGCAGAGCCTCCAAAATCCCAGCAGGTTCCCACATCAGACAACACCTTCCCACTTGATACAGGCAGGCTCAGCCTTGAGCAGATCAATTTGGTTTTGACCAATCTGCCAATAGATATCACCTTCGTTGATGAAAATGATACTGTCTGCTACTACTCAGAGGGCAGAGAGCGGATCTTCCCGAGAACCCCGGCTGCCATCGGCAGGAAAGTCCACAACTGCCATCCTCCGTCCAGCGTTCACGTGGTAGAGGAGATCCTGACTGCTTTTCGCGAGGGGAAACAGGATGTGGCACAGTTTTGGCTGGAATTGAACGGCAGGTTTATTTTGATCAGATATTTTGCCCTGCGGCAGGGGGGCGAATATAAAGGAGTTCTGGAAGTGACCCAGGACCTTACAGAGTTGCGAAAGCTCCAAGGGGAAAGAAGAATTCTAGACTGGCGGATGCAGGATTTGTAGTCGGAGCTCGCTCAATTAGGAGGGAGAAAACGTGAGCTTCGGAAGAAGACTAAAGTTGGCCCGTAAACTAGCTGGCTTTACCATGAAAGATCTGGCGGCGAAGGTCAACCTCAGTGCCCTGACAGTTTCCAAGTTTGAAAGAGAGCTTGCTGAACCCACCCCTGAGCAGTTGGAGGAATTGGCCGAAGCCTTGAAAGTGAGAGTGGATTTCTTCTTTGAGGAGTAGAACAAAGCCTCAGGCCCAGACCTGGGGCTTTCAAGTGGACTGCAAGAATGAAACTGTAGTTGTGTGAAAGCCAAGCCAAGGCAAATCCTGCTTACTTTTTAGTCTGAAAGAAGTACATTTTTAGACAAAAATCTCAAACAGTGAGAGGATTTTAGCAGTTGGTGTAGAATTAAACTTTGAAGTACCTTCTGCTGCAAAGAGTCCATTCTTGCCTACAGCTTCAGACAGATGGCTTTCCAGAAGAAAAAAGCGGTGGTACAGTTGAAAGCTAACAGCCATGATGAAGCCAAGGGAAAAGTGGACAAGCAGCAAGAGACTGCTGCCGACGCAGGTCTTGCCTATGCTGCAGATCCATCTGAAGAGGCCACAGATAAGACGATTCCACTGCACAAATCCCTTGTAAATCCATATTTTAGAAGGATTTTAGCCCCTCGATGTNNTTATTTTGATGTGCGTTTCAATCCGGCGGACAGCGGCTTTGGGCGGATAGATAAACAGTTGGCTGGCTCTAAAACCACCTGGTTAATATGGACAGCAAGCTGCTTAATGTTATTGACCATTCTACTGAAGCGTATAGGTTCATTGGTTATGCAGATAACCGCTTGGACAATATGGATAAACGCTTTGATAACCTAGAAGATTAGTTCGAAGGTAAAATTTGTGAGCTAGCTGAGAAAATAGAAAGCAAGATTGATGGATTGAACACCAGGATCGATGTTTTACGCAGAGAGCTCCATGAAAAAATAGATAACCTGGAGCTGGAGCTAAAATCCGATGAAAAAGTCAGCCAGTTTGACAACCCTGACAAAGAAATTTTAAATAAAATCAATAGCACGATTAATTTGATTAAGGTTATTGTGGCCATAAATATATTAATTTAACTCGAGTTGGACTTTTTTGCCAAATTTGCTGAATTAGGTAATTGTTTTCCGTGGTGTGCTGAAGTGCCTCGTAAAGTCAATCTCCGCTTAAAAGCTTCATCCAACAACTCAATGGGCTACCCGTTCCCGAC
>LFTB01000097.1 GCA_001512905.1 Clostridia bacterium DTU084 | reverse complement strand
GCTATCCGGCCAAAATCCCGTGGAGTTATTTCGATCTCTACTATATCGTCTTCATCATAACGTGGGTCTATGGCTTTGGCTTCTTCGATGCTTATTTCCAGTCGGGGGTCTTCTACCTCATCCACCACCAGCTTGCGAGCGTAAACATGTACTTTGCCGGTTGTGGGGTTGATCTCAACCCGGACATTTTGGGCAGAACTGTAGTTTCGCTTATAAGCTGAAACTATCGCTGCTTCTATAGCTTCAAGCAAAATTTCCTTGGAAAGCCCTCGCTCTTTTTCTAATTCCTCCAAGGCTTCCAGCAATTCTAGGCTCATCTATAAAACCCTCCTGCATCAAATCTCTGCAACCAGCCTCGCCTTTGCCACCTCTGCATAGGCAATTTTCTGATGCTTTTTCCCTATCTCTAGCTCCAGCTCTCCGTTCTCAAAAGAGAGCAGTCGCCCTATGAACTTTTTCTGTCCAGCAATAGGTGTATAGGTGGTGACTTGAATCAGCTTGCCTATACTTTTGGCTACGTCTTCTTCGTGGCGGAGAGGTCTTTCCAGGCCTGGTGAAGATACTTCAAGCAGGTATTGGTCTGGAATCGGATCTACCCTGTCCAGTTCCTTGCTCAGCCGCTGGCTGACTGCTTCGCAGTCTTCAATGGTTACCCCATCAGGTTTGTCTATGTAGACTCTCAGGTACCAGTCTGGTCCCTCTTTGACGAACTCCACGTCAAAAAGCTCCAGGTTGAGCTCGCTGACTATCGGCTCTGCAAGCTCTCTGACAACGTCTGTTACCTTGGACTTAGCCAAAGCTTCACATCCTTTCTTCATCCCTAACAAGACGAAAGAGTGGGACAGCCCCCACTCTCAACACCAACCTCACACCTAGCTTATCCAAATCCGTTCTTATTATATCACTACAATATCCTCTTGACAAGGCCTACCTGAAAACTCTGACTGGCTGACAGACCCCTCCTTGGCACCTGCCCAAGGCAAGGAGCCTGCCCCTGCGGTCTTCGATCCGCACCATGCCTTCCTTTTCCGCTTTGATCCGGCCGCCGTGGGAGATTTTCTCCGCTTCTTCTCCATCTACCAGGAGCTTCGGCCAGTGGGAGAGGGCTTCTCTGAGGGGAATGATCAGTTCTTCCAATCTCCCTGAAGCTTTGGCTGCTTCAACTTCATCCAAAGTGACAGCGTCCTCTAATTTGAAATGTCCTGAGCTGAGCCTCACAAGCCCGCCCATATGGGCGCCTGTCCCCAGCTCTTCTCCTATGTCTGCACAGAGGGTTCTGATGTATGTACCTTTAGAGCACTCTACATAGAGCTTCGCCTTGTTGGGTTTTTCAAAACTCAGAAGATCAAGCTTGTGGATGGTAACCTCTCTTGGCTTCCGCTCCACCACCTTCCCCTGCCTTGCCAGTTCATGGAGGCGAACTCCCTTGTGGCGCACTGCCGAATACATGGGAGGGATCTGCAGAATTGGCCCGCGAAATTTTTTCAAAGCAGCAGCAAGCTGCGCCTCTTCGATTTCCACAGGTTTTTCTGAAAGCACTTCCCCGTACTTGTCTTCTGTAGTGGTAGTGATACCAAGAATCAGTTCCGCCTCATAAGCTTTGTCTAAGGCTTCAAAATACTGCGCTATTCGTGTGGCCTGGCCGATGCAGAGGACCAGGACTCCTGTGGCACCTGGATCCAAAGTGCCTGTGTGGCCAATCTGCCTCAAACCCAGGAGCTTCCTCAGCTTTGCCACCACATCATGGGAAGTTGGGCCTTCCTCCTTATTGATATTCAAAACTCCGCTCAAGTGTTCCATTTTCCAAGCCCCCTACAGGATAAATTTCAAGCCGAGATACCCAACAGGCACAAGTCCTCCCCGCCAGGAGTATTCGATCATTCTTTCACCAGCGGAAAAAGAAAATCCCAGTGAAGGCACCTGGCCATCGCAGCCTAATCGCAGCTGGAAGCTAGCGACTAAAAAAGACACACCTGCCTGCCAGCGCACTTTTCCCCCTTCAGGCCAAAGATCAACTGCCGCACCCAGGCTTTCCCCCTGCCAGGCTAAACCTAAAGCTAATTGCGAATTCGGCTTGAACCTGCTTGTGCCGTGATAGCTCTCCCAGCTTTCAATAGCCGCAAGGTTCCGCCACAGAAGGCCAACCCCAATCCCATCAGCTTGCCAGAGGAGCCCGCCGTCCAGCATCGCACCTCTGCCTGTGAGGTTAGCGCCTGTGCTGAGAAAGCCGGACAACCCTATCCCTGCTTTCAGGTGTTCATCTATGGAAAAAGACTTGCCAGCCCAGAGGAGAAAATCTGTGCTTGTCCATTCTTCGCTTGTTGATGCGAGGATCCTGGCTCCCACACCGCCGCTGCCCTTTGCAAAGGCAAAGGTGCTGCCTGCGAGGCTGAGGTTATAGCTTTGGCTGCCCAAGAAGAGCACATCTCCACCCAGGGCTGCTGGGTTGGTGAAAACCGCATCAATGCCGCCGCTTGCCACAGCGGCTCCCCCCTGTCCCAAGGTTTTGGGCATGGGCTCGCCTGGCGCAGCCTCGCACAGGAAGCTGCAGATAATGAATATGGATAATAGTAGTTTACGCAAAAGAATAGCCTCCCTCAAAGAAGGGTTCGCTTTTGAGGAGGCTTTTCCTTCGAGAAAATATTGTCAAAAAGGCGGCCTTTTGCCAAGCAAACCTGATAGTATACCTCAATATATGACGCAGCAGAAAAGCCGTAGGCATGCTTTAGATGTGCGAAGTGTCGTTTTTTTCTTCAGCCTGTTCTTTAGGTGTGATCACACCGCCAGAGATAATCAGCTTCAAGCCGTCCTCTACGCTCATCTCCAAAAAGATAACGTCCTGTTTGGGCACAAAAATTAAAAAGCCTGAAGTGGGATTTGGTGTGGTGGGAATGAAGATATTTAGGACCTCATGCTCTGTTTTCCGCTGGACCTCTCCTGAGCTTATTCCTGTGACAAATCCGATGGACCAGGTACCTTTGCGGGGATATTCCACCATTGCAACCCGCTGAAAAGCGTTGGTTTGATCTGGAGAGAAGGCATCGACAACCTGTTTGAGGGCGCTGTAGACCGAGTTCATGACCGGCACTTTGCCAATCATCTTCTCCAGGGAAACGATAATTTTCTTGCCGATAATGTTTGTAGCCAGGAAACCTGTAAGCAAGACTAGCAAAAGAGTAAAGACGACACCTACCCCAGGCAGGGGTCTGCCGAAGACAGTCTGCAGCACTCCTCTGAAAAGGCCGTCGAAAATGTTGAACAAAAAAAGCAGAATATAAATTGTCGCCACAACCGGCAGCAGGACAAAAAGCCCTGTGACAAACAATTTGCGCAGCCTTTTCATCCTTCAAGTTCCCTCTCCCGTTGTTTCCTTTGGAGATATTTTTGTTCCCTTTGCGCAAAAATTTTCTTTTCTGCTTCTGTTTCTAGGAGCAGCCGTGGTACCTCGCAGGGCTTGCCATCTTTATCTAATGCCACAAAAGTGAAGTAGGCCTTCAAGGCGAGCCTGGGAGGGGATTCACTCATCAGGTTCTCTACTTTGACTGTTACTTCTATTTCCATGGAAGTCTTCCCTACAAAGACCAACTGAGCTTCGCAGATCACAAGCTCCCCTACCAAAATGGGTTCATAAAAGACCATCTCGTCAACTCTCACAGTTACCGCATTCTTTTTTGCATGGCGCATAGCGGCAACCCCTGCACAGGTATCCATGAGCTTCATTATTTCGCCGCCGTGCACTTTCCCGCTAGGGTTGGCCTGACAGGGAAGCATGATTTCCGTAAGGGTGGATTTTGATTCGCTAATCCTTTTCATCAGCGCTCCCTCCTTGACCCTGTTTTTGCTATTATAGCAGTTTCCATCTTCTTCCTGCAATATGCACCTGATTCATTATATAAAGTTATATAAAGTTATTCAAAACGTCATGATTTATTTCGGAGTGACAGGCATCAGAAGTCAGGGGCTTTGAAAATTATTTCTTGTTACTTCCTGTTAATTTGGTATAATTGAATCAGAACGCCCTAAAGCGAGGTAAGTATGTGTCTGAAATAGCTTTGTTTTATGGAATTCGAATCACATTGATCTACCACCCACAGCTGCCGCCCCATTTCCACGCCCATTATGCTGATTATAAAGCAGCTGTCAACATAGTCCACGGAAACGTCTTGAAAGGCAATTTCCCTGGGCGGCAGTTAAAACTTGTTTTAGCTTGGTGTGAGCTGCACCGCGATGAACTTATGCAAAACTGGGAACTGGCAAAAATGGGTAAGCCGCTCAATCGGATAAGTCCACTGGTTTGAAGGAGGTGCAATAAATGGATCCCAGATATTTCCCCAAGGTTTTGCAGGCTTTCCCTACAGACGACTTCAAAGTATACGTCTATTTTGACGACGGCTCCATTAAGCTCTTCGACGCTGCTCCCCTGCTGAAACTAGGCGAGTTCCGGAAACTGGCAGACCCTGCGGTTTTCAAATCTGCCATCACCGTCCTGAACGATACTGTAGCCTGGGACCTGACTGGCACCTTCGACCCGACCGCTTGTCTAGATCTGGATCCCTTGGTACTGTACAGGTGCCCTAGCGTTCCCGATCCATTAAAATGATCGCTGCTGCCTGGTCCTTTTAAATCTAGATTCAGAAAACATCTAAATAAGGAGTGAAAAAAATGAAAAAAATTAGTGTGACCCTCCTTCTCCTCGGACTTGCTTTTCTTGGTTTCAGCAGCCTCTCCCTCGCACAAAGTCAAAGAGAGGCAAGACTGACTGTAGCCCCTGCCTTTTTCCTTTTGAATCAAAACAATCTAGAAAAATTCAACGAGACAGTCTCTAGCAGTGGAAACTTCAATCCTTTGGAAGGGAAGGGCTTTCCAGGAATAGTCATCAACGCTACAGCACCGCTGAAGAACTCAGACCTCTGGCTGGGCACCAGCACCCTCATTACCTGGGCTAAGTCTGAAAAAGAGGAGCAGACCCTTACCTATGCAGCAGTTGGCTTAACCATTTCAGTAGAAAAGCTTGTTCAGCTGGCTGATAAGCTCCAGGTAGGCTACGGAGGCCTGGTCGGCTATGGAATCAGCTCAGTGGGAGCCCAATTTGAAGAAGATGGGAGCTTGGGAGAGCAGCTGGAGCGGGCAAAGTACAGCCAAGCCAACGATTTTTACTACCTCACCGGCCTCAAAGGCGAGATCAGCTACGAAATCCTCGATGGGATCTCGCTAACTTGCCAGGCTCAATACCTGCTGCCTTGGGGAAGCTACGGGACGAAGGATTTCGACCTCCCCATGGGCGGACCTAGTGTTTTGATCGGCCTGCTAATGCACTTGCCTTAAGGAATATTAGATTTGCATGTGCTGAAGAACCCAAAAAAGTCATCCGCTGGATGACTTTTTTGGGGTTTATCCCGATACAGCATTATTATATGGATTTCACCTGCAGCACAACTTTACCGATATTCTCGCTTCTCTCTAAAATACCGTGAGCTTCTTCTGCCCTTTCCATGGGCAGAGCTTTGTAAACTGTGGGCTTGATGAGGCCTGCTTCTATTTTCGGCCATACGTTTCGGACCAGCTCTTTCAAAATGAAAGCCTTCATCTCCGGCGTGCGGATCCGGAGCAGACTGCCCACCAAATGGATTCTCTTCGTCAGCAATGTGCGCAAATTGATCTGTGTGGTAACTCCTGCCAACGTGGAAATTATAATCCAGTAGCCTCCATTTGTCATAAAGGGCAGCGACTGGCCGAGCATTTCTCCTCCCAGACAGTCCATGGCAACGTTAACAGGAAAGCCCGCCTTCATCTGCTGCTCCAATACATCAGCTGTGTTTTCCTTGCTGCTGTCAATAATGACATCTGCACCTAAATGGCTTATGGATTTGGCGATGTCCCCAGATAAAACAGATGTAATGACCCGAGCCCCAAATGCTTTTGCCAAGGGAATGGCAAGGCTTGCCAAACCGCTGGCCCCTGCAGGGATAAACGCAGTCTGTCCTGCCTCAAGGCGCCCTTCTATAAACAGATTCAGATATGAAGTGGCTAAAGCTTCGGGCAATATAGCTGCTTCTTCCATGGTCAGCCCTTTTGGGACAGGCATGAGCATATCGTACCGTACAGCCACCTTTTCCGCATAGCCCCCACCGCCTAAGAGGGCACAAACCTTATCGCCCACCTGCCAACTGCTCTTTGCCTTTGCCTCTGGCCCAAGCTCTGCGATCACACCTGAGATCTCCAAACCCATCCACTGTGGGCTGCCTTCAGGAGAGGGGTATTTGCCTTCCCGCTGCAGGAGATCTGCACGGTTCACGCCGGCAGCATGGACTTCAACCAGAACTTCGTTTGGTTTTATGACTGGATCTGCAACCTCAGACCATATTAAATTTTTATTCTCGTCAGTTAACATTGCTTTCACCGTCAATCACTTCCTTTCAACGCAAGGCTCCTTCCGCCGTCGATAATATACGTTTGCCCTGTAATAAACCGCGCCCCTTCAGAGGCCAAAAAGACTGCCAGTTCCGCTACGTCAGATGCGAGGCACTTGCTTTTTAAGAAATTTGTCTTTAGCGCCCTCTCCTCACTGTGACCTTCTTCCGGACGCATCACTATCCCAGGGGCAATGCTGTTGACAGTTATCCTGTACTCCCCAAGTTCCTTGGCAAGGGATTTGGTCATGGCGATAATGCCGCCTTTGGCAGCAGCGTAGTCTACGCATCCCCGAAGTCCGTTCACTCCCACGATGGAAGAGAAATTAATGATCCTTCCTCCCCTTTTTCGCTTCACCATGATCCTGGCAGCAGCGCGGCTGGAATAGATGGCACCAAGCAAGTTTATCCTTATCACCCTTTCGATCACTTCATCTTCTTGTTTGATTAAAGGCTTCATCCGCTCCCGGGCGCTTCCCCCAGCAATGTGCATCATGATATCAAGCCCGCAAAACTCCTCATCTGTCCTTTGGATGGCTGCCTCAATGCTTTTGGACTCGGCCACGTCAGCTGCCAAGACAATGGCTGTGCCTCCTATCGCTCTTATCTGCTGAACAGTTCTTTCAGCCTTCTCTAAATCCAGATCGCACACAGCTACCTTAGCACCCAAAGCTGCGAGCCTCAGCGCCACCGCACTTCCGATATAGCCGCCTCCGCCTGTAAGGAAGGCAACTTTCCCTGTAAAATTCATCTTCATTTTCCTTTCAATCCTGCAGTCCTAATCCACGATCCCGGCGTACCAACTAAGATCAGAGACTCTTTAGGCCATTATCATTCAATAAAGTTGTCGCAAGCCATAAGCAGAGTTTTCTGTACATTCAGCTCATGTTCATAGGTATAGGGATTGGTTTTTTGGCCGGTAACAAACAGATAGAAGTCCTTGACCATTTTATCATACCTCTCGTCCTGGGGAACATCTGGAACTTCAACTGCCTCTTTCATGTCAGCGTAAGGGTTCACTGCGAAATCTGCCGTTGCTTTTATCATCTTCGTCCTCTTCTCTATGGGCTTTATTTCCACAGTGCCTCGGCTGCCGTAGACGGTAAATTGGCGCATTCCCCAGCCGTTTACTGCTACAGATAAAGTTGTTATCTTGGCGATGGCCTTTTCGTATTCCAACACTGAAAAGCAGTTGTCTGGAGAGCAGACATCACAAAAGCCTGTTTGTTTGAGATAGGACGATACTTTTCCCGGCACGCCTAAAATCCTTACCACAAGGTCAATCAGATGGGAGCCGAAAATGTACATGGATCCACCTTTGAAATTATTGAGCCAGCTCCTGTATTCAGGAGAGTGATATGTACTCATTTCTGCGTTGATCTGATAAATTTCCCCCAGTTCCCCCTTTTGGATCATTTCCATACACTTTTTGATGGCAGGATTGTACCTGTACATATAGCCCAACTGGACAACAAGCTGCTTCTCTTGTGCAGTCTGCAAAAGCTTTCTGTATTCAGAAAAAGTGCCTGAGGCTGGTTTATCTAGATGGATGTGCCTTCCGGCATCAATGCACTTTTGGGCTGTTTTAGTCAAGTCTGCAACATCGCACTCCACCAAAACCGCATCGACTTTATCTAATAGTTCATCGAAGCTCAAAAGGGGCAAGTCCTTATATACGTCAAGGTTTCTTCGCTTCGCCAGCCATTTTTCATCCTGTTCGCAAATCCCAACCACCTCAAACAGCTCGGGAAATTTCCGCACTGCCTTCATTTTTCCCTCGCCGTGGTTGTGGCCAAGTCCTATTTGCCCTATTTTTATCATTTTTGTTCTCACTCCTATCCGCGGAAAGGCAGTTCTGAAACACTGATTGTTCCGCAATCATCTCTTGAATTATCATACAGAAACAAGTAGTTTTTGCAAATGTAGAATTTGGTATTTTTATACGTTTTGATATACAAACTTTCAGCCGGATGTTATAATAATCTTGGGGGTGTGAGCGATGGAGATTTTAGCGGATTTGGTGATCACAAACGTCCATTCTGCAAGCCGGATGCGGACAGGAAAAAACGTCGGGGGCACCAGAAAGAATCGGGAGTTTTGGGGAATCGTCTTGAAGGTAGAGGGAGAAACCGAATATTTTTGTGCAGGAAAAAAGTATATCTCAAATGCAAACAAGATGATGCTGCTTCCAGCAGGAAGTTCTTATTCCTGGAGGTGCCTTGAAGAAGGGGATTTTCTGGATATCGAATTTGAGGCCAATTTCAAGCACGATAAAATATTTTCTTTTCCCATCGCAAGCAGCCTGGAAATTTTGAAAATATTCAATGAGCTGGAATACAGCCGCCTGATGAAAGAGCCTTTTTATAAAACCAAATGCATAAGCGGTACTTACCGCATTCTGCTTGAAATGATGAAATCCGTCAAAACTGAATACGCTCTCTCCAGCAAATACGAGAGGATCAAGCCATCTGTTGAATATATCGCCAAAAACCACACAAAAAACCTTACAAACGCCGAGATCAGCAGCGCCTCCAACATAAGCACAGTCTATTTCAGAAAGATTTTCACAGAAGTGTTCGGAATGCCGCCGATAAGGTACCTTCACAAGATCAGGCTGGAAAAAGCTCAAGAGATGCTTTCAGGCGACTACTCTTCCATCGAAGATGTTGCCCTTGCCGTAGGCTACGGAAGCATATATCATTTTTCCAAGATGTTCAAAAAACATACCGGCCTTTCCCCTTCTAAATTTGCAGCGCTGCGGAAAAAAACAAGGGCGCAGAGGTAACTGCGCCCTATAAATCAATTTGCCAGTTGAAACAAGCTCAGCTGGTTGGTCTCAGGAAGTCCCGCCAAAGCGCCGTGCTGCCCGAGGACATCGATCACGTTCTTGCTGAGGCGAGCCCTCTGCCTGAGGTCTTCGATGGATTTGAACTCTCCCTTCTCCCTCTCATCTGCAATTGCCTTGGCAGCATTGATGCCGAGCCCTTCAAGCGATGACAGGGGCGGCAGGAGCTTCCCCTCATCTACGATCAGGAAGTTCTGGGGATGTGAGCGGTACAGATCCACAGGCAGGAACTTGATGCCCCTGGCGACTGCCTCTACAGCTACCTCTAAAATGCTGGCCAGGTTCTTTTCTTTCTGGGTTGCCTCGTTGCCTTTCTGGTTGATCTCACTGATGATTTTCTTCATGTAGCTAGGGCCTTCCAGCACAGGGTCTATGTTGAACTCTCCCTGAGCCCGCACTGTAAAATAGGAAGCGTAGAAGGCTGTGGGGTAGTAGACTTTGTAGAAAGCGATCCTGAAAGCCATGGTAACGTAGGCAACAGCGTGGGCTTTGGGAAAGAGATAGCGGATCTTTTTACAGGAATCAATGAACCAGCGGGGGATCTTGTGGCCTGTGAGGAGTTCCTCATCTTCCTGAGCCAGCCCCTTGCCTTTCCGCACCTTTTCCATGATGGCAAAGGCGCGGCTGGGCTCTACGCCCTTGTAAATCAGAAAGCTCATAATGTCGTCCCTGGTTGAAATGCAGTCTTTGGCTTCTGCTATCCCCTGCCTGATGAGATCCTGGGCGTTGTTCAACCAAACGTCTGTGCCGTGAGAAAAACCGCTGATCCGCACCAGCTCGCTAAAGGATTTCGGCCGGACGTCCTCCAGCATCTGCCGGACAAAACGGGTTCCGAACTCCGGAATTGCCAAAGTTCCCACCTGGCTGTCTCCTGCATCCTCAGGAGAGATGCCGAGGCTTTCCAAAGATGAAAACAAGGACATGGTCTTGGGCTCATCCAGGGGAATGGCCAAGGGATCTGTGCCTGTGAGATCCTGCAGCATCCTGATCACTGTGGGATCATCATGGCCAAGGATG
>LFTB01000074.1 GCA_001512905.1 Clostridia bacterium DTU084 | reverse complement strand
GTGGGTCTCCTTTCTGGGATTTGATGGTTCTTCCAAATCCATAATATCTCAGGGATACCCATCTTTTTCAATATCCGTTTTAAGTGATTAAACTTCTGTGATCTAGACTCTGGTCCTTCTAGATCTGATGTGTCTGCGTCTATTGACGCTTTTGCAGCTTATGTAGTATGATGTGGAAAAACAGAGAAAAACGATGATGAGGACAGTACCTGTGACAGGACGGCCCAGCGAGTTGGGGATGGTGTGAGCCCAGCGCGTCTCCACAAGGGAAGATCACCTCGGAGTGCCGCACTGAACTTACAGTAAGTGCGGACGGTTGTCGCCGTTATCGACTTAAGAGGGTTCATTCGAGCCAAAAAGGGTGGTACCGCGAGGAATCATACCCCGTCCCTTTGCTTTGGGATGGGGTTTTTTATATATTTAGAAATAGAAAAGGAGTATGGGTGAAAAATGGCTGATTACGGCAAGACACTTAATCTACCAAAAACCAACTTTCCCATGCGGGCAAATCTTCCTCAGAGAGAGCCTGAAATCCAAAAGTTTTGGCAGGAGCAGGGAATTTATGAAAAAGCCCAATCCAGGGCGAAAGAAAGAAATGCTCCCAGCTTCATTTTACACGACGGGCCTCCATATGCAAACGGACACATTCACATTGGCCACGCCCTGAACAAGGTACTTAAGGATATCATAGTCAGGTACAAGACCATGCGGGGCTATTATACCCCGTTTGTCCCCGGCTGGGACACCCACGGCCTGCCAACTGAACTGCAGGCTATCAAAACGTTAGGCGTCAACAGACACGAAGTACCTCCCCTGGAATTCAGGCGGAGCTGCCGAGATTTCGCGCTGAAATTCGTGGAAATTCAGAAAGAGGAATTTAAGCGGCTGGGCTGCTGGGGCGACTGGGAGAACCCCTACCTGACCCTGGCGCCTGAGTACGAGGCCAGACAGGTCGAGGTTTTCGGCACCATGGCCCAAAAAGGCTACATCTACAAGGGAAAGAAACCAGTCTACTGGTGTTCCCACTGTGAAACAGCACTGGCAGAGGCAGAAATAGACTATGACAACCACACCTCACCTTCAATTTACGTGAAGTTTCCAGTGGTGGATTCTCTGGACAAATTTCCCCAAAGTGACATCCCAACTTTTGTTGTAATCTGGACCACAACTCCCTGGACCCTGCCGGCAAACCTGGCCATCTGCCTGCATCCAGACTTCACTTATGCATTGGTAGAGGCAAAAAGCGGAGGGGAGTGGGAGCGCTACATCTTGGCCCAAGACCTCCTGGAACATGTGGCTAAGGAAATGGAACTGGACGATCTGAAAGAAATCACCACCTTCCGAGGCAGCGATCTGGAAGGAGTCCGCACTAGCCATCCGTTTCTGCCGAGGGAATCGCTTGTTATTTTAGGGGAACATGTGACCCTTGAGGCAGGCACAGGCTGCGTTCACACTGCACCTGGCCACGGCCAGGAAGACTATGAAGTTGGCCTCCGCTATGACCTTCCTGTTTTGGCACCAGTAAACGAGCACGGCGTGCTCACTGAAGAGGCAGGACCGTATGCCGGTTTGGATTTGGAAACTGCAAACAAGCAGATTATTGCAGATCTGACAGAAAAGGGGCTCTTGAAAGCGACTAAGCCTTTGGATCACCAATATCCCCACTGCTGGCGCTGTAAAGAACCTGTGATCTTCCGGGCTACCTCCCAATGGTTCGCTTCAGTTGACGGCTTCCGCAAAGAAGCGCTGGCAGCAATCAAAAATGTACAGTGGATTCCAAGCTGGGGCCAGGAACGGATCTACAGCATGGTTTCAGAACGCAGAGACTGGTGCATCAGCAGACAGCGGATTTGGGGAGTGCCAATCCCCATCTTCTACTGCGAAGAGTGCGGCCAGGAGCTGATCACAGAGGAAAGCATTGCTGCTGTTGTAGAGCTCTTCCGCAAAGAGGGCTCAGACGGCTGGTACGCCCATCCGGCCTCTGAAATCCTTCCTCAAGGCACCAAATGCTCCAACTGCGGCGGTACCCGGTTCCGCAAAGAGTCCGATATTATGGACGTCTGGTTTGACTCCGGCTCAAGCCACACAGCAGTGCTGGATCCCAGGCCGGAGCTAAGGTATCCTGCTGATTTATATCTTGAGGGAAGCGACCAGCACCGCGGCTGGTTCCAATCCTCCCTGCTCACAGCTGTAGCCACCCGGGGCACTGCTCCCTATAAAGCTGTCCTCACCCACGGGTACACAGTTGACGCAGAAGGGAAAAAGATGTCCAAGTCCCTGGGCAATGTGGTGGCGCCAGAAAAAGTGATCAAACAGTATGGTGCAGACATCCTGCGCCTTTGGGTGGCATCTGCAGATTACAAGAACGATGTCCGGATCTCAGACGGCATTCTCAAGCAGATGTCTGAAGTGTACAGGCGGATTCGCAATACCTGCCGGTTTATGCTGGGCAATTTAGAGGATTTTGATCCCAAAACAGACTCTGTGGCCTACGAAGAGCTTTTGGAGCTTGACAAGTGGGCGCTCCTGAAACTGCACCAGCTAATAGACAAAGTCACCCAAGCTTATGACAGCTACGACTTTCACCTGCTCTTCCACGCGATCCACAATTTCTGTGCTGTGGAGATGAGCGCTTTCTACCTGGATGTGGTCAAAGACCGCCTCTACGTCGAAGCTCCAGCCAGCACAACGCGGCGTGCAGTGCAGACTGTCATCTACCAAGCCCTGCAGGCTTTGGTGAGATTGATGGCGCCAGTTTTGGCTCATACAGCAGAAGAAGTGTGGCAGCACCTGCCGGAGAGCTGCAGAGAGGTGGAGAGCATCCACATGGCCAGCTGGCCGCAGGTGGAAGAGCGGTATCTGGATCAAGGGCTGGAGCAGCGCTTCCGCAGCATGCTGAAGCTGCGGGACGAGATCGCCAGGGCTTTAGAGAGGGCCCGGGCTCAAAAGCTCATCGGCAGCTCCTTGGAGGCAGCAGTGGAAATTTACGGGCCTGAATCTGCCCTCGCCCAGATCGCTCGAGATTTCCCCCCAAATTACATGATGGATCTGGCCATTGTTTCAAAGCTTGACTGGAAAATCGGAGAAGCTCCTGAAGCAGGAGATCTGATCATGGAAGCAGAATCCCTGGATGACGTGACGGTTGTGGTCAACAGGGCACCAGGGTACAAATGCGAGCGGTGCTGGAAATACACGCCTCAACAAGAGCTTTGCCAGCGCTGCCAGAAGGTGTTGGAAGCTTTATGAGACGATTTGCAGTTGTAAGCAGCTGGCAGGGAAAAGGAATCGAGCTCCCGCAGCGAAAAACCCGGGCCAGCGCAGGCTACGATTTCAGAGCAGCAGAAAACGTAATTCTTCATCCCGGTGTGGTAACCCTGGTCCCCACCGGGATCAAGGCCTACATGAACCAAAACGAAGTGCTGCAGCTTTTCATCCGCAGCAGCCTGGCCATCCGGCAGATCATCTTGGCCAACGGCACCGGCATTATCGATGCAGATTATGCAGACAATCCAGATAACGAAGGCCACATTTTCGTTGCCCTCTTAAACCTCGGCCCTGAGCCTGTGCAGATTGAAAAGGGGCAGCGCATTGCCCAGGGCATCTTCTTGAACTACCTGTGCACTGACACAGACCAGGCAGAAGGAGAGCGCAAGGGAGGCTTCGGCAGCACCGGAGTGTAAGGGGATAGCCTCCCCGGTTTTAAATTTCAGAATTTTTTAAAGGAGTGAAAGAGGTGGAAAAGTTTCTTTTCCGAAGCTCCGACGGAGAGGAAAAAGCCTTGCTCAGCCTTGCCAAAGGGAAGAAAAGACCCCTTTTAGTGGGACTGCACACCTGGAGCGCAGATCTAGACAATCAGCGGGACAATTTCGGCCCGCCTGCTCGCGACAGAGATTGGTCTCTGCTATTGCCGAGCTTCCGGGGGCCAAATTTGGCAAGCAACCCCAGAGCCAGAGAAGCTTGCGCTTCACCTTTGGCCATCGGAGACATCCTTGCCTGTGTAGATGCATTCTGCGAGCGTTACCCGGAAAAAGTGGACGAGAAGCGGATCTATCTGTTAGGAGGCAGCGGCGGGGGACACATGGCCCTTTGCACTTTGGCTGCAGCGCCTCAGAGGTGGGCGATGGTCAGCAGCTGGTGTCCCATTACAGACCTTGCGGCCTGGTATCATGAAAATCCCCATTATGCTCCTCACATTGCTGCCTGCTGTGGAGGGGAACCCGGCGCAAGCCCGGAAGTGGACAGGGAATACTACCTGCGCTCGCCCATCAATTTGGTGGATAAGCTGGTAGCCGGCCGGGTCTACATCAACCACGGCAGATACGACCGTTCTGTGCCCTACACCCACAGCCTCAGGCTTTACAACGCCCTCTGCCAAAAAGGAGGAGAGACGCAGTTTCTCAACATCTTCCCAGGCGGCCACGAGCTTAGAATAGAAGAAGCTTTCGCGCAGCTGGAAGCTGAAGCAGAAGGAAAAGAACTAACGTCTTAAAATAGCGAGGAGGTTATACAATACCATGAAGTTGATTGTTCTCGGCGCAGGATCTAGAGGCGATGTGTACGCCCGTTATGCCACTGAGAGCGGAGTGGAAATTGCAGGCGTTGCAGAGCCTAATGAAGAGAGGCGGCAAGTTTTCTGCGAAAAGTACAATGTTCCTCAAGAAAAGCAGTTTGCTTCCTGGCAGGAGGCCTTAGCAGGGGAAAAGTATGCAGACGCAGTGGTGAACTCGACTTTAGACAGAGTTCACTACGAATCTACCATGGCAGCTTTGGAGAAAGGCTATCATGTCCTATTGGAAAAGCCTATGTCGCCAGTAGAGTCTGAATGCAGGGCCATGGTGGAGAAGGCAGAAGAGAAAGGTCTTGTCCTGATGGTCTGCCACGTCCTGCGCTATGCACCTTTTTTCGAAAAGCTAAAAGAGCTATTAGATGAAAAGCGGATCGGCGAGATCGTCAATTTCCAGCTTACAGAAAACGTAGTCTACTGGCATTTTGCCCATTCCTTTGTCAGGGGCAATTTCCGCAACGAAGCAGTATCCAGCCCCTGGATTTTGGCCAAGTCCTGCCACGATCTGGACCTGCTTGTTTATCTCATCGGCAAAGAGTGCAAAAAGGTTACCTCCATTGGCAATCTGATGCACTTCAGACCTGAAAACGCACCCCCTGGCGCGCCAAAGTACTGTCTCGACGGGTGCCCTCACGAAAAAACATGTCCCCACTTCGCTCCTGCTTTGTATCTCAAGCAGATTAAAAATGTCACCTGGCCTACCGCCATGATCTCAACAGACACGTCTTTCCCAGCCAGATACGAAGCTTTGAAAAGGGGACCCTACGGCCGCTGCGTCTACCACTGCGACAACGATGTTGTGGACCACCAAAGCGCCATCTTCGAGTTTGAAGGCGGCACCACCGCAACTTTCAACATGATCGGTTTTTCCAGTGAAAATACCAGGACACTGCGGGTCTTCGGCACAAAAGGAGACCTGAGGGGACACCTTGAGAAAGGCGAGATCCAGCTTACAGATTTCTTAAGCGGCGAGAAAGAACTAATCAAAATAGACTACTCTACCTTGATCTCAGGCCACGGCGGGGGTGATGTGAGAATGACCCGGGATTTCCTGGCTGCAGTTGCAGGAGAGGCCAGCAGCCAAAAGACATCGGCCAGGGTATCGCTGCAGAGCCACTTGATGGCCTTTGCTGCAGAGAGATCCCGCAAGGAGCATAGAACCATCAGGATCTAAGGAGGGCACTTAAATGACTGCGGTTATTGAAAAGGGTCTACTCAGCCTGAACGTGTCCGAGACTGGTCAATTGACGATTAAAAACAAGCAGGGGATGCTTTTTTCGGCAGCGCTTCTGCCCCTTAACTGGGGGTTTGCGCTGCCTTTTCCTTATAACAAGCTGCAGAGCATTCCCCAATCCCACAAGATCGTGCAAACCAATTTGGAGAAAGCTGAAGACAGGATCGTCTTCACAAAAACTTGCCCTGATTTTCAAGTTTCCCAAACCATTGAAGTTGCCTCTGACATCTGCAAAATAAAAACTTCCTTAACCTTGCTTCGCGGCAAGCCTCCCAGAAACCTCAATCTAATCGCTCTCTCGCCCGAGACCCTGCAAGATTCAAAACTTTTGGTCAGCGGAGGCACCATGGGCGAGATTGCAATTAAAGCAGCCTCGGAGTTGACAGAGGGAGATCTCTCCAAAGCCCTTTTGGCCATCCAAAAGGAGGAGGGTGCAGAGCTGCTCACCTCAAAGGTTGCTTCAGCTTACCCCCTGGTACTGGGCTTTTTTGCCGGCACCTTCCAGGGAATGGTGTCTCTGCCGCATGAGCTGACAGAGAACCCGCAGCAGATAGGAGAAATCCAGATTCGTTTAGGCACCTCTGCCCAGACTCTCTTGGAGGAATTTGCAAAAAAGACTGCAGTGGAAGTTTTTCCCCCTCCCCGGGGCTGGAACAGCTGGGATTATTACCACAGCAGCATCAGCCACGACAAGATCATGGAGAACGTAGAGGTCCTCGCAGCAGATCCTGTTGCAGCGTCAACGGTCCAATTCGTGATCTTGGATATGGGCTGGGAAATCCGCCATGGAGAGTGGGATGCAGACAGCAACTTCCCCCACGGCATGGAAAAGATGGCGCAGGACATCAAAGCAAAAGGATTTGAGCCAGGGATTTGGCTTGCGCCGATAATTATCGATCCTGAGTGCAACGCCTTTCAAGACAATTACGATTTCGTGGGAAAGAACAGCTACGGCTTTCCTGACAGAACCTATGAGTGCTGCGGCCTTTTTGGCTATATTTTGGATGTCACCAGACCCGAAGGAGAAGCATACCTGCGAGATCTCTTCCGCAGCTTCGCCCAGATGGGCTACCGCTATTTCAAGCTTGATTTTCTCCGCTACCTGATGTATGTTGATCACTTCCACGATCTCACCCTGACTAATGTAGAGGTGATGCAGAAAGCGCTGCGGATCATCAGGGAGGGAGCAGGTGAGGACGCATATATTTTAGGGTGTAACCTGCCTTTTGAAATTGGTCCAGGTTATTGCGACGCCTGCCGCGTTTCCAAAGACGTGGCCGTGTTCTGGGACGCGCTGAAAAAGAATGCCAGATCTATCTGTGCAACGTATTTTTTCAATCAAAACTGGTGGACCAACGATCCTGATTTTCTCGTGGTCAGAGGAAAAGATACCTTCGCAGGAGAACAGCCTATCTACAGGACTTGGTGGTTTCCAAGGGAAGACGAGTTCGCCCAGCACGCGGAAACTTTCCGGAGGCGCCACGATCGGGAAGCCACCATCTCTTATTCAGAGGCCAAAACATACGCTTCCCTAGTGCTCGTTCTGGGCGGTGCAGTTGTCTTGGGAGATCCATTCGGCTATCTCAACTCACAGGGGAAGGATCTCCTCTACAAAGTACTGCAGGCAGAGCTTGCTCCAGGCCGCCCCCTGAATTTGTTCGAGGAAGGTCTCGCCAAGGTATGGCATCAGCCTTTAAAAGCCGGGATGAGGGTGGCTCTTTTCAACTGGGAGGACGAGCCTCAAGCCATCCGGCTTGACTACAATGCTTTAAACCTGCACCCTGGACAGCAGGCAGTTGATTTTTGGACAGGCGAAAAAGTTCAGCTGCCTGAAGATAGCGTCTTTCTTCTAAAGCCTCGTTCAGCTCTGGTGTTGGAGTTTGACAAGCCCTAAACTTTCAAGGTAAACAGGAGTGATTCCTTTGACAAAAAAACGTAAATTAGATGAAGTTCCTGCAGTTTGGGGAGAGGGAGCGATAGTCGCCCTCTCAGGCTATCAGGAGGAAACCGTCTGGGGCAGGAACCTTGTGGGAAGCACCACGAAGTCTTTGGGAGTGCGCTTTCACCTTCCCTTCAGCTTTCTCGTGTCCTTCCTGGAAAACGGCAAGGAGGTAGAGCCGGAAACCTGTCGGTTCTATCTTGCCGGAGGGGACCTCATCGCAGGCTTTCGGGGTGATGAACAGTTCGTTTTTTCTCCTCTGAAATGCGACAGCTTCATAGGACAGCTCCCAACATCCTGGGAGGTTTCCATCAGCGCAAGAGATAAGAGCTGGTCTGCCAGGAAGCAGCCAACAGTGGCAGGGGCAGTCGGATGGCAGTTGGCTTTTGCTTTGAGAGAAGACGGCCGCTTTGCCCTTGCCATCGGGCAGAATGAAGCTGAAGCTTTGGCAAAACTCCAAGCAGCCTGGAAAGAGGATTGGGAGGGAACCTGGGCAAAGCGCAGGCAGTTCTACGAAGAGCTGCCTCTGCCGGAAGGACACGAGCAGGTGGCAAAAAAGGCCTGGTCGATTTTGAAGGTGAACGTTGAATCAGGCGGCAGTTGGCTGCCCTGCCGCTGGACAACTCCAGACAGGATCCCCCACAAAGACATGTGGCTTTGGGATTCTGCCTTTCACAGCCTGGGCTGGAGCGAGCTGGATGGGGAGATGGCCCAAGAAGCCCTCAAGGCAATCCTGCTGCAGGCAGATCCTAAGACAGGTTTTATTCCTCATCAGGCGCGATCCAACTGGCGATCTGAGATCACCCAGCCTCCTCTTCTCGCCTGGGCTACTTGGGAGGTGGTGCGCAAGCATGGAGATTTGGAATTTGCCAGCTGGGCCTTGCCGATTTTAGAAAGGTACCTTTTGTGGGATGAGGCCAATCGCGACCAAAACAGGAACGGTCTTTTAGAATGGTTTATTGAGGAAAACCCTGACTGCCGCAGTGGCGAATCTGGAATGGACAATTCACCCCGGTTCGATGCAGCACAGACCCTGGATGCTGTGGACTTTTCCAGCTTCCTAGCCCATGAATATTTTTGTCTGAGCAAACTTGCAGCCCTGTTGGAAGATGAGGAACGGGCAGAAAAATACCAGAATCGGGGAGAAGGTGTTGCCAAAGCTGTAAACGATTATCTGTACCACAGCCGGGAAGGCTTTTACTTCGATCGGGACATGAATGGAAAGTTTAGCAGGATCAAAGCGTGCAGCGGTTTTGCTCCACTGTTTGCCGGCATCTGTTCTCCCAAGCAAGCAGAGGCCTTGGTGCGCCACCTGGAAGATCCGGCACAGTTTGCAACCCAGGTTCCAGTGCCGTCTGTGGCCTATAGCGATCCGGCATACAGCACAGACATGTGGCGGGGGCCCAGCTGGTTGAACTGGACG
Source organism: Clostridia bacterium DTU084 (assembly GCA_001512905.1). Taxonomy (GTDB): domain Bacteria; phylum Bacillota; class DTU084; order DTU084; family DTU084; genus DTU084. The sequence goes on along the minus strand of LFTB01000074.1, from coordinate 19,565 downwards.
TACCTCATCGTCTGCGGCCTTGAGCGCTACGGTTATCACAAGCTGGCACGCAGGATCAGCTTACAGGTAGTGGCAGCTGTGGAAAAATGGTATGGTAAGGCTGGCACCATTTTCGAGTACTACGACAGCGCAGATCAGCGCTCGCCAGCAGAATGCCACCGGAAAGGGCCGGTAGCCGAAGATTACTACCTGCAGAACAAGACCTCAGCAATCCGCGATTACAACTGGTCTGCAGCCTGCTACCTGCTATTCCTTGAGAAACTGGGACAAGGTAATTAAAAAAAACGAGGTAAAGCATTTGCTTTACCTCGACATTTTCAGGATGGTCTTCAGCGCCCGCGGCGCTTTGATGAAGTACTTTGCAGCGGTTCCATACTGGCCTTTTTCAGTGTAAGCCAAGCCCATGAGAAGATTTGTGTACTCGTTTTTGGGATCTATGGCCAAGGATTTTTTCAGCTGGGCAATGCCGGCATCGATCTGCCCCAGCTTTCCATAGACTATGGCCAGGTAGTTATGGGACCAGATATTCTTGCTGTCTAACTGAACTAGCTTCTGGAAATTATTGCGGGCGTTTCTGAAATCGTTTCTGGCGTAGTATGCAAAGGCCAGACAATTAAGAGCGACTATATCGCTGCTGTTTTTGGCCAATCTGGACTCCATTTTTTTGATGATCTCTCTGGCAAAAGCGTCGTAATTTGTTTTCCCTATTATCTCAAACTGAGCTGCGGACTCTTCAATTTTGCCTAAGTTTGCGTAGGCAACACCCAAAAGCAGCCTCTGCTCTAAATTTCGCGGTGAACGGTTTTGGGAGACAATGGTGTTCCAGTTAACCTTGGATGCTGCCAGTGCAGTTGTTCCCACAGCCAAGACAAGAAGCATGATTAAAAATTTCCGCACAACTACCCCTCCCTCGCTTATTTTATTTAAATTATGCCACATTTGCCAGGGAAAGGCAAGGAATTTAGCATAAATTCCAAATGTTAAGTACTGGAAAAAAAGTAAGGCACTGGAAGCGGTTACCTTAAGGGAGAAATCTCAAAGAGCCGGAACCATCGGCGGGCTCATGGTGCCTTTTCCGATTAAGGTGGGCTAAACGCACATTGCGTTTAGCTCATTTCCTTGTTACACTAAGCATTAGCTTATGGAAAGGAGGGGAAGAGATGCCTAACAAGAAATTGAGCCTCCTTGTGGCCATCTTCATCAGCGCGGTTTCCACGGTCAGCAGCTTTGCAGTCTTTCTGCCTGCAGAGGAAACAAAACCACAGGTAAGCGCCAGGCCTAAACAGAAAAAACAGGCTGAGGTACAGGTAGCCGAGGAAAAACCACAAGTGAAGCGAGAGAAGGTGCAAGAAGCACCTCAAGAAGCCCGTGAGGTAAGCAGGGAGCAAAAGGCAGTAACGCCTGCCCCTGAACCTGAAAAGCCCTATCGCAGGGCCAATTTGACCTGGCAAGAGATTAAGCTGCTGGCACATATGGTGCAGGGAGAGGCCAGGGGGGAACCGTTTATTGGCAAAGTAGCAGTTGCCTCTGTAGTCCTCAACAGGCTCGAGGCTGCGAACTTCCCCGACACCGTAGCAGAAATCATCTACGGAAAAGGGGAGTTTTGTACAGTCCGGGACGGACAGATCAACCTTCCCCCAGACGGCGAAGCATATAGGGCAGTAGAACTTGCTCTAGGCGGCTGGGATCCCAGCTACGGAGCCCTCTACTTTTACAACCCTGCCCGGAGCACTTCCAAGTGGATTTTTTCAAGACCTGTTACAGTCAAATACGGACAGCATATCTTTGCTGGTTAAAAAGAGCGGTCTAGGCCGCTCTTTTTGCATATCACCCCTCCCAGATGCATAGATTTCAGTAGGATGGGAGGGGAGAAATATGCAGATATTCTGGCTTGGCAATGGAAAAAGAGTATTGTTTTTTTTGGTAGGCCTTTTGGTTTGCCTCAGTTTAATCCAGATGGGGCTTGTTGGTGCAGGACGGATGGTGATGAGCGTCCTCAGCCAGAAGATCATCCCCATCTACAGGGTGGACACCCAGGGGGAGAAGAAAGTCGCCCTCACCTTCGACGCTACCTGGGGAGCAGATTATACACCGAAGCTATTGGAGATTTTGCGGCAGGAAAAAGTTAAGGCAACCTTTTATCTGGCAGGCTTTTGGATCGAGAAGTATCCGGAGATGGTCAAGAAAATCGCCCAAGAAGGACATGAGCTGGGCAACCATACATACTCACACCCTCACTTGAATTCCCTGGGGGAAGAGGAGATCAAAAAAGAGCTCACCCGGACCCACCAGATGCTCAAAGAGCTTACAGGAAAAGACTCTACAGTCTTTCGGCCGCCCTTTGGGGAATACAGCAATAAAGTGATTAAAGTTGCTGAAGAGTGCGGCTACAAAACCATCATCTGGGATGTGGACTCCTTAGACTGGAAAAACCTCAGTGCTGCACAGATGCAGAAGCGGATTTTAGAGAGAGTGAGGCCAGGCTCTATTGTGCTGATGCACAACGCAGGCCTCCACACTCCTGAAGCCCTGCCAGGCCTCATCAAGGAATTGAAAAAGCGAGGCTACAAATTCACCACCACCTCAGAGCTGTTAATCAAAGGCCCCTATTACATCCAGCACGATGGCGAACAGAAGCCAAAAGAAGGCACTGAAGGGGGGCGGGCAACTGTATGAGGTTCTTTGCCATTACCATCCCTGGTAAGCTCGTCCACTTTTGCACTGTCTTAATTGCCGCCGGGGTGATTGTAGGCGGAGGGATTAAGCTCACTGGCCTCGTGCAGCGGCGGCTGTATGCAATCGCACCCGGGGTGACCCTCGGCGGCGAGCCAATTGGCGGCATGTTCCCTGAAGAGCTGGAAGCCCACCTGCGCAAACAACAGGAGCGCTGGTCTGTGCCTTCTGTCAACGCTAGATGGCAGGAGGGAAAGGTCACAACGGCAATGGCGGGGGTAGAGCTGGATGTGGCAGCCACAGTCCAGCTGGCCATGGAAGCTGAAAGCGGTGCGGCGCTGTTGCCAGTCCTCAGGAGCGTTGAGGCAGCAGTGGACAAAGAGTTTTATCAAGCTGTGTATCAGAGGCCTGAAGCTGGCAGGAAAGTAGCCCTCACCATTAATGTGGATTGGGGTGAGGAGCACATAGCCGCTATGCTGGCTGCCCTAAAAAAGGCCGAAGCCAAGGCCACCTTTTTCGTTACAGGCAGCTGGGCAGAGAAAAATCCCGATCTCCTGCGGGAGATGGCAAGTTGCGGCCATGAGATCGGCAATCACGGTATGAAGCACATCCATCCTGCCCAATTGGACCAGGAAGGGATTAAAAAGCTGATTGGTGACGCTGAAAGCGTCATTCAAAGGGTGTTGGAAAAAGAGCCTGCGAAACTTTATGCCCCTGCCTACGGTGAAGTAAACGAAAAGATCGTGGCAGCAGCAGCGGAGATCGGCTATCGAACCATTATGTGGAGCGCAGACACCATCGACTGGCAAAAGCCGGCACCCGCTGTAATCGTACAGCGGGTGCAGCGAAAAATAGCCCCTGGCGGGATCGTGCTCATGCATCCGACAGAAAACACAGTAAAGGCACTGCCGGAAATGCTGAAGATGTTAGCAGAAAAAAACCTTCAGCCAGTCACAGTCGGAGAGCTGCTTAAAGCCAAAGCTTCTCCTTAACCACCTGCCACAGGCGCTGGTCTTCAAAGCCCAAACGCCACAGGGCAACGCCGCGGATTCCCCAGCGGGCTACCAGATCCACTTTTGCTGTGAGGCTGGCGCTGTTTTCATACCAGACAGTATGGCGTTGGCCTCCTGAAAAATAGGTGAAGTAGGGGGACTTGCTGGCTGCGTCCCAGCTGGCTGTGACATCGTGTTTTTTCAGCAAATTCATTATCTGCGGGTAAGTCAAAGCTCTCGCTTTGCCGAAGCCTGTCCAATCGTAGCCGTAGCCTGCAAGGCCCAAGATGATCTTATCCGCAGGAATCTGGCTTGTAGCATACCTCAGCACCCTCTCCACCCAGCCGATGGAAGCAACAGGCCCCGGACCGCTGGCTATGCTGTGTTCGTCGTAGGTCATGAGCATGATCCGGTCTGCATATCCGCCTAAAGTGGCGTAATCGAAAGCCCCGACCCAGGCAGAGCTGGCGTAATCTGCAGTTTTGGCTGGAACAGAGATTGTCAGGCGCAAGCCTGCAGGCTTCAGCTTTGCTGCCAGCTCCCTAATGAAGGTATTGAAAAGGTGCCGATCTGAGGGTCTCAGGTTTTCAAAGTCAATGTTCACACCGTCGTAGCCATGGTTTTTCAAAAGCTTATAGATGTTGTTCACGAGAGCTGCGCGCCTTGTGGAGCTTGAGAGCACCTGGTGGACAAGCTCCCCGTCGAAATTGCTCCCCGAAATATTGTGAATCAGAGCGTAGTTGCTCAAGGAGCGGAGTTTGGCAAGGTTTGCTGCGTTTTGATCGTGGTTGCCAGTGACTATACCTTGGGCTGTGATATTATAGGAGAAGGGGATGATGCCAGTGAGCAGCTTGCCGAAAGCCTCTGCAGATCTGTAAGAGCTGGCATCAACATAATAGCCGTAAATCTCCCGTTGCCCTTTGTTTTGCGGAGCAGCAGGGGCAGCATTCTTCAGGTCAAATTCAGAGGTGCTGACCAACCACATGGGAACCCAGCCCACTTTGCCGTCGCCGGTTCGCACTTTGCCCCAGCCCAAAGAGGTGGCTTCAAGGTTCACCATGGTTCCGCCTTCCAAAGTGGCAATGAGAGGGTACTCGCTGCCTGGTCCGGAGCGGATGTTCACTGCCTTGCCTGTGAGGATGGCTGGCTGGCTCTGGCTTGATGAGAGATCTTCAGTCCAGGAAGGAGCGGGCTCAGCCCCCTGATCGCTGGATTGCGGTAATTCTCCTCCACCAAGGGATGTGAAATAGAGGAGAAGGGTTAGAATTGTAGTCAAAAATCCCTGCTGCATGCCAAAACTCCTTCCGTTGTATTCGATAACTAATTCTTTCTGAGGGAGGTTAAATCCTTTAGGTAAGATCAGGCAGAAGGATTTCAACATATTGGAGCGAAATAGTATGTAAGGAGTGTGGTTGCAAAACATGTACAAGCGAACGAGATTGGCAAATGGAGTTGTTGTAGCAGCGGAACAAATACCAACTGTACGTTCCGTTTCCGTGGGCTTCTGGCTGCGCACTGGTTCAGCAAACGAAGATGCCACAAACAACGGAGCAAGCCACTTTATTGAACATATGCTTTTCAAAGGTACTGAAAGGTACTCAGCCCGGGAGATTGCCGAAGCAATGGACAGCATCGGCGGCCAGTTGAATGCCTTCACCAGCAGGGAATACACCTGCTACTATGCGCGCGTTTTAGATGAACACCTGGAATTTGCCATTTCCCTCTTAAGCGAAATGCTTCTCAGGTCCCGCTTCCATCCTGTTGATTTGGAAAAGGAACGGGGAGTGGTTTTAGAGGAAATTAATATGTATGAGGACGAGCCTGATGAGCTTGTCCACGATTTGTTTGCGAGCACGGTTTTCGACTCCCATCCTTTGGGCATGCCTATTTTAGGCACTGTTGACACAATTTCTTCCCTCACCAGACAGCAGCTTTTAAACTACATAGCCAAATACTATACACCCAGCAGGATCCTGGTGGCAGCTGCAGGCAATCTGGAGTATGAACAGCTGGTAGAGCTGGTTGATAAACATCTGGGAGGATACGAAGCCCTGGATACTGTGGAAAAACACCACAGTTTTGTGTACAAACCAACCATTGCCACCAGATACAAGCAAACAGAGCAAGTGCATTTAATTGTGGGCGCGCCCGGAATATCAAGGCGGGACCCTGACCGCTACATTTTGGAAGTTTTAGAGGCCATTTTGGGAGGAGGAATGAGCTCAAGGCTTTTCCAGGAACTCCGCGAAGAGCGGGGCCTGGTCTACGCTACATATTCTTTCCATTCCCTTTTCAAGGATTGCGGTCTTTGGGGGGCTTATGCAGGCACTAACAGAGAACAGATGCAGACAGTCATCGATGCCATGGTAAGAGAAATGTGGCGCCTTATTTCAGAGCCAATCTGCGAGGAAGAGCTGGCCAGGGCCAAACAGCAGCTGAAAGGGGCTTTGTTAATCGGCCTTGAGAGCACCTCCAACCGGATGAGCAGAATCGCGAAAAACGAGCTCTTTATGGAAGAGGGCCTTTCTGCTGAAGAAGAAATCGCCATTATCGAAGCAGTTACTGTAGATGACCTGAGGCGCCTGTCCCAGCGCATCCTCTCTCAGGGGCTTTCTCTTGCGGCAATTGGTCCGGTGGAGGAGAGTGAGGTGGCTCTCCCTTCACTCAGTGTGCCTGAACAGCCAAGCGCGCAGTAAGTGCAGCCCTTTTCCGCAGGCACAAGGCTGCTCCTTTTTGAAGGAGAGAAAAGCTTGCAATTCGTCTGGATGGGCTTTGAAAAAAGCCAATAGATTGCTGAAGATGTACATGGTCTGGGGGATAATGTAATGCTCAATTCCTTCCACCTGCTCTTCAACACCTTCCAAATCGCCGAAAAGGTGCAGGAACTCCTTGAGGGTTTCATCCCGCCAGACCAAGAATTTGCCGTATTCCAAACCCAAAGGGGTAAGGGAGATGTGGCGGTATTTTTCGTAAGTGATAAATCCTGCTTCATTAAGTTTTTGGATCATTTTGGTCACTGAGGAAGGCAGGACCCCGATGGCATCAGAAAGATCAACCGGCCTTACATAACCCTGCTTTGTAAAGAGCCTGTAGAACATTTCCAGATAGTCTTCCATGCTTTCAGTTAAAATTTTTCCTTCCACCATGATCCCTCCTGCTTAAAATTCTGGGAAAAAAGGAGGCAAGTTGCACCCTTGCCTCACTACCAGAAAACCCTCGCTACCTGAGCTGTTAAAACACAAGCAGCAAACGCCACTGCAGAAGGCAGCAGAAAAGAAATGAGCGTCCACTTTCTGCTGCCTGTTTCTTTTTTAATGGTGAGGAGAGTGGTACCGCAGGGGAAGTGTAGGAGGGAGAACAGCATCATATTCAGCCCTGTGAGCACAGTCCAGCCGTTTTGGAGGAGAATCTTCCCTAAAACCTCTACGCTTGTGGGCTCCAGCATAACCCCTTGTGACAAATAACCCATCAGAAGGATCGGGAGGACGATCTCGTTGGCAGGCATGCCCAGGATGAAGGCTGCCAGGATAAACCCATCAAGGCCTGCCAGCCTTCCCAGAGGCTCCAAGAAGCCCGCTAACCTCGCAAGGAGAGTTGCCCCGCCTAAAGAAGTGTTGGCGAGAATCCAGGTGATGAGGCCTGCAGGTGCGGCCACAACAACAGCGCGGCCCAGTACGTGCAGCGTTCTGTCCAGTAGAGATCTGACCAAAATTGTGCCAATCTGAGGCTTTCTGTACGGCGGCAGCTCCAAAGTGAAGGCAGAGGGCACTCCTTTCAAGATGGTTCTCGAAAGAAGCCACGAGATGAAAAGGGTTATCAGGACCCCGAAACCAACCAGGGTCAAGATCACAAGGCTCGCCCCGAAACTGCCCACATCAGCAAGCCGCTTGAAGAAAATCGTCCCCAAGGCGATGAACAGCGGGAATCTTCCGTTGCAAGGGATAAAGTTGTTGGTGAGGATTGCAATCAGCCTTTCCCGGGGAGAGTCGATGATTCTGCAGGCAGTGACCCCTGCAGCATTGCAGCCTAGGCCCATGCACATGGTAAGGGCTTGTTTGCCAGCTGCTCCTGCCCCTTTAAATAGCCGGTCCAAATTAAAAGCAACTCTGGGCAGATAACCTAAATCCTCGAAAAAAGTGAACATGGGGAAAAAGATGGCCATGGGCGGCAGCATCACAGAAATAACCCAGGCCATAGTCCGGTAGATGCCGTCCACTAAAGCGCCGTGCAGCCAGCTGGGAGCGTTTAACGAAGCCAGAAGATTGCTCAAATGCCCCTCCAGCCCGAAAAGTAGAGAAGCCAACAGTTCCGAAGGGTAGTTTGCGCCTTCTACTGTCAGCCAGAGAACAACCCCCAAAAGGCCCATCATAATGGGAAAGCCAAAGAGACGGGAGGTGAGCAGATTGTCCAGCTTCTGCTCCCAATCCCTTTTAACCTGCTTTTTCCTGACCACCTGCCTTGTGATGTTCTCTGCTGCCTGAAAGATCTCGCTGACTATTCTCTCCCGAAAATGCTCTCCTGCGCTGAGCTTTTCTGCTTCTGCAAGCAATGCGTCCATTTGTCCGTTCATGTCCATTTTCCCTCACTTGAGGCTGCCACGCTCCTGCTGCCCAGGTTCTTGGCCAGAGAATCCCGAATCACAGGATCCCCGTCAAGGAGCCTCAAGGCCAGCCAGCGGGTATTTGCTTCTGTTCCGAGCATTTCCTGCAGGAAAGGCTCCAGTTTGGCAACTGCCCTTTCGATCTCAGGACTATAGCGGATTTGAAACTGCCTATCACGCTTATTGCAAGCCATCTGCCAGATTTTCTCCTGAAGCTCCTCGAGCCCCTGCCGCTTTCTCGCCACTGTAGGAACCACAGGAACCATCAAGAGCTCTTGGAGCCTATTTACGTCAACTTCAATCCCTTTTCTTTTCGCTTCATCCATCAGGTTGAGGCAGACCACTGCTCTGTTTGTGATCTCCAAAACCTGCAGGATTAAGTTGAGATTTCGCTCAAGGCACGTTGCATCTGCCACAATTACCGTCACGTGGGGATTGCCGAAATACAAGAAATCCCGGGCTACCTGCTCTTCTGGCGAATTCGCCAAAAGTGAATAGGTGCCTGGCAAATCCACCAGCTTAAACTCCCTTTCCCTGAAGATATAGGTGCCTGTTGACTGCAGTACGGTTTTGCCGGGCCAGTTTCCTGTGTGCTGGTTCAAGCCAGTGAGGGCATTGAAGACTGTGCTTTTGCCTGTATTGGGATTTCCTGCCAAGGCTACAGTTACCGCTTCTTTCGCTGTCATGACAGTTCCTCCTCTGCGATAGTGATCTGGCTGCTCTCTTCGGCCCGCAGAGCGATGAGGGTGTCCCGCACCTCGTAGGCAACGGGATCTCCCAATGGGCTCCGCCGGATAGACTTTACCGTAGCCCCTGGCGTGAAACCAAGGTCCAAAATTCTGTTTCTTATCTGTCCGGAAAGGAGGATGTTGTGGATCCGTCCCCTGTTGCCTGGGGAGAGTTGGCTGAGGGTTATTACCATTTTCCTACTTCCTTTCGTTATTTTTAACAGGAGCAAAGGTTGCTGCCGGGCAAAGACTTTGCCCTGGGCTAAACTATATTCTAAAGTATGAAGGAGGAGGGGGAGATGGTACCTGGCTATCCCCGGCAATTATGGGGCTTTCGGCACATTTTTTGTCCAGGAAAGTGGTTTTCGGCGAGGGTATTTGGTAGAATGAAGGCAGAGAGGACATATTATCAGGTGTTAGAGAAATATCTGCAGGAGACGAGGTGCTGGCTATGGTTGGAGTAGAAATTGATTTCGTTGTCAGTGACAGTTTGAAAGCCTTGGAATTGTACGAGAAAATCTTTGACATTGAACGGGTTGAGGTCTCAGATCTGCCCAGGGGCGAAAACGAGGTGGTTTTCACTTTATACGGAGTCCGCTTTCACATGCTGGATGAAAACCCAAAGTTCGGCCTCGTGGCACCATCTTCAGACCATCCCAATACCATTTGGTTCAACATTGCAGTTCCAGACATAGAAGAAACTTTTGCCAAGGCAATGGGTGCAGGTTGCCAAAAGGTGCAGCCTGTGACGGAAATCCCTGAATACGGCGTCTCAAATGCCATTTTTACAGACCCATTCGGTTATACTTGGATGCTCCATCAAATACATAGAGTGGTGAGCCACGAAGAACGGATAAAGTATTGGCAGGGAAAAAACAAATAAATTCACTTCGGCGCGGAAAAAGCCCCCGAGGTTCCAACCCCGGGGGCTCAGTTATATAATGAGTTTTTTTCCTGTATGTTAGAGCTGGACTTTCCCCACAGCAGGGAACTGGGAGAGGGCTTGGCTCAGCTCTTTTTTGATTCTCTCCAAGCCTTCTGGGGTCTTTGCCTCACAGCGGACCACCAGTTTCGGGCTGGTATTGGAAGCCCGCACCAAACCCCAGCCGTCTGGGAAGAGGACTCTGGCGCCGTCCACGTCGATCACTTCGTATTTTTTCTTGAAGTAGGAGGTGATTTCCTCCACCACCTGGAATTTGTCCCGGTCTGCACAGTCTACCCGCAGCTCAGGTGTGGCGTGGTATTTGGGCACATCAGCAAGGAGCTGGCTGAGGGTTTTCTCTTGTTGGGAGAGGAGGCGCAGAAGACGCGCTGCAGCATAGAGGGCATCGTCGTAGCCGTAATATTCGTCTGCGAAAAACATGTGCCCGCTCATCTCGCCTGTGAAGATGGCGCCGATCTCCCGCATTTTGGCTTTGATCAGAGAGTGGCCAGTACGGTAGAAAAAGGGCTTGCCGCCGAGGCGCTGGATTTCTTCGGGCAGGGCTTGGGAACATTTCACTTCAACAATCGCCTGGCTGCCAGGGTATTTCGGCAAAAGCTCCCGCCAAAAGAGGATCATGAGCTGATCGCCCCAGATAATCTGGCCGGTTTCATCTACAGCGCCTATTCTGTCACCATCGCCGTCGAAGGCAATGCCCAAGTCTGCTTTCTGCTTTTTGACCTCAGCGATGAGATCAACCAAATTCTCCGGCTCTACCGGGTCTGGGTGGTGGTTGGGGAAAGAGGGATCAGAATCGCAGTAGAGGGGGATCACATCGCACCCCAAAGAGCTGAAGAGCTCCTCGGCAAATAAGGAGGCTGTGCCGTTGCCGCAGTCTACCACTACTTTCAGGGGCCGAGCCAGCTTGATTTTGCTTCTGATCATTTCCATGTATGGCGCAGCTATGTCATAGGTGCGGACGCTGCCGCCGCTTTTTTTCACAGGAGGTTGGTCAGCAAGCTTTTCTGCAAGATCAGCAAGCTTCTGAATCTCTTCGCCGTAAATAGTGCCGGGTCCATCCAGCACTTTCAAGCCGTTAAATTCCCCTGGATTGTGGCTTGCTGTGATCATGGCGCCCTGGTCTATCCCCAAATGGTGGGGCGCATAATAAAACATCGGGGAGACGATTTCTCCCAAATCCACAACGTTCATGCCGGCGGAGACAAGCTCCTCCACTAACAGATCCCGGAAGATGGGGGAAGAGGCACGGTTGTCCCTGCCGATGAGCAGCTCCTGTCCAGGCTGGTTTTTGTCGAAATACGCAGCCAAGGCCCTGCCTAAAAGTCGCATCACCTCAGGGGTAAGCTCCTTGTCCACCACCCCTCTCAGATCGTATTCTCTGAAGATCTCGCGGCAAATAGGGGTCATGCAATCACCTCTGAACAATATTTTTCCAATCTTGGCAGAAAACTGGAAACACATCTCCTATTATTTCGCAATTGCAGCATGATTATCCTTTATTGCAGGGAAAGCCTTTCTGGCGTGGAAGGGGCGCGCTGGGGGAAAAGAAAGGCCCACGGGTGTGGGCCTTTTCTTTATGCTTGAGTTTGTACTTCTGCTAAACGTTTGTAGGTTTCAAGCCGCAACCTTGCATCTTCTTCTGCCTGTTTGTAGAGGACTTCTGCTTCGTCTGGGAGCTGTTTCTTGAGGCTGGTGTAGCGGATCTGGCCCATCAAGAACTCTCTGAAGTCGCCTGTAGGCTCCTTGGAGTCCAGGATGAAGGGATTCTTGCCATCTAGTGCCAACTCCGGATTGTATCTGTAAAGAGGCCAGTAGCCTGCCTCTACAGCTTTCTTGCCTTCCTGGAGGCTCCTGCTCATGTTGATGCCGTGGTTGATGCAGGGAGCATAGGCGATGATGAGTGATGGCCCATTGTATGCTTCTGCTTCTTTCATAACCTTCACAACGTGGTTTGGGTTGGCGCCCAAGGAAACAGAGGCCACGTAGACATAGCCGTAGGACATGGCCATCAAGCCCAGATCCTTCTTCCTAGTCCGCTTGCCAGCAGCAGCGAACTTCGCCACAGCTGCAGTTGGCGTAGCCTTGGAAGACTGGCCGCCTGTATTGGAGTATACCTCTGTGTCCAGCACCAGGATGTTCACATCAGCGCCAGATGCAAGGACGTGATCCAGGCCGCCGAAGCCGATGTCGTAGGCCCAACCGTCGCCGCCAATGATCCAGACGGATTTCTTGGTGAGCTGATCTGCAGATTTAATTGCTTTGTCTACCAGCTCTTTGGCTCTGCCGCTGACAGGCTCCCGAGGGAGGAGGGCTTTGATCTTGTCTCCGTGTTTCCGAGAACCTTCAGCATCTTCCTTGTTCTCGAGCCAGGAGCTGATAGCTTCTTTCAAAGCGTCGGAGATGGGCTCGTCCTTCAAGGCAGAGAGGATGTCAGCCAGCTGGCTGCGCCGCTCTTCTACGCCCAGGGCGATGCCGAAGCCGAACTCTGCGTTGTCCTCGAACAGAGAGTTAGCCCATGCAGGACCGTGTCCCTTGCTGTTTGTGGTGTAAGGACAAGTTGGTGCGCTGCCGCCCCAGATTGAAGAACAGCCTGTTGCGTTGGCGATGATCATCCGGTCGCCAAACATTTGGGTGGCAAGCTTCACATATGCAGTTTCGCCGCAGCCTGCACAAGCGCCGGAGAACTCCAGAAGTGGCTGGCGGAACTGGCTGCCTTTGACTGTATCAGGCTTGAAGTCCACCTCGATCTCAGGCAGGGTAGCTGCAAAGCGCTCGTTTTCTACCTCAACGTCTCTCTGCTCCTCAAGAGGCTTCATGATTAAAGCTTTTTCTCCTCTTTTGCCGGGGCAGATGTCTGCACAGTTGCCGCAGCCTACGCAGTCCAAAGGTGCAACCTGAATCCTGTACTGGAGGCCTGCAGCTTCTTTGCCGATAGCCTTGATATGGGTAAAGGATTCAGGAGCGTTCTCCAGATCTTCAGGTTTGGCCAGGATAGGACGGATGGCTGCGTGGGGGCAGACCAGTGAACACTGGTTGCACTGGATGCAGTTCTCAGGCTGCCACTCGGGAATGTCGATGGCAATGCCCCTCTTCTCGTATTTGGAAGTTCCAGTTGGCACAACGCCGTTGGGTGAAACAGCGCTCACTGGCAGCTCGTCGCCCTTTTGGAGCAGGATTGGCTCCACAACGTTCTTAATATATTCAGGCACATCATCTTCTGCTTTTGGCTCGTCTTCGGCTTCTGCCCAGGAAGCAGGGTATTTGATTTCCTGCAGGGCTTCAATAGCCTTGTCCACAGCCTGCCAGTTCATCTGCACGATCTTGTCGCCTTTGCGGCCGTAGGTTTCCTTGATTGCCTCTTTGATATAGCCGATGGCATCTTCAGGCGGAATAACGTTGGCAATCTGGAAGAACGCAGCCTGCATCACCATGTTGATTCTGCCGCCCAGGCCAACTTCCCCTGCGATCTTTACTGCATCTATATTGTAGAAGCGGATCTTCTTCTGGGCAATGGTTCTGCGTATGGAAGCGGGCAGCTTGGTATCCATCTCCTCAGCTGTCCAGGGGGAGTTGAGGAGGAAAACTCCGCCCTCTTTGATGCCTTCCAGAAGATCGTAGCGCTCTACATAAGAAGAGTTGTGGCAGGCGATTAGATCAGCTTGATCGATGAGGTATGTGGACTGGATGGGGGTAGGTCCAAACCTCAAGTGGCTGATGGTGATGCCGCCGGATTTTTTGGAGTCGTAGACAAAATACCCTTGGGCATACAGGTCTGTTTTGTCGCCGATGATCTTGATGGAGTTCTTGTTGGCGCCAACTGTTCCGTCTGAGCCGAGACCCCAGAACTTGCAGCGGAATACGCCTTCAGGCGCAGTGTCGATCTGCTCGGTTACCTCCAAAGAGGTTCCAGTTACGTCGTCGACGATTCCAACAGTGAAGTGGTTTTTCGGAGTGTCTTGGGCGAGGTTGTCGAAGACTGCCTTCACCATGGAAGGGGTAAACTCTTTGGAACCAAGGCCGTAGCGGCCGCCCACGGTGAGGATCTGTTTGCCTGCCTGCTTCAGCACAGTGCAGACGTCTTCATAGAGAGGTTCGCCAACTGAGCCAGGCTCTTTGGTGCGGTCCAAAACAGCGATCCGCTTGCAGGACTCAGGAAGCACTGCCAAGAAGTGCTCTATTGAGAAGGGACGGTACAGCCTGACTTTAATCAGTCCAACCTTCTCACCCTTGTCCACCAGATAGTTAACAGTTTCCTCTATGGTCTCGCAGCCAGATCCCATGGCGATGATCACTCTTTCGGCATCTGGTGCGCCTGTATAATCAAACGGTTTATAATAGCGGCCTGTCAGTTGTCCTACCTGGTTCATTACCTCTTCAACTATTTTAGGCACTGCGAGGTAGTAGGGGTTTGAAGCTTCTCTGCCCTGGAAGTAAATATCGGGGTTTTGGGCAGTTCCCTGCTGATGGGGGTGCTCAGGATTGAGGCCCCTGGCCCGAAACTTGTCCAAAGCTTCCCAATCAACTAACTTCTTGATGTCTTCGTAATCGATGACGTCGATCTTTTGGATTTCGTGGGAAGTTCTGAAACCATCGAAAAAGTGTAAAAATGGAACGGAGGCCTTGATTGCTGAGAGGTGTGCCACCAGCGCCAGATCCATAACTTCCTGCACTGATGCTGATGCCAAAAGGGCGAAGCCAGTCTGCCTCGTAGCCATCACGTCGCTGTGGTCGCCGAAAATAGAGAGGGCATGGGTTGCCAGGGCTCTTGCTGAAACATGGAAAACCGCAGGCAACAGTTCACCTGCGATCTTATACATATTAGGGATCATCAGCAGCAGTCCCTGGGAGGCAGTGAAGGTGGTTGTGAGCATACCAGCTGAAGCTGAACCGTGCACTGCACCTGCAGCGCCAGCTTCAGATTGCATCTCAACGATCTGCAGTTTGCGATCGAAGATGTTCTTCCGACCACGAGCTGCCCATTCATCACAATACTCTGCCATGGTAGATGAAGGTGTAATGGGGTAGATGGCTGCCACTTCGCTTAACGCATAGGCTATATGCGCTGCTGCAGCGTTGCCATCAATGGTCTTTTTCATGCTTTTCATCTCCTTTTTTATATCTATCAGCATATCATGCTGACAATTATTTATTCCAATCTATACTATAACATTCTAGCAGCCAAACGTCAATTTAAATCTCGATCTTTTCATGTTAAAAATAGTTAAAAAAATTTTAAAAGAATCTTAAGATTTTCCGCCTAACAGGGGACAGATTGAAAGAAAGTGCTGGCAGAACACGTTTTGCCAAGGAAAAGACGCCGGCACGGTGGAGACGGGTGCCGTTTGCCAATCCAAGTATTTATGGTAAAATCAAGTCAGACATATCCGTAGCTTGGTGAACATAAAGGCTGCACTTGCATTGTCCAGAGAAAGACAACTTTCTGTCGGGAGCTTGACGCGACCGTAGGTTATAGTTCACAAAATTCAACTTTATGGTATACTTAAAAAAGCATATAATTGCAGAGAGGGGATAAACATGGCAGTAGAAGAAGATAAAAAATCAAGTCGCAACCGAACTATTACATTAACTGAGGAAGAAAAAGAGAAATATTCCAAGCTGTTACATGTCATGGAAGGTCCTGCTGCCCTTGAAGAGATTGAGAATAAAACCACTAACCAGGACTTGTTTGAGGTGCTGGACTGGCTTCCTCGAAACTGTGTCGATCTCCTTTTTTTGGACCCCCCATACAACCTCGACAAAGAATTCAACCGGACTGTGTTCAAACAGCGCTCCACTGAAGCTTATCTAAAGTGGCTGGAAACGTGGTTCCCCAAATTGCTTCCCACCCTCAAACCCAATGCCTCTGTCTACTTTTGCGGTGAGTGGCGTTCTTCTACCGCAATTCATCTCCTGTTGGAAAAGTATCTGAAGGTCCGCAATCGGATTACCTGGGAGCGGGAGAAAGGCAGAGGAGCTTTGACCAATTGGAAAAACTGCTCCGAAGACATCTGGTTTTGTACTGTGGGAGATGAATACACATTCAATGCAGATGCTGTGAAACTGAAGCGGCGGGTGATTGCACCTTACAGGACAGAGTCAGGAAGGCCCAAGGATTGGCTGGAAACCAGCGAAGGGAACTTTCGCCTCACTCATCCGTCCAACTTGTGGACAGATTTGACAGTCCCTTTTTGGTCCATGCCGGAAAATACAGACCACCCGACGCAAAAACCGGAAAAACTGCTGGCCAAGCTGATTTTGGCCAGCACCAATCCAGGGGATCTGGTGCTTGATCCTTTTTTGGGCTCTGGTACCACCTCTGTGGTTGCGAAGAAGCTGGGACGCCGCTATATCGGCATTGAGCTGGATGCATACTATTGTTGTCTTGCTGAGAAGAGGCTGGCCTTGGCTGAAGAGGATTCTTCCATCCAAGGCTACCAAGACGGGGTGTTTTGGGAGCGCAATACCTTGAGCATGCAGAGGGCAAGCCAAAGGGGGCGGCGGAGAAAAAGCGCCTACGCACAGCGCTTGCGTGAATTAGGATTAGACGATTAAAGGGGTGTCAAGATGGCAGCGGACAAAGCAGCTCTCCTGCGCAGACTGAGAAGAGTGGAAGGACAGATTCGAGGCATCACCAAAATGGTGGAACGGGAACAGAGCTGTACAGATATTCTCACACAAGTAGCTGCAGCAAAGGCTGCCCTGCATCAGGCAGGGGTGTTGATTTTAGAACACCACGCCCAGACCTGCCTTGCAGAGGCTTTGGCCACAGGGGATCCCCAAAAGGCCGCTGAAGAGGTAGCTGCGGTTTTGAAAAAATTTCTGGTGTGATGGGCTGCGATGGAAACCCTCTTTTCGCTGAAGGTCTCAGAGGCAGCTGAACCTGTGCCCATTGCGAAGCTCCTCAAAGCCCACGGTTTTTCTCGGAGCCTCTTGCGGAGGGTGAAAGCGGCCGATGCCCTCTACAAAAACGGGCAGCAGGCAAGGCTAATCGATCCTGCCTTGCCAGGGGATGAGATTATTGTTGCGCAGCTTCCCCAGGAGTCAAGGATTATCCCCCAGTCAGCAGATCTAGAGCTCATCTACGAGGACGAGCACATCTTGGTGGTAAACAAGCCGCCTGGGCTCCTGATCCATCCCCTCTCCAAAGAGGGCACAGGCACCTTGGCCAACTTTCTTGCAGGCTACCTCAACGGCTCCCGCTTTCACATTGTAGGCCGCCTCGATCGGGGCACAAGCGGACTGGTGCTGGTTGCAAAGGATCCTTTAACTGCTGCCAAGCTCTTCAAAGAGCGGCAGAAGGCGCTGTGGACTCCCCAGTATCTCGCCTTTGTCAAAGGCAAACTCACAGGAGACGGCCAAATAGACCTCCCATTGGGTCGGGTGGAAGGCAAGCGGTGGGTGAGCCTTGAAGGAAAACCTGCCCTCACCCGCTACAGGTCCCTTCTCTTCAGCGACGAAGCCAGCCTCGTGCACGTCCAGCTGATCACCGGCCGCACGAACCAGATCAGGATCCATTTTGCCGCTTGCGGCCACCCCCTTTTGGGAGAGAATATATATGCAGCAGATACCACCCTCTCCCGGCCAGCCCTTCACGCCTGGCGCCTGCAGCTGCCAAACCTGCCGGAATTTGTTGCGCCCCTGCCTGAGGACCTGCTGAAATTGAAGGATGCTTTCTGGCCGCAAGAAGAGATCCCAGAGCATTGAAAAAGAAAGGGAGGGAGGCAGCTTGATTTGCATTGTAGGCGGCGGTGCCAGCGGCATGATGGCAGGCATCGCTGCAGCCCGCTCCGGCGGGAAGGTCTTGCTGCTGGAGCGAAATCCACGCCTGGGGAAAAAGCTGCTGGCTACAGGCAACGGACGCTGCAATTTCACGAACAGCGAGATAAGGTTGGAAAACTATCACGGCCAGGACCCAGCCTTTGCCCTCGGCGCCTTAAGGCGCTTTCCTCCCCACAAGACCCTGGAGTTTTTCGCAAGTCTGGGCGTGGTGCCTGTTACTGAAGCTGCTGGCAGAGTGTTCCCTGCCTCAAACCAGGCAGGGAGCATTGTGGATGTGCTGCGCTGGGAACTGGAAGCTTTAGGGGTCCAGGTGCGCACAGAAGCCCAGGTGCAGGAGATCAGGCGGGGCAGGGAATTCACCGTCGTTCTCGCAGACGATGAAATCAAGGCAGAAAAAGTGATTTTGGCCACAGGAGGCAAAGCCCATCCCCAATCCGGTTCTGACGGCAAGGGCTTGGAGCTGGCCAAAAGCCTCGGCCACAGGATCATCGCCCCTCGGCCTGCTTTGGTACAGCTGCAGCTGGGCAAAGTCTACCCTCAGCTGCAGGGCATCAAGGTTCACGCTGAAATACAACTTTTGGCCCGCAGGAGGCAGATTGCAAGCCGCAAAGGGGAGATCCTCTTCACCAACTACGGCCTTTCGGGCCTTCCGGCCCTGGCTTTGAGCAGGCAGGCAGGAGAGCTGTTAGCCCAGGGTGAAGAGCCTGTCCTCTCCCTGAATTTTGCCCCTGACTTCTCTGAAGAAGACCTGCTGGAGGCTCTGTCCTTGCGGCAGCTGAATCAGCCCAGAAGACCCTTGGAGAGATTTTTCGCCGGCTGGCTGCCCAACAAGCTAGGGGAAACCTTGATCAGGGCAGCAGGCCTTGCCTCTACAGCCCCTGCAAGCTCCCTCACCTCCCAGCAGAGGCGCTCTTTGGGCAAGTTAATAAAGGCCTGGCGTTTCCCTGTCACCGGGCTATTGGGATGGCAGCAGGCGCAAGTCACAGCAGGCGGGGTGGACGTATCGCAGGTGGACAGCACCACAATGGAATCCAAAGTGGTGAAAAACCTCTATTTTGCCGGGGAAATCCTGGACATAGATGGAGATAGCGGAGGCTACAACCTCCAGTGGGCCTGGTCCAGCGGCTTTCTCGCAGGCAGCGAAGCTGCCAGGAAAAACTGACGAGGAGGGTAAAGTTGGCACCAAAGCTTTGGCAGATGGTGATTAGCATCGGGATCATAGTGGGAGCATGGCTTGTGAGCCTGGTTCTCACCAAAATTCTCCAGAAGTTGTTTGCCAAAATCCCCTGGGAAGAGGGGAGGCAGAAACAGCTTTTGGATGCTGTGGCGCCAAGCATGAGGTTTTTTCTCCTTTTGGCAGGGATTTGGTTTGTGACCCAAGTTGTTGCCCTGCCTGCCTGGCTTGATGATTTAATGAGCCGGCTGATGCGCACTTTGGTTCTGGTTGGAATTTTTGCAGGCCTCTATCGAGGAGCAGAGCTGCTCAGCGAATTCCTCAGTTCTTTTGTCAATCGAGGCGAGGACTACGTAGAGCTGCTTCTCCCCATGCTCCGCAAGGCAGTGAAGATCGTGGTTGTCCTCCTGGGCGCTATTGCAATTTTGGAAGATTGGGGTTTTGATGTGGCCGGGCTCCTTGCAGGGCTGGGGCTGGGGGGCCTTGCTCTGGCTCTGGCAGCCAAAGACACAGCTGCGAACTTTATTGGCGGCTTGACGCTTATGTTCGAGCGGCCTTTTGGGGTAGGGGACTGGATCGTTTCAGGGCCGGTAGAGGGGATGGTAGAGGAGCTGGGCATCCGCAGCACCAAAATTCGCACCTTCGCCCAAGCGCAGGTGACAGTTCCCAACAGCAC
>LFTB01000022.1 GCA_001512905.1 Clostridia bacterium DTU084 | reverse complement strand
AGGATCCGGGAGGCAGAGCGGAACATCATCTACGATGAATACAGCCAACGGATAGATGAGGTTCTCACAGGAGTTGTGCAGCGAAGAGAAGGGCGCAGCATCATCGTCGATGTCGGCAAGGTGGAAGCCCTGCTGCCGCCCAGCGAGCAAATGCCCGGCGAACACTACCAGTTCGGCATGCGTTTGAAATTTTATGTGGTGGAAGTGAAGAAAACGCCTAAAGGGCCGCAGATCATAGTCTCCAGGACCCACCCGTCCCTTGTCAAGCGCCTCTTTGAGCTGGAATCCCCAGAGATTCAGGAGGGGATAGTCCAGGTCATGGCTTTGGCGAGAGAAGCTGGCCGGCGCACCAAGATCGCTGTTTCCTCCACTAGAGAAAACGTCGACCCAGTAGGGGCCTGTGTGGGGGCGAAAGGTTCCAGGGTGCAGGCTGTGGTCACAGAGCTTCGGGGCGAAAAAATAGATATCATCCCTTATGATGAGGATCCGGCGAAACTAATCGCCAACGCCCTCAGCCCGGCCAAGGTAAGCAAGGTCATGCCTCACCCCCTGGAACGGGGAGATGACCAGGATATGCTGGTGATCGTCCCAGATGACCAGTTGTCCCTTGCCATCGGCAAAGAAGGGCAAAACGCTCGCCTGGCGTCGAAGCTCAGCGGCTGCAAAATAGACATCAAAAGCGAAAGTCAAGCAGAGGAGTTTTTCCGCGAAATCCTTGTGGCTCCTGCCCAGCAGGAGGAGGAGTAAACAGTGGCCCAAGAGCGCAAAATTCCAGAGCGTATGTGCCTGGGCTGCCACCAGAAGCGGCCTAAACGAGAGCTTGTGCGGCTGGTGCGCTCACCTGACGGAGTGATTTTTTTCGATCCAAGTGGCAAAGCAAAAGGAAGAGGAGCCTATCTGTGCCCCTGTCCTGATTGTCTGAAAAAAGCTGTGAAGGGCAAGCGCCTGGAGCGGGCTCTCCGCTCAGCAATTCCAAAGGAACTGCTGGCAGAGCTGGAGGCCAGCTTTTCGGAGGAGATGACCATTTGCGAGTAGAGGCACTGTTGGGGTTTGCACGCCGCGTCGGAGCTTTAGCCGTTGGCAGTCAGGCTGTGACAGAAGCCATACGGAAGGGAAAAGCCCAGCTGCTTTTGGTGAGCTTGGATGCCAGTTCTCGAACATGGGAAAAACATCATGCTTCAGCTGTAGAGAAGAACATTGACATAGTACGCTACGGAGAAAAAGAGCAACTTGGAAAAATTCTAGGCCATAGCGGCGAAGTTGCGGTGCTTGCGGTAACCCGGGTGCAGTTTGCAAAGGAAATCCTCCGGTTAACTGCAGAAAAAATGGATGGGGGGAATGGTAGATGCCTATGACTGTTAAAGAATTAGCAAAAGCCTTGGAAATAAAAACAAAGGAAGTTATGAAGGTGCTGCTGGAGCTCGGCTCGCCAATTGACGGACCTCAAAGTACAGTAGAGGACCAAATGATCGACAAAGCAGCAGATCTCATCTGGCGCCGCTTCAACAAACCTGAAGGCGGCCGCTTCAGGCTAGCTGCAAAGGAAGAAGAGCAAGCTCCTGCAGAGGCCAAAGAAGACAAACCTGCAGAAGAACCCAAACCAAAAGCAGAACCTGAGCCGCAGCAGAAACCGGAAAAACAAAAAGAAGCCAAACCGCAAAAGGAACCTGCGGTGGCCAGCAAGGCAGAAGAGAAGAAAAAAGAAGTTAAAAAGCCAAAAGCTGCAGAAGCTGAAAAGAAACAGCCTGCTGCTGAGAAAGAGCAGCCAGTGGAAGTGGTAAAGCCTGTGGAGGTGCCGCAGCCTGAGGTGAAGGAGAAACAGCAGCCGAAAAAGAAGGCCGGCAAAACAGCGCCTCCAGTTAGCGATCTGGAGCTTGAAAAACCGGAACCCAAAGCCGGAAAAGGGAAGAAGGCCCTTGAAGATAAGCCGCGCCGGGCCAAACCGCAAAAGGGCAAGCTCAGACGCAGCATAGCGCCTGATGAAATAGACCTTGCTGTTCCTGAAACCAAGGAAGATGGCTTTGCTCCTCCTGTGGAAATGAGAAGCAGCAAGGCCAAGAGCAGAAAAGCTGCCAAGAAAAAACAGCAGGCGCAGCCAAAGCAGAAGGCCATTATCAAGCCCAAACCCACAAAGGTAAAGATTCCTGAATCCTTGACAGTCAAAGACCTGGCAGGTCTGATGGGAATCGAGGCGGCAGCCATCATCAAAAAACTCATGGAATTGGGCATGATGATCAATATAAATCAGTACATCGACCAGGAAACAGCAGCCCTGGTTGCCACTGAATTCAATTTGGAAGTTGAACTAGAGGAGATCCGCGACGAAACAGAGCTGCCTGTAGAAGAAACTGAGGACAGGGAAGAGGATCTGGTAGAACGTCCGCCGGTGGTAACCATCATGGGCCACGTGGATCACGGCAAAACCTCCCTTTTGGATGCTATCAGGGAAAGCAGGGTAACTGCAACTGAAGCCGGGGGGATCACCCAGCACATCGGCGCCTACCAGGTGGATCTAGACGGAAAAAAGATCACCTTCTTGGACACTCCCGGCCACGAGGCCTTCACATCCATGCGGGCCAGGGGCGCCCAAGCTACGGACATTGCAGTCCTGGTTGTGGCTGCAGACGACGGAGTCATGCCGCAGACAGTCGAGGCCATCAACCACGCCAAAGCAGCTGACGTGCCCATTATTGTGGCCATAAATAAAATAGATAAACCAACTGCCAACCCAGACCGGGTAAAGCAGGAACTGACGGAACACCAGCTTGTGCCTGAGGAATGGGGAGGAGAGACAATTTGCGTCCCAGTTTCAGCTCTGCGCAAAGAGGGAATAGATCAGCTTCTTGAGATGATCCTCCTTGTGGCAGAGATCCGGGAGCTTAAGGCCAACCCCAAACGGATGGCTTCTGGAATTGTCATTGAGGCGAAACTGGATAAAGGCCGGGGTCCTGTGGCCACAGTGCTGGTGCAAAACGGCACCCTGCGCATTGGCGACAGCGTCCTTGTGGGCGAAGTTGCAGGCAAGATCCGGGCCATGTTCAACGAGAATGGCGAAGGCGTCAAGGAAGCAGGCCCTGCCATGCCAGTGGAGATCTTGGGCCTGGACAGCTTGCCTGAAGCTGGCGACACCTTCCAGGCAGTTGAAGACGATAAACTGGCCCGCTATGTGGCAGATAAACGCTCCGAAAAGAGAAGAGAAGAGGAGATGGCGGCCAGCAGCCGTATTTCTTTAGACGAACTGTTCGCCCAGGCAAAAGAAGGAGAGATCCAGCAGCTTAACATCGTCCTCAAGGCAGATGTGCAGGGGTCTGCTGAGGCTGTCCGGCAGTCTCTGGAACAGCTGAGCACAGAAGAGGTTAAGGTGCAGATCATCCACAGCGCAGCTGGCGCAATTTCAGACTCCGACGTGATGCTGGCTGCAGCTTCAGGGGCTATTGTCATCGGCTTTAACGTGAGGCCGGACAGCAGCGCCAAGAAGCTGGCCGAGAGGGAAAACGTTGAAATTCGCCTCTACCGCGTCATTTACGATGCCATTGAAGACATGAAAGCAGCCTTGGCAGGGCTCCTCAAACCTGAGGAGCGGGAAGTTATCCTTGGCCAGGCTGAGGTGCGCGCCACCTTCAGAGTGCCTAAAGTGGGCGTTGTGGCAGGCTGTTACGTGACAGAGGGCAAGGTTCTGCGCTCTGCAAACGCCAGGATCATTCGCGACGGCATAGTGATCTACGAAGGCAAGCTCAGCTCACTGAAGCGCTTCAAGGACGATGTGAGAGAAGTGACTGAGGGCTACGAGTGCGGCATCGGCATCGAGCGGTACAATGATATCAAAGAAGGAGACATCTTGGAGTTTTTCCAGATGCAGCAAGAGCAAACTGCAGTTTAATGTAGAGGGTGTGAGAGAATGAGCAGCCAAAGGTCCCTTCGGGTGGCTGAGGAGATCAAAAAGGAGCTCAGCCAGATCATTCAATCAGAGATGAAAGATCCCAGACTTGGCTTTCTCTCAGTTACAGATGTTGAAATCTCTCAAGATTTGAGGTATGTCAAAGCCTTTGTGAGCATTCTGGGCTCTGACAAGGAACGGGAAGTAACTTTAGGTGTCCTCCAGCGGGCTAGTGGCTTTCTCCGGACAGAGCTGGGCAAGCGGATCCGGCTGCGCCACACTCCGGAGCTGAGTTTCCACCTGGACACCTCCATTGAACAGGGAGCCAAGATCGAAAAATTGCTGCGGGAGCTGGAGTCAAAAAAGTGACCAAAGTTTGCGAACAAATCAGAGAGCTGCTGGCCAGCTCGGAGCGGATCATCCTCCTGTCCCACCACAACCCGGATGGAGATACCCTAGGCTCCATGCTGGCCCTTTGGCATCACCTTTCCCCCGGCCGCAAGGTCCGCATGGCCTGCAGCGATCCTGTGCCGGAGCTGTACAGGTTTCTCCCTGGCTGGGAAGAGGTGCTCACCAATGAAGAAGCGCTGGCAAAAAAAGAAACCTACGATCTGGCTGTGGCTGTTGATGCCAGCGATCTGGGCAGGCTCGGCCCAGGTGGCGGGGAGCTGATAGCCAGGGCGCAGGTTGTGGTGAGCATAGACCACCACGCCACAGGGGAGCCTTTCGGCAATCCAGCCTGGATCGATCCGGATGCTGCTGCCACAGGTGAGCTCGTCTGGGCTTTACTTCGCGATTGCCTCACAGAGGAAATCGCCACAGCACTTTACACCGCCATTATCACAGACTGCGGCTCTTTCCGCTACGCCAACACTACAGCCCAGACCTTGACCATCGCGGGGAAACTGGTGGAGGCAGGGGCAGATCCCCACCTCATAGCCACCCGGGTCTTCGAAACCAGAAGCTTTGCAAGCCTGAAGCTTCTTGAACGCGCCCTTGGCACATTGGAGGTGGATGGGACCGGCCAGCTAGGCTGGATGGAGCTGACAGAAGAAATGTTTCAAGCCACAGGTGCCACCCAGGAAGCA
Source organism: Clostridia bacterium DTU084 (assembly GCA_001512905.1). Taxonomy (GTDB): domain Bacteria; phylum Bacillota; class DTU084; order DTU084; family DTU084; genus DTU084. The sequence goes on along the minus strand of LFTB01000022.1, from coordinate 11,839 downwards.
GGAGAAGGGTTCGTCAATTACGTGCGGATGATCGAAGGAGTGCGCCTGGCGATACTTTTCCGCGAAAACAGCGGCAAAGTCCGGGTGAGCCTTCGCTCCCTGGATGTGGACGTGGGAAAGCTGGCTGCAACTTTTGGCGGCGGAGGACATGTGCGGGCTGCAGGCTGCGAGCTGGCCATGCCTCTTGCAGATGCTAAAGAGCAGGTGCTGGCTAGAGCCCGGGAATTTCTTGAGGGGAAGAAGATCAGGTGAAGGTTGTCACAACAACTAAAGAGGCAGGGATAACAGCCCTGGGCACTTTCGACGGCCTGCACCTGGCTCACCAACAGATCATCGCCGAAGCACGCAGGTGGGCAGCAGAGCTCGCCCTGCCCCTCAGCGTCCTTACCTTCAAAGAGCATCCCCAGAAGCTCTGGGGAAACTGTCCTCCCCTCCTGATGACTCTAGACGAGAAAATCGATTTCTTAGCCCAGCTGGGAGTGGATAACCTCCTGCTGCTGGATTTTACCCCCCAAATCGCAGCCCTCTCTGACCGCGAGTTTATCGCTTTATTAGAGGACTTCGGTGTCTGCGGGGCAGTTGTAGGCTACAACTACACCTTCGGCAGAGGAGGAGCAGCAGGCCCCAGCATTTTGGCGGATAAAGCCCCTTTCCCTGTGAAGGTGGTCCCAAAAGTGCAAGTGGACGGGATTTCAGTCAGCAGCAGCAGGATCAGAGAAGCTCTGGCCCAAGGTGACGTTTCCCTTGCAGCAAAACTCCTCGGCAGACCTTACTCTATAACAGGCAAAGTGGTCCATGGCGCAGGCAGGGGGAGGACCTTGGGCATTCCCACTGCCAACATAGAACCGAAAAAGGACATTCTCGTCCCCAAAGCAGGAGTGTACATAGTAAAGGCCAGAGGCGGGACAATTTGCACAAGATTTGCTGTGCTGAATTTGGGACCTTGCCCAACCTTCGAACAATTCCACCAGACCCTTGAGGTCTTTCTGCCCAACTGGCAGGGGGATCTTTACGGGCAGCTTCTGACAGTGGAATTTCTTCGTTATTTAAGAGCCCAGCGGCGCTTTCCAACAGCTGGGGAGCTGCAAGCTCAGATCAAACTAGACCTTGCTGAAATGGAAAAGGAGAAGGATAGATGTTCAGGGAGCGGGGCAACGCATTTCTCGCAATTTTCTTCGTGCTGACCGCTGCTGTGACGGCTCTTGTGGTCTTCCTCCGGGGAGTGTCAGAAGGGGATTTGGCGGACATGGAGCAAGATCCGGGAGTAGTGAACATGCTGCTTTTAGGCACGGATCGCAATTACGGAAAAGGCGGCACTGTGGCAGAAAAGTCCGCCCGCACTGATACCATAATTTTAGCCTGCCTGAACACTGCCCGGGGAAAAGCATATCTGTTTTCCATCCCCAGAGATACCATCGTTAAGATCCCAGGCCACGGCACCGGCCTCATCAACGCTGCCCACGTCTACGGAGGTCCTGCCCTTGTTGTGGAAACAGTGGAGCGGCTCCTAGACGTCAACATCCCTTATTGGGCTTCAGTTGATTTTGAAGGTTTTCAAGCTCTCATCGATGCTCTAGGCGGCGTTGAGATCGAAGTGGAAAAAGACCTGAAGTATTACGACCGCGCTGGCGGTTTCAAAATCGATTTGAAAGCAGGCAGACAAGTATTAAGCGGTGAAGAGGCCCTGCAGTACGTCCGCTTCCGCAGCGACGCTTTAGGGGATATCGGCAGGGTGCGCAGGCAGCAAAAGCTCCTTGCTGCTGTTGCCCAAAAAGCCTTGCGCCTTGACAGCGTCAACCGCTGGCCTGCCCTTTACAAAGTAGTGGAACGGACTGTGGAAACCAACCTCACGAAACTTGAAATGTTGCGAATAGGCGCTTATTTGAAGAAAGTCGGCTTGGAAAAAATCGAGACCAGGACCTTACCCGGAAATTTCAGCGGCAGCCACTGGCGGCTGGACGAGGCGGCAGCTCGGGAACTGGTTGCTGCTGCCATCACGCCTTAATAATAAGGGAGGTTTTGCAAGTGAAGATTTATCTCGATTCTGCAAGCGTCGAAGAGGTTCGGCGGGCAGCGAGCTGGGGATTGCTCAGTGGTGTGACCACAAACCCCACCCTCATTGCCAAAGAGGGCAGAGACTTTCACCAGGTTATCCGCGAGATCTGCGGTTTGGTGAAAGGCCCTGTGAGCGCTGAAGTAACAGGCACCACAGCGTCCCAAATGGTCGAGGAGGCAAGAGAGCTTGCCAAAATCTCTGGACAGGTTGTGATCAAGATCCCCATCACAACTGAAGGCCTCGAGGCTGTACATAAGCTGAAGCGGGAAGGGATCCACACAAATGTAACCTTAATTTTCTCTGCCAATCAGGCGCTCCTTGCTGCCAGAGCAGGCGCCTCTTACGTCAGTCCCTTTCTCGGCAGGTTGGATGACATCAGCCACGACGGAATTAGTGTAGTTGGCGAAATTGCCGAGATCTTTCAGAAACACAGGATCGAAACCCAGATCATCGCCGCAAGTCTCCGCCATCCCAGACACTTTACAGAAGCAGCTCTCGCAGGCGCCCACATCGCCACAGTGCCCATGGCAGTGCTGGAGAAACTCATCGTCCATCCCTTGACAGACCAGGGAATAGAGCGCTTCTTGGCAGATTGGAAAAAGATGCAAAGCTGACGGATCTTTTGGAGGTAACGCAATGCTGGAGCGATTTATACCATCTGCTCTCTTGTCTTTTGCAGTAGGGGTTGTTTGCAGTTTTTCCCTGCCCAGAACCATCATCTTCCTTATAGTTGCCCTTGCCCTTCTGGCCTTTTTCCTGGGCGAGTTTTCCGCAAGCCGAAGGATGGGGAAACGGCAGGAGCAGCTGCTGGTTGACCTGAAGAAGTTTGTTGAGGAGGGCACACATCTGCCCAGCTGCCCAGACGAAGTTCTGGATGGGATCAGAGGCTTGTTTAGTGCCCTTGAAAAACAGCTGCAGGAGAAAACGCAAAAACTTTCAGCAGCTGAACAAGAGCTGGAATTGATCCTCTCTGCAATTGAGGATTGTGTGCTTTTGATAGACAGCGAGCAGAATATCCTGCTGGCAAGTGATGCCAGCGGCGAGCTGTTAGGCTGGGAGAGGGAACAGCTCCTCGGTCAGCACCTGTACAGGGTGATCCGGGCAGCAGAGGTGCGGAAGAAAATGGCCTTGGCCCAAGAGGAGGGCACAAGGCAGCAGCTGGAATTTCAAGCTCTTGATCGCTGCCTGAAAGGGCAGATCATGCCCATAACTGGAAATCAGTACTTGATTATCCTGGCAGACTGCACGGACCAGGAAAGGCTGCAGCAGGTGCGCCGCGACTTTGCAAGCAATGTTTCACACGAACTGCGCACCCCCCTCACCTCTATCCAGGGATTTGTTGAGACCCTTTTAGATGGAGCCTGGCAGGATCCTGAAGCTTGCCCTCATTTTCTGAAAGTGATTAAACGGGAAACAGAGCGCATGGTGAGGCTAGTGGCAGATCTGTTGGATCTGTCGCGCCTTGAAACCAGGCAGCTTGACAGGCCAATCGTGCCAGTAGACCTGGTTAAAGTTGCCAGCAGGGTAGTGGAGCTTGTGGAGAAAAAGGCAAAGGACAAGAATCTCGATCTGCGCTTTAACATCGCAGATGATTTTCCGCTGGTAATGGGAGATAAAGATCTCCTCCATCAGGTTCTGTTGAATCTCCTTGACAATGCTATCGCCTATACTGAAACAGGCTTTGTTGAGCTCCGCGCTAGAGTTGAACAGCAGAAAGCGCGCATTGAAGTCCGCGACAGCGGCCCCGGCATTGCTCCTGAAGATCAGGAGCGGATCTTCGAGCGGTTTTACAGAGTTGATAAAGCCCGCTCCCGCCATGCTGGCGGGACCGGCTTGGGCCTGGCTATTGCCCGCTTTTCTGTGGAGAGGATGGGAGGCACACTCTCTTTGGACAGTAAAGTGGGAGAGGGCAGCACTTTTTGGCTGGAGCTGCCTGTTACCAGTTCTTAACATTCTGGAAACGCTTTTTCCACAATATTGTGTCAGAATTGGGGCAGGAGGCTGAGGTGGCTTGATGCGCGCATCTAAAAAATATCTTCTAACCTTCTTTTTGGCCACAGCTCTTTCTGCAGCTGCTGCCGCTTCCCTCTGCCTGTTTATTTTTTCAGAGGACAACCCCTTGCTTGCGAGCTTCCCCTTTTTTTTCGTTGCGCCCTCTAATTTTCTCTTTCTTTTTCTCTGGGCCTGGGCAGCCATCTTAAGCGCTGTTGTTTTGGCCCTTTTGCCTGCCCTGGCCATGGGCATTTTCATCAGCAGCTTTGCGCCTCCATCTAAAGCGCACACCCTGCGCGCTCTTCTGTTTCTTTTTGCTGCTGTTCCCTCTGTTGTCTACGGTGCCGTCACCCTAGCCCACTTGCCGTCCCGCCTGGGCAATAACATCCTTGCAGTGCCTTTTATTCTTGCCAGCATGATTTTCCCAACAATAGCCAAACATACAACTTCCTCCCTGGAAGCAGTGCCAAAAAGCTATCGCGAGGCCAGCGAGTCCCTTGGCGCTGATCTGTGGAAAACCACAAAGCTTGTAGTGCTGCCGCAGGCCCGCTGGAGCGTACTCTGCGGCGTTATTGCGGGGCTGGGGAGGGCTTTGGGGGAGACAGTAGTGCTGCTTTTGTTGGCCAGCAAAATGGGGGAGCTCAAAAGAATCACCCCGCTGAGCTCCATGAAACATTCCCTCCTCTGCTACAGCGTCCTCTTTCTCGCTGCAGCCCTGCTGGGATTTCTGCTGCAGGCCAGGCTAAGGAGGCAGGTATGATGTTGTCTAAACAGGACAGATTTGCCGCTCACTTGTCAGGAGCAGTGTGTTTTTTGGCGCTGATCCTACTTTTTTTAGCAGCTGCAAGTTTTTTCTTCTCCGCTGCGAAACTGCTGCAGCCCCTTGCCAACGAAACCCTTCTCCAGCTGTTTTGCCTGTTTTTCTGTGCTTTCACTTTTTCTGTTTTGTTGGGCCTTGCTGCAGCTCTCTTTTTCACTGCTGTGCCCAGACAAACAAAGTTCAGCGCTCCATTCCATATTTCTATCGAGTTTTTAGCCTCCCTTCCTCCTGCCATGCTGGGGCTGTTAGGCTATCTCTTCTTTGCCCAGCTTGCTGGTGCGCCCAAGGTCCACGCTGCAGCCTTCGCCCTTGCTTTCCTTATGTTTCCCCTCATGGAAAATCAAATTGAGTCTGCTCTAGAGGCCGTGCCTGAAAGCTACAAGGAGGCTAGCAAATCGCTGGGTGCGTCGCCTCTTGCAACCACCCTCACAATCACCCTGCCCCAGGCAGCGAAGGGGATCCTGGCAGGGATAGCTTCTGCCGCTGTGCGCTCCCTGGGCGAGGCAGCTGTCTTTATGCTGGTGGCATCGCGGCTAGAGGACAGGCTGAGGGTTTCTTCCTCTAGTTCCAATCAACTCTTGCAGCTCTTTCTGTTTGCGTGGGGACTTGTGTTTCTGCTATATCTGTTGCGGAAAAGGTGCAGTTTCGGGATCAGAAAGTGAGGTAAAGATGGCTGAAATTTTAGTAGAAAACCTATACGTTTCTTTTGACGAAAAAAAGGTCCTGCAGGGGATCAGCCTGGCTGTTTCCAAAGGCGAGGTGGTAGCTTTAATTGGCCCCACCGGTTCAGGCAAAACCACCTTTCTGCGGACCCTCAACAGGATGAATCCTGAGGAAGATTTAAAACTCGAAGGGACTGTACATTTTGCCGGCGAAAATATTTACTCTCCCACCTGCAATGTGCTACAATTGAGAAGACGGGTGGGCATGATCTTTCCAAACCCAAATCCCCTTCCCATGTCTATTTTCGACAATGTCGCCTACGGACCCAGGCTTCACGGCATCAAGGAACGCGCAAAGCTCGCACAGATCGTGGAGGAGAGCCTCACAGAGGTTGGCCTCTGGCACGAGTTGAATCGGAACCTTGACAGCAGCGCTTTGAAACTGCCGAAAGGCCAACAGCAGCGTTTGTGCATAGCAAGGACTTTGGCTGTGGACAGCGAAGTACTGCTGATGGATGAGCCCTGCCTCAATCTGGATCCCATTTCCACTACTAGAATTAACAACTTAATCCACCAATTGAAACAGGAGCGGACCATCATTATTGCTACTCACGATCTGCAGCAGGCAGCGAGAATCGCCGACCGGACTGCTTTTTTCTGGGAAGGAGAGCTGGTAGAGGAAGCACCTACAGATGAGCTTTTCCAAAGGCCTCGTGATTCCCGGACAGAAGCATACCTCACAGGACGGTTTTAAGGAGAACAGCAAAATGAGGATCGGATTTCAGAAACAACTGGAGGGCTTGGAGCGGGATCTCTTGCGGATGAGCAGCATGGTGGAAGAAGCTATTGTCAAATCTGTGCGCAGCCTGGCACAGCAGGATCTTCCCCTGGCCCAAGAGGTGATTGAAGGGGATAAGCCCATCGACGATTTAGAGCTCAACCTGAGAGAACGCTGCATGCAGCTTTTGGCACTGCAGCAGCCTGTGGCCAGGGACCTGCGGAAGATCAGCACCATTTTCAAGGTTGCCACAGACCTTGAGCGGATCGCAGATCAAGCGACCAATATCGCAGAGCTCACAGTTTCCATCGGCCATGCGCCCCTGATCAAGCCTCTCATTGACATCCCCAAAATGGCCAAGATCGCCCGGGGGATGCTCCACAAGGCCATCGAAGCTTTTGTCCGGGAGGACGAACAGCTGGCCAGGGACGTCTGCAGCCAGGACGAGGAAGTGGATCTGCTCTACGCTTCGCTCTTCGATGAGCTGGTTGGTTTTTTAGGGGGCAGCCACGACGGCAGGGAAGCCAAGCAGATCGTGCAGCTCATGTTTACAGCAAGGTCCTTAGAGAGGATTGCTGACCACGCCACCAATATTGCAGAGCAGGTGGTCTACATGCTCACAGGACACGTGGTGAAGTTAAACGGCTTTTAAGTTTTGGCGGAAGGGGGGACAGCAGATGCAGACAAAAGAGATAGATTTGCGTAATTTTTCTTACGATTCAGCCTTGCTTTCCCTTTTCCCTGCAGATTTTGCCTACGATCGGTGTGTGCTGCCCCTTTGGCGGGAAGGAGAAACCCTTTATGTGGCCATGCCAAAGGAGGCAGATCTGGAATTACAGGACGAGCTCGCTTTTCTCAGCGGCTGCCAAATCAAGCCTGTAGTTGTGGATGAAGGCCAGCTGAAGGCAGCTGTGGAGGAGTGTTATGTCGACAGGCTCCTGAGCGAGGCGACTGCCTCTCCAGTGCAGGTTTTGTCTGAAGAAACTGTGGAGGACGTGGACCTGGCTCAGGTTGCCCAAGAAGCCAAAACAGTCCGCTACGTAAACCTCCTTTTTCACCAGGCTGTGGGAGAAGGGGCAAGCGACATCCATCTTGAACCTTTCGAGAAAGAGTACATAGTCCGCTTCCGCATTGACGGCGTTTTGCACCGAGCAAGCAGCCCTCCCCCTGGGATGCACGCTGCCATCGCCTCCAGGATTAAGATCATGGCAGGGCTGGACATCGCCCAGCGCCGCCTGCCCCAAGACGGCAGGATCCGCCTGCGCATTGCCGGCAGGCAGATCGATGTGCGGGTGAGCACCATCCCCACTCTTTACGGCGAGAGCATTGTGATGCGGCTTTTGGATGGAGCTGCCGTGCCCTTGAACTTGGAGGAGCTGGGCATGGACAGCTACACCCTCAACACCTACAGAAAGCTGATCAAAAAACCATATGGGGTGATCCTGGTTACAGGGCCCACAGGCAGCGGCAAAACCACAACCTTATACGCTGCCCTGCGGGAAGTGTTCACTGAGGAGAAAAAGATCATCACCATCGAGGATCCTGTGGAATACCAGCTCTCCGGCGTGAACCAGATCCCCGTCCAGCCTCAAATCGGCCTCACTTTCGCCCGCGGCCTGCGATCCATCTTGAGGCAGGATCCAGATATTGTCATGGTAGGGGAAGTGCGGGATCCTGAAACAGCTCAAATCTCCATTCAAGCAGCCCTAACCGGACACCTGGTTTTCAGCACCCTCCACACCAACAACGCAGCAGGAGGCATTACAAGGCTCTTAGAGATGGGGGTGGAGCCATACCTTGTGGCCTCCACTGTGGAAGGGATCATAGCCCAGAGGCTTGTGCGGCTGATTTGTCCTGAGTGCAGGGAACCTTATGAGGATCCTGTCCTGGCAGAAAAATTAGGCTGTCCCGATCCTACCTTTTGGCGGGGCAGGGGCTGTGCAAACTGCCACTACAGCGGCTACCGGGGACGGACAGGCATTTTTGAGCTTTTGCCTGTGGACGAACAAATCCGGGAACTGACCCTGAAACAAGCCTCCACAGAGGAGCTGCAGGCAGCAGCCAGAAAAGCTGGCATGAAGCTTCTTGCTGAAAGCGGCTGGGAGAAAGTGAAGAAAGGCCTTACCACAGCCCAAGAGGTGGAAAGGGTGGCAGGCAGCTGATGAAGCGATTTGCTTATCACGCCATTGACAGAAGCGGCAAGGCTGTTCGGGGACAGCTGGAGGCGGAAAACCAGGAGCAGGCCCTACGGCTCCTCCGCAACCGTGGACTGTATCCTTCTGTGCTCAAGGAGCAGAAGCTGCCGGGAAGGTTCAGGCAGGCTTCAGGGGAGCTGCCCACCATGATTCTGCTCCTCGGCAAGCTCCTGGCTGGAGGCGTGCCTTTGGATCACGCTTTGGAACTTTTGGCTGCGGAGATCCACGCTCCCCGCTTAAAACAGGCTTTAAGCGAGGTCCTCGAGAGCGTCAAAGCAGGCAGCGACCTTGCTGGTGCCATGGCAGAAAGCCGGGCTTTTCCCACCCTGGTTGTGGAGATGGTGCGGGCAGGAGAGTCTGCCGGCCAGCTAGCTACAGTTTTGGAGCAGCTTGCAGCCCACCTTACCAGCCAAGAGGAGAGCAGGCAGACCATCAAAAGCGCCCTTTTGTACCCGGCCCTCCTCTTTTTCGCAGCTTTGGTTTCCACAGGCTTTCTTTTAGTTTTTCTCCTGCCGCGCCTTGCGGAACTGTTTGCAGACTTTGATCAGAACCTTCCCCAGACAACAGTCTTTTTAATGAACCTGGGAAGCTGGCTGAAGAACTACTGGCTCTTGGCCTTAGCAGTTATCTCTCTTGTCCTATTGGGGCTTTGGAACTGGCTTTCCAAGCCAAAGGGAGGAAGGTGGCTTTCCGAGGTTCTGCTCCGACTGCCTGCATTGGGACAGATCTTTATCTACACTTATACTGCCCGCATTGCCAACACCTTCGCCATTCTGCTCAAGGGGGGAGTTCCCCTTGCCCAGGCTTTTCCCATCGTCCGGTCAGCTGTAGGCAGCAGCGTTTTTGCGGAAATCCTCTCTACAGCTGAAGAGAGAGTGAGAGAAGGGGAAAAGCTGGCGGAGGCGCTGGCAGACAACCAATACTTTCCTAATCTTGCCACAGCCATGATCGCCTCAGGGGAGGAGACGGGAAGCTTGGCTGAAATGCTTGCCCATCTTGCCGCTACATACCAGTACCGGGCAGATCTGGGCAGAAAGACCCTCCTTTCCCTGGTGGAGCCGGCAATAATTTTAGTGATGGGCCTGTTGGTTGGCTTTGTGGTTGTAAGCGTCCTGGTGCCCATCTTTGATCTGAACAGCTATCTCAACTGATGAGGAGGATGGTTATGAAGCGCCATCGAGAGGCAGGATTTACTCTCCTTGAGCTCGTGCTCGTAATGTTGATTTTAGGAATTTTGGCAGCGAGGCTGGTGCCAAATTTTGTGGGCAGAAGCGAGGATGCCAAGCGCAGCAGGGCAATTTCCGACCTGGAAGCCATCAGCACTGCCCTTGACGCTTTCGAGCTGGACAACGGGTTTTTCCCCAGCACAAACCAAGGCCTGCAGGCTCTCGTAGAGCAGCCCCAAGGCGCTGACAACTGGAAAGGACCGTACCTGCGCAGGCTCCCGCGGCAGGATCCGTGGGGAAATCCTTATCAATACCGCTGTCCCGGGATATACAACACCAACAGCTACGACCTCTACTCCCTGGGACGGGACGGCAGAGAAGGCGGTACAGGCCCTGATGAAGATATCACCAATTGGGACTGAGAGTGGATTTACCCTCCTGGAATTAATCCTTGTCCTGGGATTTATCGGCCTTGCAGTTGGCCTCGTCATTCCCAACTGGCAGGGGAGGAGGCAGGAGGTTTCGCTGCGCCTTGCAAGCAGGCAGCTGGCGCAATTATGCCGCTACGGCCTGACCCTTGCAGACACCTCTGAGGAAGAGCTGCGGCTCAGACTGCAGGAAGATGGGTTTGTCCTGGAGAACCAAAGCCAGGAGGTATTAGACTCATACAGCCTTCCTGAGGCTCTGAGCTACTCCGGGCCGGAAGAGCTGGCTTTCCTCCCCGGCGGGAAGTTGGAGGAAGAGGCTGTTCTGCTCCTCAGCCTTGCCGAGGAGCAGTACGCTGTGAAGATTACACCTGAGGGCGCAGTGGAAGTTTATCCTGGAGGGGATGGCAGTGGCTAAAAACGGTTTTACCCTCCTTGAAGTGATGGTAGCAGTGGTCCTTTTGACCACAGCAGTTGCTGGTCTGGGCCTGGCCCTGCAGACAGGCTGGGACAGCTCGAGGCGGGCGATGCTGAAAAGCAAAGGTGACGCCCTCCTCACCCTGGCCCTTTCTGAGGTGGAAAACCCCCTTCTGAACCAGGAAGGTGAACTTGCCGCTTACCAGGCCAGCTGGCAGTATGAGGTGGAGCCGTATCTAGATGAACTGTATTTGGCGAAACTGACAGTCTTTTGGCAGGAAAGGGGAACAAGGCAGAGTGAAACTTTCGCCTATCTCACCAAAGGAGAAGGGGTTTACCCTCCTTGAGCTTTTGCTTGCCCTCTCTTTAGGGGCGCTGGTGGTGGCTGGGGCCGGCAGGTTTCTCAGCCAGGCCTTTTCCTTGGCTGAAAGACAGGATGTGTCCGCTGCAGTCCTGGCAGATCTGGGCCGGATCCAGGACAAATTGTCTTCCCAGCTGCGCTCTGTCCTGCTCCACCCAGAGCGACAGGATCTTTTCTTTCTTGCATTAAGTGAGAATGACGAATCAGCTCTGCTTTTCACAACTGTGGCAGACAGCAGGCTGAAGCTCGTGGGCTGGGGAGCAGTTTCCGACAGCCTCTATTATCTCGAAGCTGAACTTAGTCTTTGGCAGCCTTCCCAAGAGGAGCTGCCCACAGCTCAGCTTCTCTTGGAACTCGGTGCAGAAAAAATAGCCCCCTCTTTAACTGACCTCAGCTTCTCCTTCGATGGCGGGGTTTCCAGCTGGGATTCTCGCACCCAGGGCCTGCCAGGAGAGGTCCTGCTTCTTTTCACCACAAGTGCCGGCACCCAGCAGGAGCTTTCCGTCATTTTGCCCCAGGGAGGAGAAGGGCAGTGAAGGCGCGGGGCTACGTCCTGGCAAGCACCCTCTCTATTCTGCTCCTCATCAGCACTATTGCCCTCGCAGTTTCCTTCATGGGCAGGCTGGAACATAAGGCTGCAGAGCGGCGCAGCGAGAAGCGGCAGGCAGAGCTTGCTGCACGATCTGGCCTCGCTTTTGCAGAAAGCAAGCTGGACAATCTCGAGGGGGCTTATTTTTCCCTGGTCCTTCTGGATCACACAGAAACTTGGGATAGCGCAGATCTTCCAGCACTGCCTTTCAGTTTCATCGTCAGGTTGGAAGACGAGGCGGGCAAACTGGACCTGAACTTGGCAACAGTGGAAATGCTGGAAAGGCTCGGTTTAACCTCCCAGCAAGCTCAGGCAATTGTCTCCTGGCGGGAGGAACGCCCTTTTGCTGCTGTCTGGGAACTGGAAGAGGCTCTGGGC